>JBDHVD010000516.1:0-6443 GCA_039809525.1 Labilithrix sp. | reverse complement strand
CCCTCACGGCGTGCACGCCGAGCGGCGAGGGGACGCCCGACGCGAGCGCGAGCCCGCAGGCGAGCGCCGAGCCGGCGCCGCTCGCGGCTGCGCCGCCCACCATCGCGAGCGCGATGCCGGCGGCGCCCGAAGGCGGCGTGCCGCCGGTGCCGGTCCGCGGTGACGAGCCGCTCGGCGCCGACTCGTACGGCCGTGACACCGTCGGGTGGACGCTGTCGGCCGTGTTCCGTCCGGCCGACGTGCCGGCAGCGCCGCGCGTGCCCGAGACGAACGCCGCCGGGCTCGACGCGGCCCGCCGGAAGACGGAGCCGCGGCTGGCGATCGATCTCAGCCCGTCGCGCATGCGGGTGGTCCTCGCGGGCAGCGGGTTCGTGCTCCCGCCGGAGACGGAGATCCGCGCGCGCGCCGATCGCTACGGGCACATCGTCGTGTGGCCGGGCGGCGCGAGCTATCGCAGCGTCGCCCCCGGCGCGATGCGTGCGCTGCTCGGAGAGCGACGGTTCGACGTCGCGCCGATCGGCAACGCCGAGGTCGTGCCCTCGGCCGACGGCGGCAAGCGCATCGGCATCAAGACGCGCAAGGTCGAGGTCGCCACGCGCGCGGCGAAGGCCATGTTCGAGATCGGCAAGCAGGAGGGCCTCGGGGAGGGCGGCGTCCTCCTGTGCCGCTTCCTCCTCGACCTCATGAACGCACCGCCCCACAGCACCGTCTGCGCGCTCGACGAGCTGCCCATGCGCGTCGAGCTGCGGTGGACCGGCCACGGATCGCTCGGCTTCGAGGTCACCGGCGTCCTGAAGAAGAACGACATGGCGCAGGCGCAGCTGCTCGTCCCGCCGCCCGGCGCCTCGTTCGCGCGGGGACCACTCCCGACCGTCGGGATGGAGACGCTGCTCACGCAGCAGGAGCTCGCCGCGCTCCGCACCGCCCCGATCGACGTGCCGCCCGCCGCCACCGGCGACGGCCTGGTGGTGAGCAACGCCACCGTGCAGCTGCGCATGGTCCACGTCGACGGCGTGCCGATCGCGTGGGTCGCGCCGGGCGCGCGTGAGCGCATCCTCGGTCTGCAGCGTGGCCGCTACCTCGTCCAGTGGCGCACGTTCCTCGGGGACTCGCTGGATGCGCCCGCGACGCTGACGGTTCCGGGCGTCACGCAGATCGGCGGCGCCGACGCGGGCGCGCGCTGACCGATCAGTCGTAGTCCTCGGGGGCGAACCGGACGCTGCCCGTGCCGGAGCTCTCGGCGCGCGCGCGGAGCGTGTCGACGACCGCGTTGATCACGTCGTAGCGCGTCGACGGCAGGTAGTACTCCTCCTCGTCGACCTCGGGCATCGCCTCGAGGCGCTGCTTGATCTCGTCGGCCTCGCCCGGATCGAGCGTGAGATGCGCGTTCCAGCCCTCCGCCTCGGACATCGTCAGCGCCTCGCGCGCCATGCCGAGCGGATTGAATGCAAGATACACGTGAGTGAAGCAGAGCCGCCACGCCTCGTGATCGCCGCCGGTCTCGGAGGGGAGCGACCACTCGGCCCCGAACTCGTGGCGCATCACCTCGCCGAGGTACGCGCCGATGGCCGGCGCGACGAGATCGATCGACTCGGGACGCTCGCGCACCGCCTCGCGCGCGTCGCGCACGTACTGGTCGAGGAGGCTCAGCGTGTCCGGCTCGCCGTCGAGCGGGACCTTGTACTTGGACGCGACGAACCGCATGCAGGCCGCGACGAGCTCTGCGACGGGCCCGGGCGGCGGCGCGATCGGCTCCGGAGGCGCCTCGGGCGGCGCGTGCTCGTCCGCGTCATGCGCCTCGAAGCTGCCGGCTCCGTTCGCCCCGTTCGCCCCGTTCGATCCGTTGGACTGGTGCTCGTCGCCCATCTCTTCCGGCCCTGGCCCTTCCGCGCGTGGTTGCCCTTACTCGATAAAGTCCCGGAACGGGCAGAGGAAAGCACTTCCGTCGCGGGCCGTTGCCGCCTAGCCTAGTACGTCCATGCGGATCGGTGTTTTCAGCGACATCCATGCGAACCTCGAAGCGCTCTCGGCGGTGCTCGAGGCGTATCGGAAGGAAAACATCGACGTCTACTACTGCCTCGGCGACACCGTGGGCTACGGCGGCTCGCCCAACGAGTGCGCCGATCTCGTTCGCGAGCTCGCGAAGGTCACCATCCTCGGCAACCACGACGCCGCGGTGTCCGGGCGCATGGACTACTCGTACTACTACGAGGCCGCGCGGCACGCGCTCGACGTCCACGCCGCCATGATCTCGACGGAGAACATGGCGTGGCTGAAGTCGCTGCCCTACCAGCACAAGCTCGACGACGTCGAGGTGCTGCTCTGTCACGGCTCGCCCGTCCGCCTCGAGGAGTTCGAGTACATCTTCGCGCCCGAGCAGGCGCGCGAGTGCCTCCCGCTCTGGGACAAGCTCGGCCACATCACGCTCATCGGGCACTCGCACCTGTGCAAGGTGTTCGCGCTCACGAAGTCCGGCGTCGAGGAGCTGCCGGCCGTCGACTTCGAGCTCGCGCCGGACAAGAAGTACATCGTCTCGGTCGGCTCGGTCGGTCAGCCGCGCGACTTCGACAACCGTGCGAGCTTCACCGTCTTCGACTCCGACAAGAAGCGGTTCGAGTTCAAGCGGATCGAGTACGACATCGAGCTCGCCGCCGACAAGGTGCTGCGCGCGCGTCTCGAGCGGAACTTCGCGCACCGCCTGTTCATCGGCGTGTGACCGAGCGCCGCGGCGCCCGTCGGTAGATTCCCGGACAGGCACGTTCTATTACCCGAACCCGATGTCCGCACTCGACGAGCTCCGGATCGCCGCGGAGCACCTCCCGGTCGCCATCTGGATGGGACGGGTCCCGAGCGGCGAGGTCGTCTACGTCAACGAGGAGTTCCGCAGGGTCCTCGGCCTCGACGAGCCGCCGGATGCGCTCCGCGGCGGGTTCGTCGAGCCGTACGGCGTCCACAAGCCCGACGGCTCGGTCTACCCCGAGGCGGAGATGCCGTTCGAGCGCGTCCTCGCCGCGCGCGCGACCGTGGTCGTCGACGACCTCGTGGTCCACCGGCGCGACGGGCGGAAGGTCTACCTCCGCGTCTTCGCCAAGCCGATCTTCGACGAGTCGGGCACGCTCACCTTCGTGCTCGAAGCCTTCACCGACATGACGCGCGAGGTGGAGGCGGAGGCCGCGCGCGCCGAGGGCGAGCGACGTGTCGCGCGCTCGCAGCGGCTCGAGTCGATCGGCCAGCTCGTCGCGGGCATCGCGCACGACTTCAACAACCTCCTCACGGTGACGAAGCTCGTCATCTCGCGGCTCCGCGCGCAGGAGGACGATGCGCGCAAGATCGAGGCGCTGGCCGACGTCGATGCGGTGACCGAGAGCGCGATCGCGCTGATCCGCAACCTGCTCGGGTTCGCCGGTCGCGCGAACAAGATGCTCGCGCCCGTGGACGTCGCCGGGATCGTCAAGTCGGTCGTCGACCTCGCGCAGCGCACGTTCGATCGCCGCATCCGGATCCGCGCCGAGCTCCCCGCGCCGGCGCAGGCATGGCTCCTCGCGGACCGCTCCCAGATCGAGCAGGTCCTGATGAACCTGCTCATCAACTCGCGCGACGCGATTCCGACGACGGGGGACGTCGTGATCCGCGTGGAGCCCCGGACGCTCGCCGCGAGGTCCGTCGGTACGTGTCCGGCCGGTGAGTACGTCGTGCTCGAGGTCGCGGACACGGGGACGGGGATCGATCCGTCGATCAAGGACCGCGTCTTCGAGCCGTACCTCACGACGAAGACGTTCGGGCCGGTGAAGGGCACCGGCCTCGGCCTCTCGACGGTCCACGGCATCGTGAAGGGGCACGCGGGGTTCATCGAGATCGAAGACAACGTCCCGCGCGGCACCGTCGTCCGCATCGCGTTCCCGCGCGCAAAGGACGTCGAGGTCGCGGCCGAGGTCCGCGTGGCTGCGCCACCGCGCGCCGTCGCGCCCTCCGGCGAAGGCCGGCTCGTGCTGCTCGCCGACGACGAGCGGCTCGTGCGGCAGGCGAGCCGGAGCTCGCTCGAGGCCCTCGGCTACCGCGTCCTCGAGGCCGAGAACGGCGCGCACGCGTTCGAGCTCTTCACCGAGCACGGCGCGGAGGTCTCGGCGGTGCTCCTCGATCTGGTGATGCCCGGGATGCCGACGCCCGAGCTGCTCGAGAAGCTGCGGGCGGCGCGTCCCGACGTCCCGGTGCTGATCGTGACCGGATCGGTGATTGACGACGTCGTGCGGAGCGCCGTCGGCCAGCACATCCGCGGGTGGCTCACGAAGCCGTTCGGAGAGACCGAGCTCGCCGAGGCGTTCCGGCGGCTCGGCGTCTGATCGGCGGGTCGCGGCCTAACGGCCGGCGTCGCCGCCGAGGAGCGGGTGCAGCGGCGGGAGCGCACGCGAGCCCGTCTGCTCGGCCACCACGTCGCGCACGAAGGTGCCCATGTCGATCGACACCTTGTATGCGCGCGTGCCGAGCGAGATCGTCCCGTCGACGACGAGCGCCACCTCGCCGCCGCGCGTCTTGTCGATGCGCGCGGTCGTCACCTTGCAATCGCACTTCGCGCCCGGGACCACGAGCGTCGCCTCGCCGGGGATCTCGAGCTCGAGCTTCTCGAGCACCGGCTTCGGCGGATCCTTCGAGCCGAGCGCCGGCGGATCGAGCAGCACGGCGAGGCCGACGCGCGGACGCTTCTGGGGCACCGGCGCGACGCGCACCGCCTCGCTCTCTCCGAGCGTCCCGAGCTCGACGCGCACGCGCTCGCGCAGCGTGACGACGACCGCGCCGCGCGCGAGATCGGCGCCGAGGTCGACCTCCGGCGTGGCGGGATCGGGCGTCGGCCCGTCGCCCTTCACCGTCAGCTTCGCATGCGCGGCAGGGAGCTTCGGCAGCCCGTCGAGCGGCGCCGAGAGGAGACCGCGCCACCGTGCGACCTCGCGCTTGCACGCCGGGCGATCGCTCGGCAGCAGCACATCGCACCTCGCCTCGTCCCGCGACGCGAGCGCCTCGCACGTCGCCCGCGGCGCGGCGCGGCCCTCGCCCGCGCAGAGGCGGGGATCGCGGCCGGCGACGGCCACGCACGTGGGATGGCGGCCGCGCGCCGGGAAGGCCTCGTACGTCAGCGGGCACGCGTCCGGCGTCTGCGCCACGATCGCGACCCAGCTCTGACAGCGCGCACGCAGCGCGCTCGAGTCGATCTTGTCGCAGGTCTCGCGCTTCCGATCCTTCGCGGCCTCGAGCAGGCGGCAGGCATCGCGCAGGAACGTGTCGTAGCCGATCGCGCGGAGGGCATCGCCCACCAGCGGATCGAGCTTCGCGCGTTCGGCGACGCAGGTGTCGACGTTCACGAAGCGCTCGATGTCGGCCTTCAGATCGCCGGCCGGCGCCGGCGGATCGGCGAGATCGAGCGGCCCCGCGTCGAACCCGAGCTCCGCGACGCCCGACGGCGCGGTCGCGGGCGGCTCGGACGGCGGCGCCTTCTTCGATTCGGTGCACGATGCAAGCATCGCCGCGAGGGCGAGCGCGGAGGCGGCTCGCTTCACGGCGCCTTCACCAGCGGGCCGAAGGCGGCGCGGAAGCGATCGCTCCACGAGCACGGCTTCTGGGTCGTGGGATCGAGGCGCACGAGGCGCGTCGTGCCCTCGGCATGGACGATGTCGCCGTGGAGCGCCTTCACCTTCGCCGCGAGCACGGCGCTCGAGCGGCCGAGGTGCATCGGCTGGATCTCGACCGAGAGCTCGCCCTCGCCGCGGACGGGCGAGCGGTACTCGATCTGGTGCGCCGCGACGACGTGGTACTTGTCCGGGTTGACCGTCAGGTCGTCCTCCCAGCGGAAGCCGAGCTGGTTGAAGAGCTCGCCTCGCGCCCGCTCCATGAAGAGGAGGAAGCGGACGTTGTGGAGGATGTTCAGCGCGTCGAGGTCGTCGAAGTAGACGTGCTGGATCGAGCGGAACGGCATACCGAGCGCCATGCCGCGCGGATCATACACGCGGAGCACGCGGGGGGCCGGAGGGGCCGGAGATTTTCTCAGCCGAGCGAGCAGGCGATGCGGTGCGAGGCGACCGCGATCACGTCGCCGTCGACGAGCGCGCGCCGCGTCACGCGGTCGTCGCCGACGTAGACGCCGTTCGTCGAGCCGAGATCCACGAGGTAGTAGATCGAGCCGATGCGCTCGATCGCCGCGTGCTGGCGCGACACGTTCGGATCGTCGATCCGGAGATCGGCCTGGCCCTTCGAGCGGCCGATGATGAAGTGCTCCTTGTCGACCTCGACGCTCCGCCCCTCGTGGGTGAGCACCAGGCGCTTCGCGAGCGAGAGCGTCCCCATCGGAGCGGCCGCCGGCGCCGGGGGCGCCGAAGGGAGCGGCGGGGGCGCGCGCCGCGAGGACGGCGGCGGCACCATCCCGCGTGCGGACGCGGGCGGCAGGCCTCGGCGGC
>JBDHVD010000515.1:0-6454 GCA_039809525.1 Labilithrix sp. | reverse complement strand
GCGACGATGGACATCATCAAGCACGCCGGCGAGAAGCACGGCGTCGCGCCCGCCAACTTCCTCGACGTCGGCGGCGGCGCCACCCAGGAGCAGGTCACCAAGGCCTTCTCCATGATCCTCAAGAGCCCCAAGGTGAAGGCGATCTTCGTCAACATCTTCGGCGGCATCATGAAGTGCGACGTGATCGCGAACGGCGTCGTCGCGGCGGCGAAGGAGCTCGGCCTCAAGGTGCCGCTCGTCGTGCGCCTCGAGGGCACGAACGTCGAGCTCGGTCGCAAGATCCTCAACGAGAGCGGCCTCGCCATCCAGGCGGCCGCGACCATGGCCGACGGCGCGCAGAAGATCGTCGAAGCCGTGGCGAAGGCAGGTGCGAAGTGAGCATCCTCGTCGGTAAGAGCACGAAGGTCCTCGTCCAGGGCATCACCGGCGGCGCGGGGTCGTTCCACGCGAAGCAGATGATCGAGTACGGCACGCAGGTCGTCGCCGGCGTCACGCCGACGCGCGGCGGCGAGAAGTTCGAGGGCAAGGTCCCGGTCTTCAACACCGTCGACGACGCGGTGAAGAGCACGGGCGCGAACGCGACCGTGATCTTCGTCCCGCCGCCGGGCGCGGCCGACGCGATCCTCGAGGCGTTCGATGCGGGCCTCGAGCTCGTCATCTGCATCACCGAGGGCATCCCGGTCGTCGACATGCTCGGCGTCCGCCGCGTGCTCGAGGCGCGTCAGGCCGAGGCGAAGCTCGCCGGCAAGCCGATCCCGCGCCTCGTCGGTCCGAACTGCCCGGGCGTGATCACGCCGGGCGCGTGCAAGATCGGCATCATGCCCGGCCACATCCACAAGGCGGGCAACATCGGCGTCGTGTCGCGCTCCGGCACGCTCACGTACGAGGCGGTCGGCCAGCTCACCGCGCTCGGCATCGGTCAGTCGACCTGCGTCGGCATCGGCGGCGACCCGGTCAACGGCATGGACTTCGTCGACGTGCTCGAGCTGTTCCAGAACGATCCGGACACGCACGGCGTCATCATGATCGGCGAGATCGGCGGCGGCGCGGAGGAGCGCGGCGCCGAGTTCATCAAGGCCAAGATGACGAAGCCGGTCGCGGCGTTCATCGCCGGCACCACCGCGCCTCCGGGCAAGCGGATGGGCCACGCGGGCGCGATCATCTCGGGCGGCAAGGGAACGGCCGCGGCGAAGATCGCGGCGCTCGAGGCCGCCGGCGCGAAGGTCGCGCCGACGCCGAGCGACATGGCGACGACGCTGAAGTCGATGATGAAGTAGCGGTCAGCTCTCGTTCATCGAGAGCGCCGCGCCGTACTGAGCAAGCTCCCACTCGCTCTCGGCGGTGAGGAGCTCGGCGAGAGCGTCGTCGTCGGTGCCCGCGAGCCCGGCGACGATCTGCGCCTCCGTCGCGCCCGCGCGGAAGCACCGGCCGACGAAGACGAGCAGCGTCGAGAGGAGACCGTGCGCCGGGTGGAGATCGTCGACGGTCTCCACGACCGGCGCATGATCGTCCTTCCACAGCCCGCGAACGTCCCGCAGCGACCACGCGAGGCGCGCGGGATCGCCGAGCGCCTCGCGGACCGCGTTCGCCGCGATGCGCGCGCCCGCGGTGCGGAGGCCGCTCGCGGCGGCGCCGTCGTAATAGAGCTCGCGAAAGCCCGCCGGGACGAGCGAGGCGCGGCGTCCGACCTTGTCGTCGCCGACGGGCTCCCAGAGCGGGCTGACGAGGACGGCGTGCGCGGCGCTCGGCACCGGGACGCCGTCGAAGCGCGGATCGCGCGAGAGGTTGTGCAGGACGATGCGCGCGGCGATGCGTTCGAGGTCGCTCCCGTCCGTGCTCGTGAGGTCGCGGACAGGGGCGCCGAGCTCCGCGAGCGCGAGCGCATCCGAACGGGCGAGCGCATGCGCGAAGAGCGTCGCGGCTTCGTCCTCGTCGCCCGCGTCGCCTTCGAGCTCGGCGAGCGCGAGGTAGGCGAGGTGGTTCTGCCAGTTGAACGCCGCGGCGCCGTCACCGATGATCGGCCCCGATCCGGTCCCCTCTTCGCCCGGGAAGATCGCGATCGCGGTGCGAAGCTCGTCGCGTGCGCCGTCGACGTCGTCCTTCGCGAGGCGCACGCGCGCGCGGTGCACGAGCATCGTCGTCAGGGCGGTGAGCGGCGCGCCCGCGTCTTCGGCCGTGACGTCGCCGAGCCGGAGGACGCCCTTCGCGCCGCCGCCGAGCCCCGCGAAGAACCCGGTCTTCGGCACCTCGGCGGCCGTCGTGCGGAGGGCGAGCATCAGCGTGTCGTCGTCGTCGTCGTCGTCCTCGTCGCCGAGCGTGAGGCCGATCCGCTGATCGGCGAGGACCTCGGCGGTGTTCACCGTGTACTCGGCGACCCGGTTGATCACCGCGCCGGCCGCGCGCAGCGCGCCTTCCGGGACCTCCACCATCTCGAGCTCGGGCCTCCGCCGGAGCGCGAGGCCCTTCGTGCGCAAGGTGAAGAGCCCGTCGTCGCCCTGCGCCGCGTCGACCTTCATGTCGCGATTCGCGTCGAACCTCATCCGTGCAGGCTACATCACGTCAGACGAACGCGATGCCTTCGACGGCCGCGGCTCCGACGTCCAGCTGCAACGTCTCGCCGCGATACGCCTCGAGGTCCCAGCGGACGACGCGACGGCGCCATCGGCTGGAGCGCGAGGCGCGGACGACGTCCCCGCCGCGGACGAGCGTGACCGTCGCTTCGCGCCGGAAGCGACGCGGCGCGAGGGCGAATGCGAGCGCGCGCGTGGACGCGGCGACGGTGAACGTGCCGTCGCTCGCGAGCTCCGGAGGAGGGAGGCCGACGCCGCGGACGGGCCGGGCGCGCGTGACGCCCGGGGGGACGAGCCACGTGCGCACGAGGTGCACCCGGTAGGGGTTCCACGACGAGAGGGTGAAGACGATGCCGAGCGCGCCGCCGTCCTCCTCGAACCACGACGGAACGAAGTACGGCCCGTACTCGCCGCCCCACGTCTCCTCGTCGCCCGGCTGCGAGAGGCCGTCGTCGTGACCGACCGCGCTCTCCTTCGCATGGATGAAGCGCTCGTAGCCGTCGCCCGGCGCGTAGAGGAGGCCGGCCGATCGCCACGGTCCCGCAGGATGATCGGCGAGCCACAGCGCGATGCCGCGCGGCTCGCTCGCGTTGTACGCGAGGAGGTAGAGCGGCAGCCGTGGATGCTTGCGCACCGACAGCTCGCCGGCGCACGCGACGTCGACGACCGGAGCGGGAGCGACCGCCCACGCGGCGCGATCGGCGAGACGTGCGAGCGGTACGCGCGCGAGGCGGATCGCGCTCCGGCGGTACGCGCCGGTCCCGAAGACGAACGCCTCGTCGCCCTCCACGATCACGCTCACGTTCGCGAAGTCGCCTGCCGGCGCCTCGTGCACGAGCTCGAGGCGATCGAGCGCGAGCCCTCTCGTCCGGGCGAGGGCGGAGCTGCCGTACGTCTGCGTGCGCTCGTCGAAGCGCGTCGCGAAGAAGACGTACGTGTCGTCGCCGACTGCGACGCCGTCGGTGGGCACGCCCATGCGGCCGAGCGGGAGCCCGGGAGGCGCGAGCGCACCGAGCCACGCGAGCTCCGGAGGGGCGGCGCGATCGAGGACGAGCGGCGCCGTCGCCGCGAGGTCGACGTCCTGGAGGCGCGGATCGTCCGCCATCGTGTCGCCGAAGAGGAAGACGACGCGGCCGCCCTGCACGAAGCTGATGCCGAGATCGGTGCCCTTCGCGCCCGGGTACGTGCAGCGGAACGTGCCGAGGTGCTCGGTGTACGCGCGCTCGAGGAGCACGTACCGAGGATAGCCGCGGCTCAGAGCTCCGCGCGCACGAGCGTGAACTCGCCGGACGCGTCCGCGCCGGTCAGCTCGGTGAACGCACGCACGCGCGCGCCGAGCTCGCTGCGGAGCGCGCCGACGCGGCCGCGCTCGGTGACGAAGTAGACGGTGCGTCGATCCTCGCGCACGCGGCGATCGAGATAGGCCCGGAGCGGCGCGCCGCTCGATACGAAGATCGCGACGTCGTTGCCGCTGTAGAAGCTCTCGCCCTTCCAGTTGAGCTGGTAGGCGACGATCGGCCCCTGCGGTCGCTCGCGGTAGTAGGCCTCGAAGATGCCGCGCTGGCCTCCGTCGATCGCGCATCGAGGGAGGTAGGCGTCGAGGAAGAGCGCGCTCGCGGCGAGGCCGACGACGCATGCCCCTGCGAGCGCAGGGCGGCGGATGCGACGGAACGCGAACGCGACGGCGGCGATCGCCGCGGCGCCGGTGACGACGGCGATCATCGTCGCGAACGCGTGCGTCGACGCCCACTCGCGCGTGTAGCGGTAGGTGAAGAGGAGCACGAACCGCCGAGGCGAGGCGGCGGCGGCGCGTCCCACGAGCACGACCGCGGCGGCGCCGGCGACGGAGAGGAGCGCGGTCCACGCCGCGCGGACCCGGCCGCGGCCGGACGCGAGCACGCCGATGCGCTCGTCGGCGAAGACGCCGGCGGTCATGGCCAGCGCGGGGAGCGCCACGAGCACGTAGTGATGGAACTTGGTGCGCATCGCGGACACGAGGCCGAAGGCGAAGAGCGCGGCGCCGTAGAGCAGCGCGCGCACGCGCATGCGTGCGGACCGATCGTCGGCGCGTGCGGGGACCGCGCACGCGCCCGCGAGGACGAGCCCCGACCACGGGAACGTCGCGTAGCCGAGCTGATGCACGTAGTACGCGAGGCCGACGTCCTCGCCGGCGTTGGTGTCGTGGAGGTGATCGAGCGTGCGGCCGAGCATGTGGCGCATCACGAGCTCGTCGAAGAACGGACGTCCGTGGCGCGCCCACGCGGCGACGTACCAGGGCACGACGAGCGCGACGACGATCGCGGCGCCGACGTGCGGGCCGAGGCGGAGGAGCGAGCGCGGAGAGCGCGTCGCGATCGCCGCGAGCGCGCAGCCGGCGAGCGGCACGGCGAGGCCGGCGGGGCCCTTCGCCATCGTCGCGAAGGCGGCGCATGCCCAGGCGGCGAACGCGAACAGGCGTGAGGCGCGGCGCTCCTCGGCGATGCGCAGCGCGAGCCAGCCGGTGATCGGGATCCAGAACGCGAGCTGCACGAGGGGCGTGATGCGCGGGTACGCGAAGCGGAGCGCGGCGCACGCCGGCTGGCTCGGCAGGCCGCAGGCGTGGGGTGAGCCCGCGCCGGAGCGCGACAGGAGGATCGCCGCGAGCTGCGGGAGCACCATCGCGAGGAAGGCGCCGGCGAGGACGGTCCCCGCCCGCGGCGACGCCTTCGCGCCGTCCCGCGCCGCGAGCGCGCGGAGAAACAGCCCGAGCGACGCGGCGACGCCTGCGGCGAGCGGCATGTCGGTGAGCGCCTGGTGCGAGAGCATCGCGAACCCGGGGCAGGTCCAGAGGACGAGCGCGCCGACGAAGCCCGCGCGCCTCCCGGCGGTGCGCGACACACCGTTGTAGAGTGCATACGTCCCGAGGAGCGCGCAGGCGAACGCGGGGAAGCGGACGGCCCACTCGGGGTGCGCGCCGCCGGCGACGGGACCGTTCGGACCGGTGTCGACGCCGAAGACGACCATCGCGAGCGCCTCGAGCCACGGCGTGAGCACCGGCTTCGAGAAGAACCAGCCCTCGTTCGCCCACCAGGGCGAGACGAAGTCGCGCCGCTCGATCATCTCGCGGGCGACCTCCGCGTAGTGGGTCTCCCACGGATCGACGAGCCCGAAGGCGCCGAGCGCCGGCAGCGCGAGGCACGTGCCGATCGCCACCACCCAGAAGCCGTGGCGCTGGAGGAGGTCGCGCGGCAGCCCGCGCTCGTCGGTGGCGCAGGGGCCGAGGACGACGAGCGCGCGGAACGTCGCGGCGACGAGCAGGAGGAGCGTGGCCGTCGCCAGGAGCCCGGCGGCGAGCTGCGGAATCGCGCTCCGCACCGCGAGGCGCATGACGACGATGAACGCGAGCGCGAGGGCGAGCGCGGCGGCGAACGGACGCGTGAGCCTGGTCATCGGACCTCCCGTCGGGGCAGCACGCCCGCGCCCCGCGCGAGCTCGGTCCGTGGCAGCGCGAGGGAGGCGTCGAGCGCGGCGTGCGGGGTGAGGCCCGCGACCAGGACGGGCCACGCGTGGAGGCGTACGAGGCCGCCGGCGATCGCGCCGGACGCGGCCAGGAGCATGCCGCGCGCGAAGCGGACGCGCCGGAGGCCGAGCATCGCGCTCGACGGCAGGAGCGAGCCGGTCGCCCCGACGAGGAGGATCCACATCGCGACGCGGATCGCGCTCGCCGCGGACCGGAGCGCCGGCACCGAGCCCGCGGCGGCGCGGTCGAGCGGCACGCCGAGGGCGGTGAGGACGCGCTCCGGCCCGAGGCCGAGGTCGCGCGCGACGAGCGCGCCGACGGTGAAGATCGCGGCGGCGAGGAGCGTCGACGCCTGCTCCTGGTCGTCGAGGTCGCGGAGCATCGC
>JBDHVD010000514.1:0-6474 GCA_039809525.1 Labilithrix sp. | reverse complement strand
GCGACGTGACGAATTCGAGAGAGCTGGTTTACACGCTCGCCGTCGCCCTCGCGGCGACGCGAGGCCTCGCGTGCGGAGGCGACGAGGAGCTGGCCGCGGTCGACGGCACCTCGCCCGCGGCAGACGCCGGCGCGCCGGCGGACGGCGCGGGCGCGCCCGACGCCGACGGCGGCCTCTCCGCAGCGGACGGGGCGGCCGACGCGCCGCTGCCGCCGCCCGTCCCGTACGCGAACCCCGTGCTCGCGCGGGACTTCGCCGATCCGACCGTCATCCGCGGCAAGGATCGCAAGCTGTACGCGTTCGCGACCGGCGGCCTGATCCAGCGCGCCGAGAGCAGCGACCTCGTGCACTGGAAGACGCTCGGCGACGCGCTCGTGGCGAAGCCCTCCTGGGCGAGCGCGAAGAACGCGTTCTGGGCGCCCCACGTCGTCGAGCACGCGGGGACGTACTTCCTCTACTTCTCCGCCGAGCAGAACGCCGGCACGGGCTCGTTCTGCGTCGGTGTCGCGAAGGCGAACGGCCCCGACCAGCCGTTCGTCGACACCGGGACGCCGATCGTGTGCGGCCCGAGCTTCGTCAACATCGACCCGATGGTCCACGTGGATCCGACGACGGGCAAGCCGCTCCTCTACTGGGGCTCGGGCTTCGAGGCCATCCGCGTGCAGGAGCTCGCGCCCGATCGCGTGCGCTTCGCGCCCGGGTCGAAGCCGACGAGCCTCCTCGTGCCTTCCGCGAAGGCGTACGAGCGGCTCATCGAGGGCGCGTGGCTCCACGAGCACGCGGGCACGTTCTACCTGTTCTTCTCCGGCGACGACTGCTGCGGCAGCGCGAACGCGCCCCCGCACTACGCGGTGATGGTCTCGCGTGCGAAGAGCGCGATGGGACCGTTCGAGGACTTCGGCCCGAGCACGGGCGCGCCCGACAACACGATCCTCGTCGGCAACGCGCGCTGGCTCGGCCCAGGCCACAACGCCGTCGTCGTCGACGACGCGGGCACCGAGTGGATGGTCTACCACTCGTTCGACACGAAGCAGCCCGGCGGGCGCATGCTCATGATCGATCCGATCCGTTACGTGAACGGATGGCCGTCGATCGCGGGCCGCTCTCCGTCCGAGGGCCTCCAGAAGGACGGCCCCGTCTTCAAACCCTGACGAGAGCGGCGACCGTCACGCGCGCGAGTAGAGCTGCGCGCGCTCGTTCCTCGTTCCTCGTTCCTCGTTCCTCGTTCCTCGTTCCTCGTTCCTCGTTCCTCGTTCCTCGTTCCTCGTTCCTCGCTCCTCGTTCCTCTTTCCTCTGGCCTTCGGGCAGGCCGGCGGCCGCGCCTCACTGCCGTGCCATTTTCACATGCGTGCACGCGGTCATGAACCGTACCGGCGGAGCCATGATCGTCGTGGGAGCGCTCGCGGTTGCGCTCGTGTCCTCGAGTTGCCGAACGAAGGCGTCGACGGACGCCGGAGAGTCGGACGCCGGAGAGGACGATGGCCCCGCGGAATCGACCGTCGATCGAGGCCCCCTGCGCGCGGCGATGAGGGGAGCCATGCACGAGGCTCGTGTACGCTGCGAAGGATCGTCGGGACCGGTGCGGTCGTTGGAACGACGTGGCCGGTCTTTCGCGAGGCGGTGCAGCGGTGGAGCTCTGCACGAACATCACCACCGCCGAGGGCGTGGAGGTCTCACCGGCCGCCGGCGTCGTACGAGTGTCAGCCGTTCGGCAACGGCGGCTGGCCTCGGTCCGATCCGACGAGGAATGGCGCCTGGCGCCGTCTGCGCGCCCGGCTTGCTTGCGTGAGGCCGTCTGACGATCCAGGGGCCACCCCTTGGGCGAGAGCTCCTGCCGCGTGTCGGGCGCCTCGCAGTGCCGCGAAGGAACGTGCCGTCTCGTCACGGCGTCGGAAGGGGAGGCCTGTTCGGGCGGGCGTGTCTACCGCGTACGCGAAAGCGGGAGAGCCGTGCGGCGAATCGAAGCGATGCGAGCCGTTCGCCGGGTGCCTCGGCGGGACGTGTACCGTGCCTACCTTCGCGTGTCCGTGAACGAAGACACAAAAGTCGACGGCCCCGACGGATGCCGTCGAGGCCGCTGCTTCACTGCTCAGTGGGCCAACCGGGACTTGAACCCGAAACCAATGGATTAAGAGTCCACTGCTCTACCAATTGAGCTATTGGCCCGTGCGAAACGGACGCCGTAACTACGTCGCGCCGCAGAAAGTGTCAAGCATCTCCGCACGGCTTGCTTACGAAGCTCGGCCTCGGTACCGATCGACGCCGTGAAAGCGCTCGTGACCGGCGGGGCCGGATACGTCGGCTCGCACATGGTCAAGACGCTGCTCGACGCCGGGCACGAGGCCGTGGTGCTCGACGATCTCTCGACCGGCCACCGCGACGCCGTCGATCCGCGGGCGCGCTTCGTCCAGGGCGACGGCGCGCAGACCGGGGAGGTCCGCGCGCTCCTCCGCGACGAGAAGGTCGACGCGGTCCTCCACTTCGCGGCGAAGATCCGCGTGGAGGAGTCGGTCCAGGACCCGCGCCTGTACTGGCAGAAGAACCTCGTCGCCACGCTCGCGCTGCTCGACGCGGTCGTCGATGCGAAGCTGCCGTTCGTCTTCTCGTCCACCGCCGCGGTCTACGGGACGCCCGACGAGGTGCCCATCCCCGAGGACCACCCGAAGCGCCCGGTGAGCCCGTACGGCGACACGAAGCTCGCGATCGAGCACGCCCTCGAGGCCTACGGCGCCGCCTACGGCCTGCCGTGGGCCGCGCTTCGCTACTTCAACGCGGCCGGCGCCGACGCCGCGGCCGGGCTCGGCGAGCGGCACGAGCCGGAGACCCACCTCATCCCCATCGTGCTCGACGTCGCCGCGGGAAAGCGCGCCTCCGTCGCGCTCTACGGCACCGACTGGCCGACGCCCGACGGCACCTGCGTGCGCGACTACGTGCACGTGCTCGATCTCGCGGAGGCGCACCTCGCCGCGGTCGAGCACCTCGCCCGCGGAGGCGCGTCGGGCGCGTTCAACCTCGGCACCGGCCGCGGTCATTCGGTCCGCGAGGTGGTCGAGGCGGCGCGCCGCGTGAGCGGCCGGCCGATCGCCGTCGTGGAGGCGCCGCGCCGGGCGGGCGATCCGCCGTCGCTCGTGGCCAAGGTCGACCGCGCGCGCGAGGTCCTCGGCTGGCGCGCGCGCCGCGGCGATCTCGACGCGGTCGTGGGCGATGCGTGGGCCTGGAAGCTGCGGGAAATCGACAAACCGTAGTAGAACGGTCGCCGCGTCATGCCGCGGCCCGAGCTCTCGCTCGTCATCCCCATCTACAACGAGGAGGAGGTCCTCCCGCAGCTCGAGGCTCGCCTCGGGGATCTGCTGGGTGCGCTCGCGCTCGATTGCGAGGTCGTCTTCGTCAACGACGGGTCGAAGGACGACTCGCTCGCCCTCCTCCGCGCGATGGCCGAGCGGGAGCCGCGCTACCGCGTGGCGAGCTTCTCGCGGAACTTCGGCCACCAGCGCGCGATCACCTGCGGCATGGACCTCGCGCGCGGCAAGGCGGTCGTCGTCATGGACGCCGATCTCCAGGATCCGCCCGAGGTCATCCTCGAGATGGTCGCGAAGTGGCGCGAGGGCTACGACGTCGTCTACGGCCGCCGCCGCTCCCGCGCGGGCGAGACGAAGTTCAAGCTCCTCACGGCGAAGATCTTCTACCGCCTGTTCGCGGCGATGATCCCGATCGAGGTCCCGCTCGATACCGGCGACTTCCGCCTGATGAGCCGCCGCGTCGTCCAGACGCTGCGCGGCCTGCGGGAGACGCACCGTTTCGTGCGCGGCCTCGTCGCGTGGGTCGGCTTCAAGCAGATCGCCGTCGAGTACGATCGCGCCGCGCGCGCCGCCGGCGAGACGAAGTATCCGCTCCGCAAGATGCTCGCGTTCGCGTTCGACGGCATCGCGTCGTTCAGCATCGTGCCGCTCCGCGCCGCGTCCTACGCGGGCGGCGCCGTCGGCCTGTTCGGCATGGCCGTCATGATCTGGGCGATCGCCGCGTGGCTGCTCGGCCGCACGATCCAGGGCTGGACGACGATCATCATCCTGCTCTCGTTCCTCTTCAGCGTGCAGCTCTTCATCATCGGCGTGCTCGGCGAGTACGTCGGCAAGATCTACGAAGAGGTGAAGCGGCGCCCGCTCTACGTCGTGGCGGAGAAGATCAACTTCGGCCGCCGCCGCGCGAAGGTCGCCGCCGCTCCCGGTGTGGCTGCGCCCGCCGTCGCGGTCGCCGTCCCTGCCGAGCCGCCGGCGTTCCCCACGATGATCGGCGTGCCTTCGCCGATCGCGCCGCCCGCACCCGCACCCGCGCCCGCGCCTGCGCCAGCCGCTCCGCCCTCGGCGGAGGAGCTCGACAGCTCCGCGCTGAAGACCGACTACGGCACGCCCGCGGTGATCGCGCAGCTCCCGCGTCCCTCGGCGTCGCCCTCGAAGCGGCCGCCGCCGCCCGCGCCGAAGCCGTCCACCAAGCCCCCGCCGCCGCCGAAGGCCGACAAGGACAAGTAGATGCACGCGTCGGATCGGCGCGGCGCCGGCCTCGTCCGCCTGTTCTTCGTCCTCGTCTTCGTGCCGATGTTCCTGGTGTTCCCCTACCAGCGGGACATCAACAACCCGAACGAGTTCACCCGCGTCTTCACGACGATGATGCTCGTCGAGAAGGGCACCTTCCGCATCGACGAGCCCGTGCAGATGTGGGGCTGGGTCAACGACATGGCCCGCGCGCCCGGGCTCGACGACAAGCTCCCGCACTACACGATGGTGAAGGCCCCGGCCGCCGCTTACGCGGGCGTACCGGGCTACTTCGTCTTCAGCAAGATCGTCGCGCCGCTCCTCGGCAAGCACTACCCGACCATGGCGTCGTCCACCGAGGACAAGCTGTGGTGGCTCCGGAACGCGACGTGGTCGATGCGGCTCGTCGCATCGCAGCTCCCGTGCTTCCTCTTCCTCGTCTGGTTCGAGCGCTGGCTCCGCGCGTACTCGAACGACACCGCGATCCGTCTCACGGCCGTCGCCGCCTGCGGCCTGGGCACGAACTACCTCGCGTACACGCACATCTTCGCGAGCCACTCGCAGTATGCGGCCGCGGCCTTCCTCGCGTTCGGGCTGATCGAGCGCGAGCGCCGCCGCTCGCACACCGATGCCCGCAAGCGGAGCTGGAAGATCGCCGCGCTCGCCGGATGGTTCACGAGCCTCTGCGTGATGCTCGAGTACCACGCGCTCTTCCTCACGCTCGTCCTCTCGCTCTTCGCGCTGACGGTCTTCTGGCGACCGACGCGCCTCGTCGCGTTCGGTCTCGGCGCGCTGGTGAACATCCCGCCGGTGATGCTCTTCCACTGGCGCGCGTACGGCAATCCGCTCACGCCGGGCCACCAGATGCTCGAGACGCAGAGCTTCGCCGCCATCCACAACACCGGGCTCTGGGGCGTGCAGTGGCCGAAGTGGGAGACGCTCGCGGCGCTCGGCGCCGATCCCGGCTTCGGCTTCTTCGGCATGAGCCCGTTCATGTGGATCGCGCTCTTCGGCGTGCTCCTCGTTCTCGTCTCTCCGCCGGGCGTCCGACGTCATCGCAGCGATGCGCGCGTCGCGACGTTCTGGGCCGCGCTCTCGGCAGCCGTCCTCTTCGGCGTCGGCGCGGGCATCGTGAACTGGCGCGCCGGCTGGACCGTCGGCCCGCGTTACCTCGCGGCCGCCTCGCCGTTCTTCGCGTTCATCGCCGCGATCTCGCTGGAGCGCTTCGCCGGGCGCAGCGACGCGCGCCGCGCGCTCGCCCGCGGCCTCGGCGGCGGCCTCGCGCTCGCGAGCGTCCTCGCGATCGGCACCGTCGGCCTCGTCCACGACACGCTGCCCGAGACGATCCGCCGCCCGTTCCTCCAGTTCGCGGTGCCGATGGCGTGGGTCGGTTTCGTTCCGCATCACGTCGGCGAGTGGTTCGGCTGGACGTCGACGACCCTCTGGTACGTCGTGTGCGCGGTCCTCGTGATCACGCCGATCGTCACCGGTCTCGCCGCGCGCCCCGAGCGCTCTCGCTCACGGACCGCGATCCGCGTCGTCGCGTTCGGCGTCGCGCTCGTCGCGGGGATGGTCCCGCAGTTCTCGACGCCGGAGGACGGCTCGAAGCTCTGGGTCGTCTACCCCGCGGCGGCGTTCGGGCCGAGCTGGGAGCCTGCCGGCCGCGATCGCATCGCCCTCCTTCGCATCGAGGCCGAGCGTTACGGCACGCGCGGTCCGGGGCCATGCCTCTGGCTCAAGCTCGCCGAGCTCGATCGCATCGCGGGCATGGACGCGCAGGCCGCGAAGGATCACGCGCGCGCCGGCGGCGTCACGCGCGCGCAGTGCCACCTCCGGCGGATCTACCCGCTACCGAACGAGCGCTGACCGCTGATCGCCGACCGCAGATCATCGGCCGGGGCCCGCCCGGCTGCTGACCGCCCGGCCGCTTGATCGTCCGGCCGCT
>JBDHVD010000513.1:0-6475 GCA_039809525.1 Labilithrix sp. | reverse complement strand
TCGAGATCGACGCCGAAGCCGCACGCGGCGACGAAGCCGAAGAGCACGCTGGCCGCGAACATTCCGCCGCGAGCGCAAACCCCCAAGCGAGCACGCATTGCCACGAAGGATACCGCCGTTCGCACGCGCGTTCGCGAATTCCGTGGCGTGCGGCCGTGTACGTCCGCGTGGGCACCCGCCCCGCGTGCTCCTCGGGACCGAACGATGTCGCGGACGTCACCGTGCATCGCTTAGAATCGACAGTTGATGCGGGAGGCGCCCATGCCGACTGCCCCGGGGGGGGACGAGCGACCGACCGCCGTCGTCGGTCGCTACGCCATCTACGACGCGGTCGCGTCCGGTGGAATGGCGACGGTGCATCTCGGACGGCTGCTCGGCTCCGCCGGCTTCCTGCGTACCGTCGCGATCAAGCGGCTCCACCCGCAGTTCGCGCACGACAAGGACTTCGCGGCGATGTTCCTCGACGAGGCGCGTCTCGCCGCGCGCGTGCAGCACCCGAACGTGGTGCCCACGCTCGACGTCGTGGTCGACGGCACCGAGCTGCTCCTGGTGATGGAGTACGTCCGCGGCGTGTCGCTCTCGCAGCTGACGCGCGCGGCGCGCGATCAGGGCATCCGCCTGCCGCCGCGCGTCGTCGTCGCGATCATGTGCGGCGCGCTCCACGGCCTGCACGCCGCGCACGAGGCGACGGACGAGAAGGGCGATCCGCTCGACCTCGTGCATCGCGACGTGTCCCCGCAGAACGTCCTCGTCGGCGTGGACGGCATCGCGCGCGTGCTCGACTTCGGCATCGCGAAGGCCGCGGGCCGCGTGCATGCGACGAAGGAGGGCGAGATCAAGGGCAAGCTGCTCTACATGCCGCCCGAGCAGATGGCGGCCGAGCCGCTCTCCCGCGCGACGGACATCTACGCGGCGGGCATCGTGCTGTTCGAGTCGCTCACGAACGTCCGCATGTTCGCGGGCGAGCAGGAAGCAGCGGCGATCAAGCGGATCATCCAGAACGATCTGCGCATGCCGAGCACCATCGCGCCGGAGCTCGCGCCGTTCGATGCCATCGTCGCCCGCGCCGCGGCGGGTGAAGCGAAGGACCGCTTCCCCACCGCCTTCGAGATGGCGCGCACGCTCGAGCAGGTGATGACGCCTGCGACGCC
The DNA here is from genome assembly GCA_039809525.1 of Labilithrix sp. Classification (GTDB taxonomy): domain Bacteria; phylum Myxococcota_A; class Polyangia; order Polyangiales; family Polyangiaceae; genus Labilithrix. The sequence goes on along the minus strand of JBDHVD010000513.1, from coordinate 5,324 downwards.
CGCCGAGGTCGGCGCGTGGGTGCAGCGGCTCGGCGCCGGCGTCCTCGACGAGCGCGCGAAGATGGTGGCGCACGTCGAGCGGTCGAGCACGCGCTCGAAGCCGCCGCCCGCGGTCACGGGCTCGGACCCTCGGATGCTCGCCGCGCAGCTCGCGGCGCAGATGTCCGCGCCCTTCGCGAGCGGAACGGCCCCGAGCAGCGGCTCGATGCCGAGCGCGCCCGTCGCGAGCGGCACGTTCTCGAGCGGGATCCAGGCGAGACCCGCGGGGGTCGCGCTCGGGCACGACGGCTCGCAGCCGACGATGACGATGGTGCAGCCCGCGCCGCGCCGGTCGTGGGCGATGCTGTTCGTCGGCGCCCTGCTCGCGCTGCTCCTCGTCGCGATGGGGGTGATCGCCTTCCTGGTCTTGCGCCCGCAGGTACCGGCACCGGCCGCGTCCGCCGCGCCGTCGGCGTCGGCGGCGCCCGTGGTCACCGCGACCGCGGAGCCCTCGGCGTCGGCGGCCGTGGTGACGACGCCGGTGGTGACGACGCCGGTGGTGGCGAGCGCCTCGGCGAGCCCGTCGGCGACGCCCGTCGCGCATCCGATCGCGACGGCGACCCCGGCGGTGAAGCCCGCGGTCGCGAAGCCGAAGGTCAGCTGCGATCCGCCGTACACGATCGACAAGAAGGGCCATCGCCACTTCATCCCGGAATGCGTCCAATGAACCGAACGAGCGCCGCGCTCGGGGCCCTCCTCTTCTTGTCGACGTCCGCGGCGAACGCCGCCGGTCCGGATCGCAAGGCGTGCATCGCGGCGGCCGACGACGGGCAGAAGCTGCGCGACGACGGCAAGCTGACCGCCGCGCGCGACAAGTTCATCACCTGCGCGTCGAAGGCATGTCCCGGCGCGGTGGCGAAGGAGTGCAGCCAGTGGCTCCAGGACACCGAGCGCGACATGCCGAGCGTCACGTTCCGCGCGCGCGACGAGCGGGGCAAGGAGATCCTCGACGTGCGCGTGTTCGTCGACGACCAGGTGGTCGCCGAGGCGATCGACGCCCGCGCCCTGCCGGTCGATCCGGGCGAGCACAAGTTCCGCTTCGACCGGTCCGACGGCAAGTCGGTCGAGGACAAGATCGTGCTCCGTCCCGCGGAGAAGAACCGCCTGATCGAGCTGTCGTTCGAGCCGCCGAAGCAGGCAGGCGCCGCCACGCCCGCGGACGGAGGGCCGAGCCCCACGATGACCACGCCGCCGCCGGAGGAGCCGGGCCGCGGCTTCCACGTCCCCGTCCTCGGCTGGGTGGGCGCAGGCGTCGCCGTCGTCGGCGTGGGCATGACCGCGCTCTTCGCCATCCAGGCGAACGACGACGAGTCGACGCTGCGCGCGAGCGGATGCGCGCCGTCGTGCCCGGAGTCCGAGCGCGACGCGATCGACTCGAAGGTGCTGCTCGCGAACGTCGGCCTCGGCGTCGCCGCCGTCGGCCTCGGCGTGGCGGTCGTCTCCACCATCCTCGCCAACAGCGGCAAGCCGGCGAAGACCGGCCGCCTCGTGCCGACCGTCGCACCGAGCCACGGCGGCGCGAGCCTCGGCCTCGGCGGCACCTTCTGAAGCGCGCGCGCTACTTGGAGTCGAGCTCCGGGTAGCGCCGGAAGATCCCCATCTCGTTGAACGGGATCCGGCGCTCCGACGCGAGGTACCCGGCGATGCGCGGCCTCGCCGCCACGTGATCGTGGAGGGCGACGACGTGCGGGATCTTCTTCTCGGCCTTCTTCATCGCGCGCGGGAACGCGTAGCGAAGGCCCTCGATCACCTGGAACAGCGAGAGGTCGGCGTACGTCAGCTTCGCGCCGACGAGGTGACGCACCTTGCGCTTCCCCGCCGGCTTGGCCGCGCCCAGCACCGCCTCGAAGTAGCCGAGGAACTTCGGGATGCGCTCGGCGATGAACGCCGCCGCGCGCTTCTTCGCCTCGGGCTTCTGGTCCTCGTAGTAGAGGCCCGTCGCGATCGGGTGATGCGTGTCGTGGACCTCGGCGACGAGGTCCGCGAGGGTGAGCTGGTGCTGATGCACCGCGAGCCGCCCGGCGGCGTCGGCGGGGACGAGGCCGAGGTCCGGGCCGACGTGCTGGAGGATGGCCGCCGTCTGCGCGACGACGATGCGGCCCGCCTTCAAGACCGGAGGCGCGAACGGCCGCGGGCCACCGAGCTCGCCCGCGAGCGCTCGCAGCACCGCGTCGACGCCGCCGCCCTTCGCCTTCGGAAGCCTCGCGACGTCGACGTACGGGACGCCCGCTTCTTCGAAGGCCAGGCGCACGAGCTCGCCGCGCCCCTGGATCGAGGGCCAGTAATAGAGCTCGTAGCGCATGGTCACGCTTCTAGCACGCGCGCCTTCAGCGGAGCGGCGCCTGGTGGAGGAACGGGTCGGCGTTCCGCGCCGCGATCCACCCGTTCACCGGCAGCGCGTACCCGAGCCACGCCGCGGTGGGCGCGAGCGCGAGCGCCGCGCGCGCGTCGACGCGGCGCGCGAGGACGATGCTCGCGACGGTGGTCGCGGCCTGCACGACGTTCGACGCGAACGCGAGGCGCGGGCTGCGCAGGCGGAAGAACGCCGGGGTGGCCGCGAGCAGCGCCGTCCAGCTCGCGGCCTGCAGCGCGACGAGCGCCGTCTTGCGCGACGGTCGGCGCAGGAGACGGACGTCGCCCCAGATCTGCGCGGACGCGAGCGCGGCGGAGACCGGCGCGAAGAGCCACGCCGGCGGCGACCAGGTCGGCCGCTTCACCGCGTCGTAGAAGCGCGGGTCGGCGTTCTTCCCCGCGGTCCTCGCCAGGCGCTCGATCGCCACGACTCCTGCGGCGAACAGCGCCGCCTGCCACCACGTCGCACGGAAACGGATCATCGTCGGGGCATCCTCCGCCCGGGGACGAGCAAGCGCGGTACCGGCGCGGGATGAATACGACGCGAGCTCGGCCGTCGAAGGGCCCATGCGATCGGCTTACGTCCTCTTCACCGCTTCGAGCCTGCTCGTCCTGTTTGCGTGCACCGCGGAGTCCACCACCACCTCCGCGCCCGCGCCGACCGAGCCCGCGAGCGAGGTCCCCGACGAGCCCGCGACGGACGACGACGCCGGCAAGCAGGAGCCGAAGCCGGTCGCGAAGGACGCGGGCGTCGACGCGGCGCCGAAGAAGGCCGAGTGGACGGCCGGAGAGAGCGGGAAGTCCTGCGCCGACGCGTGCAAGGCCAAGGGCAAGACGTGCGCGGTCGCATGCACCGATCACCGGAGCTGCGGCGGGCACGACGGCGAGCCGCCGCCCTACGCGGGCTATGCCTGCTACTACCGCGAGACGAAGAGCGGCGGTGGATCGTTCCGATCGAACGAGGGCCGCTCGCTGAAGACGTGTGACGCGATCGCCACGGCGAAATGGGACAACTGGGGCAGCGAGTACACGCTCGGCGACTACCTCGGAGGCAACCCGGTCAGCTGCTGCTGCGAGTGACGATCGCCCCGGTCACGGACGCACCGACCATGCCGCGAGCGCCGTCGCCGAGAACGAGGCGGCGGGCACGATCGTCACGTCGATCGCGCGCTTGCCCTTCGTGACCTGAGGCGGAAGGAAGAAGTCCGCGTCCGCCGCGCCCGTGGCCGCGCTCGCCTCGACGACGTACCACGCGCCGACGCGAACACCGTCGACGATCACGTCCGCGCGCTGCCGTCCGCCCGCCGGCGCGTACGACCAGCGGAGCTTCACCCCGACGTTGTCGCTCTCGATCGCGAGGCGGTGCGTGCTTCGCCCGGGCGGCGACGGGAGCGTCACCGCGTCGGTCTTCACCAGACGAACGCGCGGCTGCCGGTAGAGGAACGCCGCGGAGGCGTAGCTCGACGCGCGCGTGTTGCTCGGGCCGTGCTCCGTCGAGTGCCGGAGCCGGCGGAGGAACGGGATGCCGGGATACAGGCGGTACATCGTGGCGTCGGCGTTCGTCTGACCGCCTGCGGGCTGATCGAGGATCACCGTCTTCGGACACCCCTGCATCGGGAGGCTGAACGGACGCTCGAGGAACTCGTTGCTCCAGCCGCCGAGGTGATCGTCCTCGTGGCCGGTGCCCGCGATGCCCGGCGTCGTGCGGTCGTCGATCCAGCTCCGGAGATCGCCCTCCCACCACTGCTTGTCGGCCGGCGCCTCGGGCTCGACGGTGAGCACGGTGGCGACGAGCTTCCCCGCGCCGTCGACGTCGACGTACGGATGGTCGACGCCCGGCGTCGTCGGCTTCGATTCGCGGTAGACCGCGGTGAACGTCCCGATCTCCTCGCGCGGCTCGAGCGCAGGCGCCGTGTGGAGCAGGAGCCTGCCCGCGAGCCCCGTCACCGAGAGGCGCGCGCCCTTCCAGAACGGCATGGGAAAGCGCGACTCGTAGCGCCCCGGCGCCATCGTCCACGCGAGGGCGCGCACGTCGGCCTCGCCGAGCCCGGAGCCGAAGAACATCCCGAGCGGCACGTCGACCTGCGGATCGAGCGCCCCGTCGAACCAGATCCGGATACGTGCACTCTGCAACTCGGACGTCGACGGCGGTGCCTCCGGCTCGAAGCGCAGCACGTCGATCGTCCCCTCCCCTTCGATCGCGTGCTCGAGCGGGACCTCCGCGAGCGGCAGCGTCGAGAAGCCCGTCTGCGCGAACCGCGCGACGAGCCCGCCCGCGACGGCGCTCGCGCGCGAGCTCGCCACGGCCCAGTCGGCGGGGAACGTGTCGTAGAAGGCCTGGTAGAAGCCGGCGCGCGCCTCGGTGGTGATCCGCAGGCGCCGGCGATAGACGAGCGGCGCCCACGACGCGAAGCCGCCGCTCGACTCCTGATTGCCCGCGACGAGCGGCTTCACGAATGGCGTGTTCGTCCCCGCGAAGAGCGCGTTGGCGTCGACGGTGATCCGCGCGGTGGCCTCGTCGTCGAAGTAGAAGCGCACGAGCTTCTCGGGCAAGGGGCCGTTGCCGTCGACGGCGCTCGTGAACCACAGCGTGCGGAGCACGCCGGGCCCGAAGGCGTCGAAGATGGTGTGCTCGCCGCGTCCGTCCTCGTAGAGCTCGGACCACGTCCCGGCGAAGCCGTCGTCGTTGCCGCCGGTGCGGTCGTGGCTCGTGAACGCGCGCGCCTCGACGCCGGGGACGATGCGCGGCCAGCTCCTGATCGCGCCGTCGGTGCTCACCACGTCGACGGGAGGCTCGATGGTCGCGAGCGGCCGCGCACCGTCGTCGTCGCCGGCGTCCTGCGCGGGCGACGCCGACGGGTCGCCGGACACCGTCGACCTCGGCGTGGCCGGATCGCCGGGATCGCCGCAGGCGGCGATCACCACACCGGCCA
>JBDHVD010000512.1:0-6483 GCA_039809525.1 Labilithrix sp. | reverse complement strand
GTCGCGAGCGCGACGAGGGGCTGGACGTCACCGCGGGATCCGATCGTCGACAAGAGGATGCGCATGCGTGATCTCCTTTCGCGTGCGCCGGATTGTCGGCGGCCCCCACCGTCTTGCTGCAAGCCCCCGGGCCCGTTATACGGTCTCGGTGGGGAGAGGCGATTTCGCGGGACCGGCGCGCGATGTCTCGCTCGTCCTCGCGGTCGCGGAGAACGGCGTGATCGGCCGCGCGGGCGGGCTCCCGTGGAGCGAGCCCGAGGACCGCGCGCACTTCGAGGCGACGACGCGCGGCGCGACGGTCATCATGGGCCGCCGCACGTGGGAGGAGACGGGCCGGCCGCTCGAGGGCCGCGTGAACGTGGTCGTGTCGCGCACGTTCGTCCCGCCGCCGGGCGTGCATCGGGCCGCGGATCTCGACGAGGCGATCGCGATCGCGAAGCGGGTGGGGCAGGGCGAGATCTTCGTGATCGGCGGCGCGCGTCTCTTCGAGGAGGCGGCGCCGCGCGCGCGTCGGGTGTACCTGACGGAGATCCCCGGCGCGCCCGAGGGGGACACGGTGTTCGACCGCGGCGTGCTCGATCGCGCAGGCCTCGTCGAGACCTCCTCGCGGGCGACGTCGTCGGGATTGCGCTTCGTCGTGCTCGAGCCGGCGGATACGCTGCGGGGGTGAGCGAGCTCAGCGAGAGCGGTCACCTGCGGACGGAGAACCCCGAGCACGCGGTCGCGCTCCTCCGGCGGGCGAAGGTGCCGGGCTTCGTGTTCCCTGCGCGGAACGGCTGGGTGTCCTTCGTCTACCCGCCCGGCGACGAGACGCGCTTCGATCTCGCGCAGGCGAACGAGAAGGTCCTCGTCCTCTACGAGTACGCCGCCGATCACGGCTGCTGGGTGACGGTCTACGAGGGGAAGAAGCCGATCACGCGCCTGCGGGCGGCGTTCGATCGGCCGAACGCGGCCTTCGATCGACGCGCGTTCGAGTCGCGCGAGCTGCTCTCGCCCGCGGGCGGCGCGGCCATCGAGGCATGGCTCGCGCGCGCGCACCTCGCCCACGAGCGGGTGCGGGCCCCGCATCTCGTCGCCGAGCGCCTGCACCTCCCGCGCTACCGCTGGTTCTCGTTCCTCGCCGAGCAGTCGAGCGCGCAGCCCGATCCGCAGCGCATCGAGGTGCTCGCGAACGGCACGGTGAAGCGCCCGCCGAAGCCGGTCGCCCCGCACGTCGCCGTCGCGAGCGCGCCGAAGAAGACGTCGACGAAGAAGACGGCGAAGAAGACCGCGGCGAAGAAGAAGCCGAAGAAGAAGGCGGCGAGGACGGCGAAGCGCTGACGACGTCGCCTCGCGCGCGGGCGTCTGTCGCGGATCAGTCGCCGGTGTACGGCGGGCTGCCGGGGCTGCGGTAGCGATCGAGCGGGCTCCGCTGCGCGTCGCTGCCGTAGTAGCGGCCGTTGCCCTCGAGCTCGGCGAAGAGCAGGTGCATCGCCGCGCGCGCGCCCGCCGACGGCGGCTTCATCCCGAGCTCGGCGGCCGGCTTGCCCTGCGACTCGACGTAGTGACGCGTGAGATCGGTCTCGATGAAGCCGGGCGTGCACGCGTTGACGCGCAGCTTCGGATGCTCGCGTGCGAGCACCATCGTGTACGTGTTGGTCAGCGCCTTCGAGAGGCCGTAGGGCGATCCGTCGCCGAGGCCCCTGGCGGCGAACGCCGCCTTGTCACCGTCCATCGCGAGGCACTCGTCGACGAGCGCCCGGAGCCGCGGCCACGTCGCCTGCGGATCGAGGAAGAAGCGCTTCATCTCCGCGCTGCACGTGGCGACGAAGTTGGGGCCGGACGCGGACGTGATGTTCACGATGCGACCGCGCTCCGGATCGAGGAGCGGCAGGAACGCCTCGCAGACCCGGTGCACGCCGAGCGTGTTCACCTCGAGCGTGCCGGCGAGCCCCGCGCCCGCGCCCGTCCCGATGCCGGCGTTGTTCACGACGGCGTAGAGCTTCTCGCCGCCCGCGCTCTTCGCGACCTCCTTCGCCGCGGCGGCGACCGACGCGTCGGCGGCGACGTCGAGCGCGACGACCTCGACGCGTCCCCTGGGCAGCGAGGCGGCGGCGGCCCGTCCGCGCTCCGCGTCGCGAGAGCCGAGGTAGACGAACGTGTCGTCGTGCTCCTCGAGGATCGCCTTCGCGATCGCCTGTCCGATGCCCTTGTTCGCCCCGGTGACCAGGATTCGTCGCATGCGCATCCGTTAGCCCGCGAGCACCGAGCGTCAAGACGGCCCTTCGCCGCGACCGTCGCAGAGCTTCACGGCTCGGCGTGCAACGCGCGCGGCCGCGTACTACGGTGCCTCTTTTCTCCTGGCTCCTGCCTGCCTCCTGTCCCGTCGTGACCGAGATTCGCTTTCCGCCCGAGCTCCCGATCTCCGCGCGCGTCACCGACATCGCGACCGCGATCGACGCCCATCAAGTCGTCATCGTCGCGGGCGCGACAGGCTCGGGGAAGACGACGCAGCTGCCGAAGATCGCCCTCGCGATGGGGCGCGGCCTCGAGCGGGTGATCGGCGTCACCCAGCCCCGGCGCATCGCCGCGACCAGCGTGGCGGCGCGCGTGGCGACCGAGCTCGGCTCGGCGCTCGGCACCGACGTCGGCTACCAGGTCCGCTTCGACGATCGCACGTCGCCCGCGACGTACGTGAAGTTCATGACCGACGGCATCCTGCTCGCCGAGATCCAGGGCGATCGGCTGCTCCGGCGCTACGACACGATCGTCATCGACGAGGCGCACGAGCGGAGCCTGACCATCGACTTCATCCTCGGCTGGGTGAAGCGCATCCTGCCCGAGCGGCCGGATCTCAAGGTGGTGGTGAGCTCCGCGACGCTGGAGACCGAGCGCTTCTCGGAGTTCTTCGGCGGCGCGCCCGTCGTCGAGGTCGAGGGCCGCACGTTCCCCGTCGAGGTCCTGTACGAGCCGCCGAACGAGGACCTCGATCTGCCCGAGGCGGTCGCGCACGCCGTCGCGAGCGTGACGTCGCTCGACCCCCAGGGCGACGTCCTCGTGTTCCTCCCGGGCGAGCGCGAGATCCGCGACACCGAGAACGCGCTCGCCGCGAGGCAGCTCCGGCACACCGTGATCCTGCCGCTGTACGCGCGCCTCTCGGCGGCCGAGCAGCAGCGGGTGTTCGCGAGCATCCCGCAGCGGCGCGTGGTCCTCGCGACGAACGTCGCCGAGACGTCGATCACCATCCCCGGCATCGTCTACGTGGTCGACACCGGCGTGGCCCGGCTCTCACGCTACGATCCGCGCTCGGGGACGACGCGGCTCCAGATCGAGAGCATCTCGCAGGCGAGCGCCGATCAGCGCAAGGGCCGCTGCGGGCGCGTCCGCGAGGGGATCTGCGTGCGGCTGTACGACGAGGAGAGCCATCGCGCGCGTCCGGCGTTCACCGATCCGGAGATCAAGCGCACCGGGCTCGCGGGCGTGATCCTGCGGATGAAGGCGCTCGGCCTCGGCGCGGTCGAGGAGTTCCCGTTCCTCGATCCGCCCCAGCCGAAGGCGATCGCCGAGGGCTACCGCGTGCTCGAGGAGCTCGGCGCGCTCGGCGAGAAGAAGGAGCTGACGCCGCTCGGCGCGCGGCTCGCGCGCTTCCCCGTCGATCCGCGCATCGGACGCATGATCCTCGCCGGCGCCGACCTCGGCTGCCTCCGCGAGGTGCTGATCGTCGCCGCCGCGCTCAACGTCCAGGACGTGCGCGATCGCCCGCGCGAGCACCAGCAGAAGGCCGACGATCTCCACCGGCGCTTCCGCGACGAGCGCTCGGACTTCGTCGGCGTCCTCCGCCTCTGGGACTTCGTGAAGGAGGCCCAGGCGCGCGGGACGTCGAACCTCCGGCGCACGTGTCGCGAGAATTTCCTCTCGTTCCTCCGCGTGCGCGAGTGGTTCGAGATCCACCGCCAGCTCGAGGAGATCGTGCGCGAGCTGCGCCTCGGCGAGGCCAGGTCCAAGGGGAGCGCGGGCGAGGACGCGCTGCATCGCGCGCTCCTCACGGGGCTGCTCTCGAAGGTCGGCAAGTGGAACCCCGAGGCGCGCGTCTACATGGGCGCGAAGCAGACGCGCTTCATGATCCATCCGTCGTCCGCGCTCGCGCGGAAGCCTCCGCAATGGGTCATGGCCTTCGAGCTCGTCGAGACCTCGCAGCTCTTCGCGCGGATGGTCGCTCGCATCGAGCCGGAGTGGCTGGTCGAGGCCGCGCCGCATCTCCTGAAGCGCAGCTACGGCGAGCCGCACTGGTCGGAGAAGTCGGCGCGCGCGTCGGTGAAGGAGCACACCACGCTGTTCGGGCTCACCGTCTCGCGCGACGTCAGCGTCGACTACGCGCGCGTCGCGCCGGCGGAGGCGCGGCGGATGTTCCTCGATCACGCGCTCGTGCGCGGCGAGTACAAGACCCGCGGGCGCTTCCACGAGAAGAACGGCGAGCTCCTGCTCGAGGTCGCGCGCCTCCGCGACAAGGCGCGCCGGAGCGACATGCTCGCCGACGACGACGCGCTCCTCGCGTTCTTCGATCGCCGCGTGCCGGCCGACGTGGTGAACGGCGCGATGTTCGAGGCGTGGCGCGAGAAGGCGGAGCGCGAGGACCCCGATCTGCTCGTCCTGACGCTCGACGACGTCCTCGCGGGCGACGCGAACCTCTCGCCGGCCGACTACCCCGATCGCATCACGCTGCACGGCGCGGCGGTTGCCGTCCGCTACACCTTCGATCCGTCGGCGGACGACGACGGCATCACGCTCACCATCCCGCTGGTGCTCGTCCCGCAGCTCGATCCCGGCGAGCTCGACTGGACGATCCCCGGATGGCACGAGGACAAGATCGCCGCGCTCCTCTACGAGCTGCCGCGCGCGATGCGCCGCGACCTCGGCGACATCCGTCAGCTCGCGCGCACGGTCGCGCGGAGGCTCGTGCCGTGGCAGGGCCCGATGATCCCGGCGCTCGCACGCGCGATCGCGGAGGAGACCGGCGCCGACGTCCCGGAGGACGCCTTCCGCCGCGACGCGGTGGCGGCCTACCTCCGCGCGACCATACGCATCGTCGACGCGCAGGGGACGGTGCTCGCGCAGGGGCGCGACGTCGACGCGCTCCTCGAGCAGTACGGAGCGCGTGCGCGCGCGGAGTGGAAGAAGACCGCGCCCGCCCGCTCGGGCGAGCGTACCGGCATCACCACGTGGGACTTCGGCGAGCTCGCGCCGTTCGTCGTGCGCCGCGTCGGCAACGTCGAGGTCCGGAGCTATCCGGCGCTCGTCGACCAGGAGAAGTCCGTCGATCTGGTGCTGCTCGAGTCGAGCGCGGCGGCAGAGGCCGCGTCGCGCGCGGGCGTGAGGCGCCTCTTCATGCTCGCGGCGCGCCAGACGCTCTCGGCGATCGCGCCGCGCCTGCCGCCCGCGTTGCCACGCCCGAACGGCGCCACGCCCTCGCGCGCGGAGTCGGACGCCTTCCGCGCGCTCCTCCTCCAGCGCATCGTCGACGCCGCGTTCGATCTCGAGGGTGACGGCGCGTCGCTGCCACGCACGAAGGCGGCGTTCGAGCAGCGCCTGCGCGAGGGGGCGCCGCGCATCGACGCGGCCTTCCGCGTCTTCACCGCGGCGATGAAGCCCGTGGCGGCCGCGCTCGACGAGCTGCTCCGCGCCCTCCGCAACGCCTCGCGCCACCCGAGCGGCGGCCACGCGGTCGCCGACATCTACGCGCAGCTCGAGCACCTCTTCCCGGCGGACCTGATCGCGTGGGTGCCGCTCGGCCGCCTCGAGCAGTACCCGCGCTACCTCAAGGCGGCGCAGGCCCGGCTCCAGCGCGCGATCGCCGATCCGCGCAAGGACGCCGACAAGCTCGCGCCGATCGCGCCGCTCTGGAAGGCGTTCCTCACCAAGCGATCGAGCGCGCGCGACGAGGCGGCGGCGCGCGAGCTCCGCTGGCTCTTCGAGGAGCTCCGCGTCGCGGTCTTCGCCCCCGAGCTGAGGACGCCGGTGCCGGTGGCGGTCGCGAAGGTCGGCGCCGCGCTCGCCGCGCTCCGCTGAGCGGCGTCGCTCGGATCGCGATGCGCGGCTCGTTCGGCGTCGTCCGCGTCGTCCGCGTCGTCCGCGTCGTCCGCGTCATCCGCGTCATCCGCGTCATCCGCGGCGGCGGTGGCGGTGGGGCGGGGGGGCGGTGGTGCCTCCGCCGCGGCTCGGATTCGCTGCTCAACGTTCGCGCGCAACTGCGGGAAATGACGGACGTTCGAAATGCGAGTTGCGTGCTCAACGCAGAAATTTGGGCGACCGTTTATCGTCGAACCCAGGCGGCGCCCGCCCGCGCCCCGCGCCCCGCGCCCTGCGCCCTGCGCACGATCAGATCGACGCGGGCGCGCCGGAAGGACCTGACGCGCAAGATGTCACGCAAGCGGCGCGGACGACGCCGGCGTGACGGATGGATTCGAGTCGAACGCGGCCGGGAAGGACCTGACGCGCAAGACGTCA
>JBDHVD010000511.1:0-6489 GCA_039809525.1 Labilithrix sp. | reverse complement strand
GTCGTCGAGGCCGAGGAGGCCTCCGCACGCGAGCGTGGCCCCCCCGACCACCGCCAGCAGCGCGAGGCGGCGGCCGCTCATGCCTTCTTCTTGGCGGGCACGTACGCCGACTTCGGCGGCGCATCGCGCGACGCGTTCAGATCGGGATCCGCCTGGATGCGGCGGAGGTCGCGCGCGAGGTCCTTCGCGTACGCGATCCACCACTCGCGCCCGGGATCGACGCCGCCGTCCGGCACGACCGCGCGGAGCGCGTCGATCACCTCGCGCGGGGCGGTGCCCGCCAGCAGCGCGATCGCCTCGGCGCGGGTCGGGTAGAGATCGCTCGGCGCCGGGGGGCGCTGGGCGCCGACGACGAACACGTCGCTCAGGCGCTCGCGCGGGCCTTCTCCGCGCGTGAGCCAGTCCACCGAGACGCCGAGCGCGTGGGCGAGCTTGCGCGCCGTCTCGAGCGGGAGGCGCGCGCCGCGGTCTCCGGCGCGCAGCGAGTTGACGTACTGCGCGGTGAACCCCGCGCGCCGCGCGAGCTCGCCGCCGCTCACGCCGCGCGTATCCATGGCCTCCGCGAGACGCGCTTGCCAGTCGCCTTCGCCCGCCTCGCCGGGCGAGGCCTCGCGATCGCGCCGTGCCATCTCCACGACTCTAACCCGGAAATCGGAGCACGTCATCGCAACCGGCACCTTCAGTTGACAACTATAGTTTCTGTTTCAAGGTTGTCATCATGAGTTGTTTCCGATGGACCGAGCCCGACCCCTTCCCCTCCCTCTGCGTGGAGCTCGCCCTGCGCAGCGATCCCGGCCGCGTGCGCGCGAAGAACGAGGACCGCGCGGTGATCGGCCGCGCCGCCCCGTTCGCCGTCGTGTGCGACGGCATGGGCGGCGAGGCCGGTGGCGAGATCGCCAGCACGATCGCGAGCGAGCTCATCACCGCGGCGGTGGAGTGGGCCTGGCCGTGGCGGGACGTCGAGACGGCGCTCGTCTCGAGCATCGTCCAGGCCGGCGAGCGGGTCCGCGCGGTCGCGCGGGCGGAGCCTTGCTATGCGCGCATGGGCACCACGGCGACCGTCGCGGCGTTCGCGTCGGGCCTGCTCGTGTGCGCGCAGATCGGCGACAGCCGCGCGTACCTGCTGCGAGGCGGCCGGCTCCGGCAGATCACGCGCGACCAGACGATGGTGGAGCTGCTCCGCTCGCAGGGGCTCCACCCGGGCGAGAACGTGCCGACGAACGTGATCCTCCAGGCGGTCGGCAGCTCGACGCGCCTCGACGTGGTGATCACGCGCACGCCGATCGAGGCGGGCGACGTGGTGCTCCTCTGCTCCGACGGCCTCTCCGGCGTGGTCCCGCACGCGGAGATCGAGGCGCTGCTCGCGGCGAAGCCGGATCCGCAGGCCGCCTGCGACGCGCTCGTCGCCCGCGCGAACGACGCGGGCGGCCCGGACAACGTCACGTGCGTCGTCGCGCGCGTTCAGGCGACGACGCGTTCGAGCATCGCGACGGTGTCCTCGAACGCGACGCGATCGACCGGCGACTGACGCAGGAACTGCTCGATCTTCGGCATCCGCGCGAGCGCGTCGTCGAGATCCTTGTCGCTCCCCTTCGCGTACGCACCGAGGACGACGAGGTCGCGCTTCTGCTCGTACGTCGACACGAGCGCGCGGAGGCGACGCGCGGCATCGCGATGCGCCGGCGCCACGATGCCGTCCATGACGCGCGAGAGCGACACCGTGGGGTCGACCGCCGGATAGCGCCCGCGCGCGGCGAGCGCGCGATCCATCACCACGTGGCCGTCGAGGATGCCGCGCACCTCGTCCGCGATCGGCTCGTCCATGTCGCCTCCCTCGACGAGCACGGTGTAGAGCGCGGTGATCGAGCCCTTCGAGCCCTGCCCCGATCGCTCGAGCAGCCGCGGCAGCATCGCGAAGACGCTCGGCGGATAGCCTCGCCGCGCCGGCGGCTCACCCGCGGCGAGGCCGACCTCGCGCTGCGCGCGTGCGAAGCGCGTCACCGAATCGACGAGCAGCATCACGCTCCGCCCCTCGTCCCGGAAGTGCTCGGCGTAGGCGGTCGCGACCTGCGCCGCGCGCAGGCGCTCGAGCGCGGCGACGTCGCTCGTCGCCACGACCACCACGCTACGCTTGCGGCCCTCCTCGCCGAGCGCGTGCTCGAGGAACTCGCCGACCTCGCGGCCGCGCTCGCCGACCAGCGCGACGACGACGACGTCGGCCGCGGTCCCGCGCGCGATCGCGCCGAGCAGCGTGCTCTTGCCCACGCCCGACCCGGCGAACAGGCCCATGCGCTGTCCTTCGCCGAGCGTGAGCAGCCCGTCGAGGACCCTCACGCCGGTGGCGAGCGGACGCGACACCGCGCGCCGCTCCATCGGCGTCGGCGGATCGCGATCGACGGGCACGATCGTCCCGCCGTCGATCGCCGCGCCGCCGTCGATCGGCCGGCCGAGGCCGTCGACCACGCGGCCGAGCAGCGCGTCGGAGGCGCGCACCGCGAAGCCGCCGCCCGTCGACTCCACCTCGTCGTCCGGACCGACGCCCGCGATCGCGCCGAGCGGCATCCCGACCGCCTCGCCGCGGTCGAAGCCGACCACCTCGCACGCGAGCGGCTCGCCCTTGCGCTTCACCAGCACGACGTCGCCGACGCGTACGCCGGGCATGCTGAACCGCAGCGAGAGACCGGTCACCGCGATCACGCGCCCGGACGGACGCAGCGCCGCGGTCGCGGCGAGCTTCGCCTTCAGTGCCTCGAGCGACGACCCCACGCCGTCGAGACTATCCCAACTTCACTTCGCCGCGGCGACGCGCGCCTTCTCGGCGCCCTCGGCCGGGCCCTTCAGCTCGGCTTCGAGCTCGGCGAGGAGCTTCTTCGCGCGCTCGGTGAGCGCCGTCGGCACGTCGACCTGGATGACCGCGACGAGGGAGCCGCGCCCGCGACCATCGAGCCGCGGCACGCCCTGTCCCTTGAGCTGGATCACCGATCCCGACTGGGTGCCCGCGGGGATGCGGAGCGGCACGGTCGGCGCCTCGGCCTCGTCCTCGGGATTTCCGAGCGCCGGCGCAGGCACCTCCGCGCCGAGCGCGGCCTCGACGAACGACACGTGCACGCGCGTCACGAGATCGGCGCCGTCACGCTCGAAGCGCGGGTCCTCCTCCACGTCGATCTCCACGTAGAGATCACCCGCGGGGGTGTTCGGCGGTCCGGGCAGGCCCTGTCCGGGGACGCGCAGCTTCTGCCCCGAGTCGATGCCCGCGGGGAAGCTGACGACGACCTTGCGCGAGCGCTCGACGAGGCCGCGCCCCTCGCACGTCTTGCAGGGGTGCTTGATGACCGCGCCCTGGCCCTGACACTTGGGACACGGCGTCGTGAACATGACGAAGCCGCGCGCGTTCGAGACGTGGCCGGTGCCGCGGCAATGCCCGCAGACCTCGGGCTTCGTCCCCGCCTTGGCGCCGCTGCCGGAGCAATCGTCGCAGCGGGCAGGCGCGTGCACGGTGACCTCGCGCTTCACGCCGAAGGCCGCCTCGCGGAGCGAGAGCCGCGCCTGCACCCTCAAGTCTCCCCCGCGGCGAGGCTGCCGGCGGCCGCCACCGAACCCGAAGCCGCCGGAGAACATCTCCGCGAACAGGTCCTGCATGTGCGCGAACACGTCGGACGCGCCTTCGAAGCCGCCGCTCCCGGCCTCGAATGCGGCATGGCCGAACTGGTCGTACGCGCGCCGTTTCTCCTCATCGGAGAGCACCTGGTAGGCCTCGTTGCACTCCTTGAATTTCGCCTCGGCGGCGGGATCTCCCGGATTGCGATCGGGATGGTGCTTCAGGGCCTCACGCTTGTAGGCCTTCCGAATCTCGTCGGCACCGGCGCCCCGCTCCACGCCCAGTACCTCGTAGTAATCGCGTTTCTCCGACATGCGTCCGGTCCGCAAGCCTACGCCGTCCAGGGGCCGGCTAGGGTCATCTCACGAAGTCCATGCGAGAAATGAGGGGGACCTCGCCTGCCGCGGCAAGGTAAGGCGGCGCATGGGGGTGTCAACCGCCACGGCCGAGCTCGCCGGCCCTGAGTTGCTCCACGAGGGCGTGCTCCTGCCGGAGCGCCTGACGTAGCGCGTCGAGCTCCTCGCGCGTCTTCGCGAGCTCTCGCTCCAGCTCGGCCGCGCGGGCCCCGTCGCCATCATGGTGCTGGCCGTTGCCCTTCGCGGGGGTCGACGCCGCTGCATTCTCGAGCTCGGTGATCCGCCAGCCGCGAGCCTGCAGCTCGCCCTCGCGCCGCGCGACTTCCATCGCGAGCTCGTCGAGCTTCTTGCGGAGGCGCGCGTTCTCCTCACGCAGCTCCGGCGAGGGCTCCGCGGGCAGCGGCGCCGGCGCCGCGAACGCCGCGCCGCCGTTCGCGCCGGCCTCGCCCGCCTCCTCGAGCGACGTCACGAGCTCGCGGACCATCTGCTCGCGGCGAAGCAGCTCCTTCTCGAGCGCGCCGATCACCTTCGCGCGCTCGAGCAGCTGCGCCTCGAGCTTCGCCGTCTCCAGCGCGTGCGCCTCGGCGACGTGCGCGAGGTCGGCGACGTTGAGGGCGAGCGCCGCCTCGGCGCGCTCGGCGCGCGCGACGAGCTCGGCGAGCTGCTCGGGATCGACGGCGACCTCGGTCTGCGCGTCGAGCTCCGCGTGCAGCGTCGCGATGCGGTCGTCGCGCTCGAGCATCCCCTGCTCGGCGGAGAGCAGCCGCCGTTCGAGCGCCGCCATCGCGCCCTGCGTGGCGACGACGACCGCCTCGAGCTCCGCCGCGCGCATCACCGCTTCCTCGCGCTCGGCGATGATCCGCTCGATGCGCGGGGCCGCGTCGCTCGTGCGTGCCTCGGCCGCGGCCAGACGCGCGCGCTGCTCGTCGAGCTGCGCCGCGAGGAGCTCGGCCTTGAGGTGCATCGCGGCGAAGGCCGCCTCCGCCTCGAGGTCGCGCCGCGGGAGCGTCTCGCTGCCGACCTGCACGATCGCGTACGGCTCGAGCGGGCACGGCTCGCGGCTCGCGACGACGACGAACACGCTCGGCGGAGGCGCCTCGGCGAGCCGCGTGTCGACGCTCACGCCGACGTCGGCGTCCTCATGGCCGAGCTCGGCGAAGACGACGCCGCGGAACGGCACCACGCCGGTCATCGCCACGTGATCGAAGCGGACGGCGAAGAGATCGTAGAGCTCCGCGTAGCCGAGCGACGCCGGCGCGAGCTCGGGGAACGCATCGAGCGTCTCGTCGGCGCGCGCATCCGCACGCGCGCGCCCCATCGCGACGACGGTGCCGCGCCCGTCGACGACGCGGCGGAGCCTCGAGACGACCGCGGCCGCGTCCGGGAGCGCGCCGATGTCGGGCACCACCGCGAGGTCGAACGCGCCGTCGCGGACGTCGAGCTCGTCGTCGCCCCCGGGATCGAACGCATGCACCGAGCGCGCGCCGAGCTCGTCGAGCCGCGACGCGATCTCGCCGTCCACGTCGCCCACCACCAGGACGCGCGCGTCGGATGCGAGCGGCTCGAGGTAGACCGAGAGCGCCGCGACCACGGATGCATCCGCGAGGACGGAGCTCTCCACTGTGTCACGCTCGGCGCGGGAACCCGGGGTCATCGCGAGCGCTCTCATACCACACTGGGCCCACGCCGGTCAGGGTCCGGCTCAGGCGGTGACGGACGCGAGCACCGGCCAGCGACGGACGCGTCGTTCCGGACCGGCGTACCGGCGCGGCTTCGGCGGCGCCGCCGAACCCCGGTCGCTCGCGCGGCGTCCTTCGAGCTCCGCCAGGAGCGCCGCGAGGAGCCGCGCCGCGGCGTCCGCGGTGGGATCGGCGGGGACGATGCGCGCGACCTTCTCCTCGGCGCTCCGCCCGGGGACGACGCGCGCGGAGGGCGCGAACGCCGCGATGCGCGCCGCCGCGGGCGAGCCGTCGTCGTAGCGCACGAGGACCTCGGGCACGGCGCCGTGGGCACCGGGCGCGGCGATCGCGAGCGCGAGCTCGAGCGCGCGGAGGCCGGGCGTCCGATCGATCGGCGCGCAGACGAGGCGCACCTCGTCGAAGGCGTCCGTCGCGCCCGCGAGGAAGCGCGCGACGACGCGCAGATCGACGTGCGCGAGATCGATCCGCCGCGCGAGCGCATCACGCGCGGGACGGAGCATGCGCGCGGCGAGCTCGGCGGGACGGGCCGGCAGCTGCGCCCGCGATCCGGTGGCGAACACCGGCACGAGCGCGGCGGCGGTGAGCGGGAGCGCGACGGCGACGCCCGCGACGCGCGTGGCGAGCACCCACGAGACGAGGGCGACGGCCGCGGCGATCGCGCCGGCGACGAGGCGCCCGCGCAGCGTCGCGAGATCGAGCTCGTCGCCGGGCATCCGCTCCGCGCGGCGCGGGACGAGGACGGTCTCGCCCGCCACGTCGCGCCAGACGCCGGGCCCGCGCGGACGCGCGATCGCCGTGGGCGCGCGGAACGTCGCGAGCACGAGCGCGACGACGA
>JBDHVD010000510.1:0-6510 GCA_039809525.1 Labilithrix sp. | reverse complement strand
CTTCCGTGAGGCGATCGCCCGCGCGCGTCACGGCGCGCTCGCGCTCCTCCGCGACCTCCCGCTCGACGAGGCGGTGATGCTCGCCGCGCTCCTCGTCGAGGCGGGGCTGCCGACGCTCACCGACGCGATCGGCAGCGCGCTCGCCGATCTCGCCGAGCGCCCGGAGCTCGTCCGCTACGCGCAGCGCGCCGCCCCGCGCGACCGCGCGATCCTCGTCGAGGAGCTCGTCCGACGCGCGTCGCCGATCGTGCAGTTCGCGCGGCGGGCGAGGCACGACACGACGCTCGGCGGCGTCCGCATCGCCGCCGGGCAGCAGATCGTCCTCTGGTTCCTGGCCGCGAACCGCGACCCGCGCGTCTTCTCCGATCCGGACGGGCTGATGGCCGATCGCGCGCCGAACCCGCACGTGGCCTTCGGCTTCGGCCCGCACGCGTGTCTCGGCGCGCGCTTCGCCCGCGGGGTGCTCGACGCGGTCGTCGTCGCGTGGTGCGCGCAGGTCGGACCGAACGCGACCGTGCGCGCGGCGGACCGCCGCCGCTCGAGCTACCTGCGGGGCTTCGAGCGCCTCGACCTCGCGATGGAGTGCTAAGAGGCGGAGCATGGCGGACGCGAGCGCGATCACCGCGCTGCTCGGCCCGACGAACACGGGCAAGACGCATCGCGCGATCGAGCGCATGCTCGAGCATCCGACGGGGATGATCGGCCTGCCGCTGCGCCTGCTCGCGCGCGAGGTCTACGACAAGATCACCGCGCGCGTCGGCGAGTCGAGGGTCGCGCTCGTCACCGGCGAGGAGCGGCGCATCCCCGCGCGGCCGTCGTACTGGGTCTGCACCGTCGAGGCGATGCCCACGTCGCGCGACGTCGACTTCGTGGCGATCGACGAGGTCCAGCTCGCGGCGCACGATCAGCGCGGCCACGTCTTCACTTCGCGCATCCTCCACGCGCGCGGGCGATCGGAGACGTGGCTCCTCGGCGCCGACACCATGCGCGGCGTGCTCCGCGAGCTCGTCCCGACGGCGAGGCACGTCGAGCACCCTCGCCTCTCGCGGCTCACCCATGCGGGCGCGACGCCGCTCGCGCGCCTGCCGCCGCGGAGCGCGGTCGTCGCGTTCTCGATGCCCCACGTCTACGAGATCGCCGACCGGATCCGCGCGCGGAAGGGCGGCGCGGCCGTCGTCCTCGGCGGTCTCTCCCCGCGGACGCGCAACGCCCAGGTGGCGATGTTCCAGGCGGGCGAGGTCGACTGGCTCGTCGCCACCGACGCGATCGGCATGGGCCTCAACCTCGACGTCGAGCACGTGGCGTTCGCCGCGCTCCGCAAGTTCGACGGCAAGGACGTGCGCGACGTCGAGGACGCCGAGCTCGCGCAGATCGCCGGACGCGCCGGCCGCTGGATCCAGGACGGCACGTTCGGCACGGTGACGCCGCTCGAGATCCCGGCCGGCGTGGTGCACGCGATCGAGTCGCACGCGTTCCCTCGCGTGACGCGCGTGCGCTGGCGCAACGACGCGCTCGACTTCGCGACGGTCGCCGACCTGAAGGCGTCGCTCGCGGAGGGATCGAAGCGCCGCGTCTTCCGGCACGTGCGCGACGCCGACGATCACCAGGCGCTGCTCCGCCTCGCCGAGCGCGAGGCGGTCGCGCATCTCGCCACGAGCGAAGAGCGCGTGCGCCTGCTCTGGGACGTCTGCACGGTGCCCGACTTCCGCAAGCTCCTGTTCGAGGCGCACGTCGACTTCCTCGAGGAGCTCTACGTCGAGCTCGTCCGCCACGGCCACGCGCGCGACGCGTGGGTCGAGCAGCACGTCCGCGAGCTCGAGGACGACAGCGGCGACGTCGAGACGCTCGTGGCGCGCATCGCGAAGACGCGCATCTGGACGTACGTGGCGAACCGCGAGACGTGGGTGCGCGATCCGCTCGCGTGGCGCGAGCGCACGCGCGCGCTCGAGGACGACCTCAGCGACGCGCTCCATGCGCGCCTCGTGCTCCGCTTCGTCGACGCGAAGAAGACGAAGCCGACCCCGCGCGCGCGGCCGAGGCCCCCGGCGTCGAGCACGCGCGCGATCGACGAGGCGCTGGCGGCCGACGCGCCCGACGCGGGCCATCCGTTCGCGAAGCTCGCGTCGATGCGCGCGCGGCTCGCGCCCGCCGAGCACGCCGCCCCGGCGAGCGGTCCGTCGTGGATCGAGGCGGCGGCGGACGCGCCGCACGGCGATCTCCGCCTCGAGCCGGACGGGCGCATCGTGCACCACCCGTCGTCACGCGCGATCGCCGCGATCGTCCGCGGCGCCTCGATCGGACGGCCCGACGTGCGCCTCGTCGACGTCGACGACCTCGGAGCCGGCGCGCGGAGCCGCCTCCAGCGGCGCGGGCTCGCGTTCGCGCGCGACGTCGTCGCGGACCTGCTCGGCGATCTGCTCGCGCTCGCCGACGATCGATCGTCGTCGGCCACCGTCCGCGCGCTCGTGCACCGCCTCGAACAGGGCCTCGGCACCGCGCTCGAGCGCGACGTCGCCGACGTGCTCGCGGCGCTCACCGGCGACGAGCGCGCCGCGGTCGAGCGCGCCGGGGTCCGCTTCGGCACGAACATCGTCTACCTGCCGCGCGGGCTTGGTGCCGGCCCTCTCGCGGCGCGCGTCGCGCTCGCCGTCACCTGGTTCGGCGCGTCCCGCGCGCTCCGTCCGCCCGGCGGAGGCGCGGTGTCGTTCACCGCGAGCCGCGGCGTCGACGCGCGCGCCTACGCCGCGATCGGCTTCCCCGTGCTCGGCCCGCGCGCGGTCCGCGCGGACGTCGTCGATCGCGTGCTCGCACGCATCCGCTCGGAGGAGCACGAGGACGGCGCGATCGCGTCGTGGCTCGGCGCGCCGTTGCGCGAGGTGCGGAGGATCCTCGCGGCCGCTCGGTGAAGATCCGCACGCGCTGCGCCCGCGCGGGCAGCGCGATGCGCAGTCGTCGGCCGGCACCGCGTCGGCCCCAGTCCTTCGCTTCGCCTCGGCCTCGAGCGCGCTGGTCAGTCCTCGATGTCGACGATCACGCCGTCGGGCACGAGGCGCGCGATCTCCACGATCTCGTCGTCCTCGACCGCGACGCAGCCGAGGGTCCAGTCGCGGTCCTTCATCTCCGGCGGCGTGCCTCCGTGGATGCCGATGTCTCCGCCGATGGTCGCGCCGCGCGGGAGCTCGCCCGCCCGCTTCAGGCGCTCGAAGCGCGCGCGGTCCTCGGCGTTCGGATAGTCGAGGCGGAGGAAGATCTTGAACTGCGACGGCTGGTGCATCGTCACGTGGTAGCGGCCGACCGGTGTGACCCGATCCCCTTCCCGCTTCTTGGGTCCGGCGCCGCCCGGTCCGATCGACACCTTGTAGGAGCCGAGCACGGCGTCGTCCTTCGCCAGCAGCAGCATGGTGTGCTCGGACTTCTTCACCACGATCCGCGCGGCCTTCGCCGGCGGCGCGGCCTCGGCGGCGGTGGTGAGGCAAAGGGCGAGGACGGCGGCGAACGACGCGACGCGACCGGATCGGATCATGGCTTCGAATCCCCGTCGCGCGGGGCTCCGGATCCGTGACGTCGTCCGATCGGGCTACGGCGTCAGGCTCTGGGTGCGGAAGCGGAGCGTCCGATCCGCGGTCCCCATCTGCTTCACGAAGAGCCCGACGAACGAGCCGAAGAGCGCGTCTCCCGGTCCGATCCCCGTCGAGCCCGCCGGACGCGAGACCCACTTGCGCATCTGCTCGAGCATCTGCGGAGACACCGGGTTCACCTCGACGATCACCCCGAGGAAGTGCGGCTTGCCCGTGGTGAGCAGCGCGCGCTCGGCGACCGGCAGGTCGCGCGCCTCCGCGCACTGGCGGAGGACGCCGTCGAGGTTCAGCGCGGCGGAGTCACGCTCGCCGCCCGGCCCGGAGATCTTGAGGCGGTAGACCTCGTCCCAGAGATCGAACACCACGCGGCACGTGCGGACGGCGAGGGCCACCGGGTTCGCCTCGCCCTCGCGCAGCACGTAGGCGCGCATCGCGATCACCGTCGGCAGACCGCTCGCCAGCTTCTCCGCGATGGGCTTGTCGATGACGTCGCGGAACGAGAAGCTCGCGCGGAGGAGGAGCGGGCTCTTTTCGTTCTTCGGCTCGGCGCGGTCCCAGGCGAAGTTCGCCTGACGGCGCGGCAGCTCCTCCTGCTTCGGCGGATCCTCCGCGCGTGCGTCGCTCGCCCCCGAGACCATGGCGGTCCCGAGGAGGAGCGAGAAGAGGAGCGCGCGGAGGCGGATCACTGCGCCTCCGAGCGGATGGGGATGAAGCCGATGAGGTTGGCGATGCCGATGGAGATGCCGCCGGCGGCGGTGTCGATGCGGAGCCCGAGGTTGAACGTGAGGTCGAACGGGAACACCGCGAGGCCGGAGTAGCCGCGGGCGGGGCGGAGCACGTCGCGGGCATTGGCCACCGCGTAGAGGCCTACCGAGCTGAAGAAGTCGACGCCGTAGATGCTGGCGCGGCCGCGGTAGACGGGGATGCGGTACTCGGTGTTGAGACGCGCCGCGTAATCGCCGTAGCGGACCTCTGCGATCGACGTGCCGAAGAAGTTCGGCGCGGCGCGGCGATCGAACGCGAGATCGAGCGCACGGTGCGGCCGGAGGTCGGTGTAGTCGCCCACGTAGAACTTCTCGAAGAGCGGGGCGTCCCCGAACACGCCGCCGAGGATGCCCTCGACACGTAAGACGTGATCCCAGGGCAGCGGCATCCAACGCGACCCTCTAAGGACGAGCTTGGTGAACGGGTAGTCGCTGCCGAGAGGGGTGAGCGAGGCCTCCGCGAGCCCGAGCACGTGCCAGCCGCGGGTCGGCAGATACGGCTCGTCGCGCGTGTCGTGCACCAAGGTCGCGCTCACCGTCGAGAGCAAGCTCGACCCACGCGCGAGGTCGAAGTCGATCGGCTCGATGTCGAGGCCGCGCTTGTGGCTCGCCGCGAGGGGCATGCTCGCGTCGATGCTCTCGAGGCGGTAGTCGAAGAAGACGCGTGTGGCGACGCTCCCGACCTCGTGTCCGGCGCCGATCTTGCCGCCGAAGCGGTGGTAGGCCACCACCGCGTAGTCCTGCGCGACCTTCTGCGTGGGATCGTCGACGAGGACGTCGCGGTTGCCGAAGAAGTCCTTCGCGTTGTTGTAGAGGAGCTGCGCCTCCGCGGTCCACGACGAGCGGAGGAAGTGCGGATCGCTGAAGTTCGTGCGCAGCGCGAGCTGGCGATCGGCGAGCGCGAGCGCGCCGCCGAGCGCGACGCCGGTCCCCGCGAGGTTCTGCTCCGAGACGTCGATCCCGCCGTAGGCGGTGAGCGGACGCGCGCCCCCTTCCGGCTCGGCGTCGGTCGCGAGGCCGAGCCACACGTCGTTGATCACGATGGTGTTGCGCTCGACGACCGCGATCACGAGCACGACGTGCCCGCGCTTGCTCCCGCGGCGCAGCGACAGCTGCACGTCGCGGAAGAAGCCGGTGCCGAGGAGGCGGAAGCGCGTGAGCTGCAGCTCCTTGTCGTCGACGTCGAGCACGTCGCCCGCGCGGAACGGGACGAAGCCCATGATCACGCGCGCGAGCGTCGCGTTGTTGCCCTGCACCTGCACGCCCTCGAGGACGTACCGGAGACCGACGCGGCCCTGCGCCCGCACGACGCCCGGCGACGGCTCGACGCCGGGCGCGCGCTCGTCCGCCGGCGCCGGGGTCTCGCCGACCGGCGTGCCGAGCGTCGGCTTCGGAGGCTCGGGCGGGATCGGAGACGGAGCGGGCGGCGCCTCGCTCGGAGGCGTCGCCTCCGGCGGCTCCGCCCCCCACGTCTTGATCGGACCGGCGTGCGCGAAGCGAGGCGGCGCGAACGAGACGAGCGCCGCGAGCGCGGTCAGTGCCGCTACGAGCCTTCGCACGACCGACGCAGCATAACGCTTCTCGGGTCCGCGTCTCAGGGCTTCGCGTCGGGCTGCGCGTCCGGATCCGCGCCGGCCACGAAGGGCAGCTCCTTGGCCGCGTTCTCCGCGCGGACGATCCGCGGATACGGCGCGAGGTCCACGCCGTAGCGCCGGGCGGCATAGAGCTGCGGGATGAGCGCGCAGTCGGCCATGCCGAACGTCGGCCCGCCCGCGAACGGTCCCTTCGCATCGGCGAGCTGCTCGAACGCCCCGAGGCCCCGCGCGATGAAGAAGCGGAGCCACTCGAGGCGCTTCTCCTTGTCGTCACCGAGGCGCTCGAGGACGATCAGGTTCTGGAGCGGCTGGATGCCGGAGTTGATGATCTGCACGAGCGCCCGCACCCGCGCGCGGGCCTCCGGCTTCGACGGGAGCAGCGGCGGATCGGGCTGGAGCTCGTCGAGCAGCTCCATGATCGCGGTCGATTCGACGAAGCGCTCGCCGTCGATCGCGAGGCACGGCAGATGCCCCATCGGGCTCTTCTCGACGTACTCCGGCTTCCGCTGCTCGTTCTGGAGCAGGTTCACGAACACCGGCTGGTACGGCAGCCCCTTGTATCCGAGGGCGAGG
>JBDHVD010000509.1:0-6544 GCA_039809525.1 Labilithrix sp. | reverse complement strand
CGCCGTCAGCGGGCAACGGCGGATCGAGCATCGCGCTGCTCGTGTTCCAGTCGCAGGTCACGGTCGAGGCATCGACGTTGACCGCGAGCGACGCGGGCGCCGGCGGCAAGGGCGGCGACGGCCTCGACGGACAGGCGCCGTCGGCGGGCGGAGCCGGCATCTGCGCCGGCGGCCCCGGCGGCTACGGCGCGGGCGGCGGCGGCGGAGGCGGCGGCGCGGGCGGTCACTCGGCGGCGATCGCGCACGTGGGCGCAGCCCCGGTGCCGGATGCGACGACGACGCTGAAGAAGGGGAAGGCCGGCGATCGCGGCGCCGGCGGAGGCGCGGGCAAGCCCGCCGATCCGAGCGGCAACGAAGGCAACGCGGGCGGCGAAGGCGCGCCGGGGACCGCTGCGGAAATCCTCCGCCTGGACTGACGGCGCTTACGGATTATTAATCGGGCACCTCCGGATCGCGTGCGATTGGATGGCGCTCATGAATCGATCGATCATCGTCGGACCGTTGGCCTGTGTCCTCGCGCTCGTCGCCGCGCAGGCATGCAGCGATGACGAGCCCTCGTCCGGATCGACGAGCAGCTCGTCGACGAGCTCGTCGGGCGCGACGTCGTCGACCGGCAGCACCAGCGGCGGCGCGAGCAGCACGAGCAGCAGCAGCTCGGGCTCCACGCCGACGGACACGTGCAGCCCCGCCGGCGGCTCGTGCGTGTGTGGACCGACGACGCTCGCGTGCCCGTCGCCGGGCGCGGTCCGCGACGGATCGAAGAAGTGTCCGCAGGGCCCTCAGGGATCGGGCGCGTGCTTCACCACGTGCTGCGTCCCGGGCGACGGCGGAGCGCCCCCGCCGGTCGACGCGGGCGACGACGCCGACGCGGGCAGCTGAACGTCGATCACTCCGCGGCGCGCTGCGAGGCGGCGCCGGACGAGGCGGCGCCGAGGCGCGCCTCGATCGCCGCGAGGATCGCCTCGTGCGTCGCCGGCGACGCGAGCGGGACCTCGCCGCCCGGGGCCCCGAACGCGCTGATCGCGTCGCGGATCGCCTCGCGGACGCTGATCGCGAGCATGAGCGGCGGCTCGCCGACCGCCTTGCTCCCGTGGATGACGCCCTTCTGCTCCGCGCCCTTCAGGAGCTCGACGTGGAAGCGCTCGGGCGCGTCGCCGAACGACGGGATCTGGTAGGTGCTCGCCGAGTGCGTGAGGAGCTTGCCGTCCTGGTTCCAGCGGAGCTCCTCGCCGGTCAGCCAGCCCATGCCCTGCACGAAGCCGCCCTCGATCTGACCGCGATCGACGCCGTGGTTCAGCGTATCGCCGACGTCGTGGAGGATGTCGACCGCGACGACGCGCTTCATGCCGGTGTAGCCGTCGACCTCGACCTCGCTCACCGCCGCGCCCGACGCGAAGTAGTAGAACGGCTTGCCCTTGCCCTTCACGCGGTCGTACCCGATCCCGGGCGTGCGATAGAAGCCGGCCGCCGAGAGCGACACCTGCTTGATGTACGCGCGATCGACCACGCGCTCGAACGGGATGCGGACGCCCGGCACCTGCGGCGCGCGCACGAAGCCCTCCTCGAAGAGGATCGCCGAGGCGGGCACCGCGACCGCGGCCTCGGCGCCGAGCAGATCGGCGGCGAGCGGCGCGAGCCGCTCGCGGATCGTCTCGCAGGCCGCCTTCACCGCCTGACCGTTGAGATCGGAGCCGCTCGAGGCGGCGGTGGCGGACGTGTTCGGGACCTTGTCGGTCTGCGTCCGCATCACGCGCAGCTGCGTCTCGGCGACGCCGAGCTCGCGCATCGCGATGCCCTTGATCTTGGTGTACAGACCCTGGCCCATCTCGGTGCCGCCGTGGTTCACCTGCACGGTGCCGTCGCGATAGACGAGGACGAGGGCGCCCGCCTGGTTGAGCCACGTGGCGGTGAAGGAGATGCCGAACTTCACCGGCGTGATCGCGATGCCGCGCTTGATCCGCGGGCTCTTCGCGTTGAACGCGTCGATCGCGCCGCGGCGCTCCGCGAAGCGCGCCTTCACCAGGAGCGAGTCCCAGATCGCGCCGATGCGTTCGTCGCCGATCTCCTGCCCGTAGTGCGTGGTGTTCGTCTCGCCGGAGCCGCGATAGAGGTTCTTCTCGCGGACCTCCTCGGGTGAGAGCCCGACCCGCCGCGCGATGCGGTCGAGGATGTCCTCGATCACCAGCATGCCCTGCGGGCCGCCGAAGCCGCGGAACGCGGTGTGCGAGGTGACGTTCGTCTTCGCGACCCGACCGGAGAACTCGACCGACGGGATGTAATAGGCGTTGTCGAGGTGGAAGAGCCCGCGGTCGCAGATCGACTCGGACAGATCGAGCGCCCAGCCGCCGTCGGCGTAGAGCCAGACGCGCGCCGCGAGGAGCCTGCCGTCGGCGTCGAACCCGACCTGGTACTTCGCGAAGAACGGATGCCGCTTGCCCGTCATCTGCATGTCGACGTCGCGATCGAGCTGCACGCGCACCGGACGTCCCGTCTTCTTCGCGGCGAGCGCCACCGCCGCCGCCCACCCGTTGCCCTGGGTCTCCTTGCCGCCGAAGCCGCCGCCCATGCGCGGCGACTGCACCACCACCTTGTTGCGCGGGAGATCGAGCACGTGCGCGACGACCGCCTGCACCTCCGTCGGGTGCTGCGTCGACGACGCGACGAACACCTCGCCGTCCTCGCCCGGCTCCGCCCAGGCGGCGTGCGACTCGAGGTAGAAGTGCTCCTGGCCGCCCATCTCGAGCTCGCCGTCGAGCGTGAGCGGGCTCTTCTGGAGCGCGGCCTCGCAGTCGCCGCGGCGGATCACGTGCGGCTGGGTGTGGAAGCTCTCCTTCGCCACCGCCTCGCGCACGCCGATGATCGCGGGCAGCGGCTCGTAC
This sequence comes from Labilithrix sp., assembly GCA_039809525.1. Lineage (GTDB taxonomy): Bacteria > Myxococcota_A > Polyangia > Polyangiales > Polyangiaceae > Labilithrix. The sequence goes on along the minus strand of JBDHVD010000509.1, from coordinate 3,665 downwards.
TCGACCTTCACCTTCTTCGCCGCGCGCTTGCACGTCTCGAGGTCCTTGCCGACGACGAGCGCCACGAGGTGCCCGTGGTACGAGGCCTCGGCATCGGCGAAGAGCGGCTCGTCGTGGCGGATCGCGCCGACGTCGTTCATGCCGGGGACGTCCTTCGCCGTGAGGACGCACGCGACGCCCGGCTCGCGCTGCGCCTCGCTCGTGTCGACCGACACCACGCGCGCGCGCGCGTGCGGGCTGGTCACCGGCCACACGTCGAGCATCTCGCGCTTGCGCGCGGTGTCGTCGACGTACTGCGCGCCGCCGGTGACGTGGAGCATCGCGCTCTCGTGATCGATCCCCCGTCCCTGCCCCGCGCGCGGCCAGCTCGCGGCCTCCTCGAAGTCGAGCTTCGCGTCCTGCGCCGCGCTCGTGTCGCCGTGAAAGAACTTCTCGAACAGGCTGGCGATCAGCGCGCGCCGGTACGCCGCGCCCGAGCGGTGGTCGTCGATCGGCGCGAACTCGGTCTTCAGCACCTCGAGCGCGCCGGCGAGCGTCTCCTCGTTCCACGGCTTGTGCAGCAGGAAGTCCTCGGTCTTGCGCGCGCGGGCCGGCGTCGGGGCGACGCCGCCGAACGCGAGGCGCGCGTGCGTCACGTGCCCGGCGCCGTCGGTGTCGATCACGAACGCGGCCGCGGTGATGCTGATGTCGAGCTCGCGGCGCTTCGAGACCTTGTACGTCTCCATCTTGCGCGTCGCGGTCCTCGGGTGACGCGGGAACTCGATCCAGCGGACGATCTCGTCCGGCGCGAGCACGGTCTTGCGGTAGCCGACGAAGAAGTCGGCGAGATGGACCCGGCGCGACCCACCCTTCTTCTCGAGCACGACCTCCGCGTCGAGCGCGAGCATCACCGGCGGCATGTCCCCGATCGGCGACGCGGTGACGATGTTGCCCGCGAGCGTCGCGCGGTTCCGGATCTGCCGCGCGGCGAACGCCCACAGCATCTTGTCGATCATCGGGTACTCGCCGGCGAGCGCCTCCTCGAGCGCGGTGAGCGTGGCGGCGCCGCCGACCCGCCAGCGGTGCTCCGTCTTCTCGATCGCGGCGAGCTCGCGCACGCCCTCGGTCGAGACGAGCAGCGGATAGCGGCGATGGAACTTGTTGATGTACACGCCGATCTCCGTCGCGCCCGCGACGAGCTCCGCGCTCGCACCGTGCTCGGCCTTGATCGCGTAGAGCTCCGCGAGCGTCGTCGGGCGGAGGAACTTCTGCCCCTCGGCTTCGTACGCCACCGGCGGAGGCACCGGATCGCTCTTCTTCAGCCGCAGCTGGAAGAGGTCCTCGCCGCCCCGCTGGTCCTTCTCGCGCAGCGCATCGAGCATCGCGTCCCGGATCGGGCGGTAGCCGGTGCAGCGACAGAGGTTGCCGTTGAGCTGATCGACGAGCTTCGTCCGGCGCTCTCCCTCCGCGATGTCCTCGCGGTAGTACGCCTCGAACATCGAGACGACGAACCCCGGCGTGCAGTAGCCGCACTGCGAGCCGTAGCGCTCGCACATCGCGCGCTGCACCGGATGCAGCTCGTCGGGGAACGCGACGCCCTCCACGGTGACGACCTCGCGACCGGCGACCATCGGCAGGAGCGTGATGCAGGCGTTCACCGCCCGGTACGTCTTCTCGCCGCGCGCGTTCGTCTCGACCAGCGCCACGCTGCACGCGCCGCAGTCGCCCTCGGCGCATCCCTCCTTCGTCCCGGTGCGTCCGGTGGCGCGGAGCCACGAGAGCAGCGAGGTGTTGGCGGAGACGCCGGAGGCGGTGACGCGACGGCCGTTGAGGACGAAGTCGAAGGAGCCGGAAGACATCCCTACGATGATACGCCGGTGCCGCGTCGCCAGGCGACCATCTCGGCGGCGATCGACACCGCGATCTCGTCGGGGAGGCGCGCGCCGACGTGGACCCCGATGGGCATCCGCACCCGCGCGCGGTCCTCCTCGGGGAAGCCCTTCACCTCGAGGCGCTGCCGGGTGCGCTCCGCCTTCGCCCGGCTGCCGACGCCGCCGACGTAGGCGAACCGGCGCTTGAGCGCCCACTCGATCGCGCGCTGATCGAGCGCATGGTCGTGCGTCATCACGAGGCACGCGCCGCGCGGGTCGATCGCGGCGCCGACCTCGTCGAACTCGCCGGCCACGCACGTGACGCCGGGGATGCGCCCCTCCTCGCCCCAGGCGTCGCGCGCGTCGACCACCGTCACCGCGAAGCCGATGCGCGCGAGCAGCGGCGCGAGCGCGGTGGCGACGTGGCCGCCGCCGACGACGAGGCACGGGACGAGCGCCTCGATCGGCTCGAGCATGACGTCGATCCGTCCGCCGCAGCACATCCCGAGCTCGGGCCCGAGCTTGAACGTCCGTGTCTCGTGCTCGCCCTCGGTCCCGCGCGCGACCAGCGCCACGAGCGCCTCGAGCACCGCGCGCTCGACCGCGCCGCCGCCGACGGTGCCGACGCACGTGCCGTCCGAAGCAAGGTAGAGCTTCTGCCCCGGGGTCCCCGGCGCCGAGCCATGGCGCTTGAGCACCGTCGCCATCGCGCCGCTCACGCCCGTACCTGCACAGGCCGCCACCACTTCGAGCACGCGCGCCGCAGTCGCCGGCGCCGGCACCGGCAGCGTCGCGGGCGCGCTCTGCGGCACGAGAGCGAGTCGTTTCGCCATCGTCATCATTGTAGCGAAACACGTGGCGAGTTCGCCTATCCTTGGCGCCCTCGAATGGCATCGATCGGACAGAGCTTCGACCCGAGTCAGGTACTCGTCATGGTTCTGGCGGGCGGCGAAGGCAAGCGCCTGTACCCGCTGACGCTCGATCGCGCGAAGCCCGCGGTGCCCTTCGCCGGCCGTTACCGCATCATCGACATCGTCCTGTCGAACTTCGTCAATTCGGGCCTGAACCGCATCAAGGTCCTGACGCAGTACAAGAGCGCCTCGCTCGAGGAGCACATCGCGCGCGTCTGGCGCCTGTCGCCGATCCTCGATCAGTTCATCGAGGCGATCCCCGCGCAGCAGCGCACGGGCCTGTCCTGGTTCAAGGGCTCCGCCGACGCGGTCTACCAGTGCCAGCACGTCATCACCGACGAGAAGCCCGAGCTCGTCGTCATCTTCGGCGGCGACCACGTCTACAAGATGGACGTCCGCCAGATGATCCACGCGCACATCGCGCGGAACGCGGCCGCGACCATCGCGGCGATCCCCGTCCCGAAGAAGGACGCGCGCGACTTCGGGGTGCTCGAGATCAACCAGGACGGACGCATCATCGCCTTCCACGAGAAGGTGCAGAACCCGCCGACCATGCCGGGCTCGAACGACATGTGCCTCGCGTCGATGGGCAACTACGTCTTCCGCACGGACGATCTCATCCGCGAGCTCCACCGCGACGCGGGCGTCGACTCGAGCAAGCACGACTTCGGTCACGACATCCTCCCGCGGATGGTCGCCGACGGTCAGGACGTCTTCGTCTACGACTTCGCGAAGAACCGCGTGCCCGGCGAAGAGGAGCGCGCCGTCGGCTACTGGCGCGACATCGGGACGATCGAGGCGTACTGGGAGGCGCAGATGGATCTCATCGCGATCCATCCCCTCTTCAACCTGTACAACGAGCGCTGGCCGATCCGCACCGGCGTGACCCACGATCCGCCGGCGA
>JBDHVD010000508.1:0-6546 GCA_039809525.1 Labilithrix sp. | reverse complement strand
CAAGTCCGGCAAGTTCACGCTCGACGTCGAGATCGGCTCCACGTCGTGCGGCGACGGCATCGCGCAGTACCCGGAGCAGTGCGACGACGGCAACCTCACGGGCGGCGACGGATGCTCGCCGACGTGCGACCTCGAGACCCCGATGTCCGCTCCGGGCAAATGCCCGGGCGCGAGCTACACGCTCGTCGGATCACCGGCGGCGCCGACGACGGTGAGCTTCGCGGGCGACGTCACGCAGCTCGCGAGCACCGCGGGCGCGTTCGGCTGCAGCACCGGCTCGAGCGGCAAAGATCAGGTGTACGCGATCACGCCGACCGTGTCGGGCGCGATCACCGCCGAGCTCCACGCGAGCTACCCGGGATCGCTCCTCCACGTCCGCGGCGAGTGCTACTCGAGCTCGACCGAGCTCGACTGCCAGAAGCAGCCGCTCGCGTCGGTGCCGGTCAAGACGACGTTCCCCGTCGTCGCGCAGAACACCTACTTCCTCTTCGTCGACAGCGAGAAAGCCTCGCTCTCGACGGGACTCTACACGCTCGACGTGACGCTCTCCCCCGCGACCTGCGGGAACGGCGTCCTCGAGACGCCCGAGCAGTGCGACGACGGCAACACGACGGCCGGCGACGGCTGCGCGGCCGACTGCACGCTGGAGGCGCCCCCGGCCGGGATCGACACCTGCCCGGGCGCGCCGATCACCTTCGCCGGTCTCCCCGACGGGCCGGCGACCTTCCGCACCACCGCGAGCACCGCGACGCTCACCGCGAAGGTGCGGAGCTGCACGAACACGCTCGACCGGAAGGATGCAGTCTACACGTTCGTCGCGCCCTTCGACGGCTACCTGAAGGCCAAGGCCAAGGGCGACTTCAACGTGGTCGTCGATCTCCGGAGCGCGTGCGTCCTCGAGACGTCGAGCACCACGAGCGGGAGCATCGCCTGCGGTCGCGCCGACGGCGGCGACGGCGAGGAGACGATCAACGCGCCGGTCACCGGAGGCACCACGTACACCCTCGTCGTCGAGGGCAGCAACACGAACGCGAACAAGGAAGGCGTCTTCTCGCTCGACGTCTCGATCGCGAAGTCGGTGTGCGGCAACGGCGTGATCGAGGGCGGCGAGGCGTGCGACGACGGCGCGAACGCCCCCGGCGACGGCTGCGACCCGAGCTGCCAGCTCGAGCCGACGCCCTCGACGCGCACGAGCTGCGCGACGGCCGAGGAGCTCGCGCTGGTGGAGACCGCGCCCGGCGTCTACGGCGCGACGGCGACCGGCGGGAACTGGAACATGCCGAGCAGCGCCTACTTCGCCGCGCCGTGCGCCGGGGGCGGACGCGAGGCGTTCTTCACCGTGACCTCGCCGATCGACGGCGTCGTCGCCGTCAAGGTGGATGCAACCTACAACGTCTCGATCGGCGCGCGCCCGGCCTGCCCGCCCTCGACGAGCACCGGGTTCCTCACCTGCTCGAACCGCTCGGCGGGACCGGGCGGCGAGACGATCGCGTACGCGACCAAGGCCGGGACGAAGACGTGGATCATCGTCGACGCCCCCGGCGTGAACGACCGCGGGAGCTTCGCCCTCGACGTCACGGTCAAGGGCGAGTCGTGCGGCGACGGCCTCGTCAGCGGCGCAGAGCAGTGCGACGACGGCAACCTGACCGCCGGTGACGGCTGCAGCCCCACGTGCGCCCTCGAGCCGCTCGCCGGCGCCGACACCTGCCCGGGCCACGCGGTCGCGATGACGGGCGTGGGCGCGGCGACCCGCCAGAAGGTGGTCTCGCTCTCGACCGCGGCCCTCGCCAACGACTACGGCGGCACGTGCGGAGGCAGCGGTCGCGACGGCGTCGTCGCGGTCACCTCCGACATCGCGGGCACGATGACCGCGCAGCTCACCGGCGCCTGGCCGACGGTGTTCTACGCGCGCGAGACCTGCAACGACTCTTCGAGCGAGCTCTCGTGCAAGGCGGCCGACCTGGCCAAGCCGAACGAGACGACGCGCGAGCTCACGTTCCCCGTGCTCCCCGGCGTACCGGTCTTCCTCTTCGTCGACGGCATCGGCGCGGGCTCCGGCCCGGCCACCCTCAGCTTGACGGTGACTCCATGATGATGCGGACCCCTCTCCTCTCTCTCGCCGCCGTCGCGGCGCTCGCCGTCGCTTGCAGCACCTCGCCGCGCGAGTCCTTCGAGCCCGAGCCGGCGCCCCCGCCCGGTCTCTCGTCCGTCGACGCGGGCCCGCCGCCGGACGGCGGCCGCAACTGCGTCAGCGAGGAGAAGAAGGCGGAGCCCGTGCCTCTCGCGATGCTCGTGCTCATCGATCGCTCGGGCTCGATGTCCGGCGACAAGTGGGACTCGGCGACGAAGGCGATCCGCGCCTTCGCCGATCGCGCCGAGGTCGTCGGGATGAAGATGGGCGTGCAGTTCTTCCCGCCTCTCGGCAGCGGCGATCAGTGCAACGCGAGCCTCTACGCGAACCCGGCGGTCCCGATCGCGCCGCTCCCGGACAACGTCCTGCCGATCCAGCAGAAGCTCGCGAGCACGGCGGCCGACGGCGGCGCGACGCCGATGCGCTCGGGCCTCGAGGGCTCGATCGCGGCGATGCGCTCGTTCATCGAGAGCGGCCCTCCGCACCAGGGCGTCGTCATCCTGGTGACCGACGGTGACCCGAACAGCTGCGGGAACGTGTCGAACGTCGCGAGCGTCGCCGCGTCCGGCGCGAACCCGCTCCCCGGCAGCGGTGTTCCGCGCGTGCTCACCTTCGCCGTGGGCATGGAGGGCGCGAGCTTCTCGAACCTCGATCAGATCGCGGCGGCGGGCGGCGGCGGCAAGAGCTCGTTCAACGTCGGCGCCGGAGCGGCCGCGCAGCAGGCGCTCGTCGATGCCCTCGAGAGCGTGCGCGCCGGCGTCATCGGCTGCGAGTACGTGCTGCCCGTGCCGCCTCCCGGCGAGGGCGTCCTCGACTACGACAGCGTCGAGATCCTGTTCACGCCGGGCACGAACGATCCGCAGCAGACCATCCGCCGCGTCCCCGACAAGGCGACCTGCGGCGCGACGAGCGGCGGCTACTACTACGACGATCCGGAGAACCCGACGCGCGTGATCCTCTGCCCCGCGTCGTGCACCGCGGTCCAGGGCGCGACCGCCGCCGCCGAGGTCGATCTGCACTTCGGCTGCATCCAGAAGCCCAACTGAGCGTAACCGTCATGAAGCTGAGCCTCATTCGCATCGGATCCTTCGTCGCGCTCGCGGCCGCGTTCGCGGCGTGCTCGACGGGCGACGACGACCGGCCGTCGTTCTCCGACGACCCGCGAGACGACGCGGGCGTGACGTCCGGCGACGCGTCGATCGGCGGCGACACCGGCCCGATGGCGCCGCCGTCCACGTGCGGCAACAAGAAGGTCGATCCCGGCGAGGCCTGCGACGACGGCAACACGCAGAGCGGCGACGGCTGCTCCGCCACCTGCGCCATCGAGAGCGCCGGCCCGGCGGACGTCTGCGACGGCGTCACGCTCGACCTCGCGCAGGAGGACGCGTCCACGCTCTACAAGGCGCGCGTCACCGGCAGCACGGCGAAGCTGTTCAACCACTACGGCGCGAGCTGCGGCGGCGGCTCGGGCGCGGACGCGGTCTACCGGATCGTCCCGCCGATGACCGGCCGCGCGACCGCGCGCGTGACCGCCGAGTTCGACGCCATCGTCTCGGTGCGCACGAGCTGCAACGACGGCAAGACGGAGATCGGCTGCTCGGACGGCACGTCGGCGGGCGACGCCGGCGCCGGCGCGGTCCTCTCCTTCCCCGTGTTCGCGAACAAGCCGGTCTTCGTCTTCGTCGACGGCTACGGCGGGAGCAAGGGCTCGTTCGTGCTCGACGTCGACGTGCAGACCGCGGTCTGCGGCAACGGCAAGGCCGAGTACCCGGAGGAGTGCGACGACGGCAACACGAACGGCGGCGACGGCTGCTCGGCCGCGTGCAAGATGGAAGACGTCGCGTCGCCCTCGACGTGCCCGGGCATGAGCTACCGGCTGAAGGCGGGCACGGCGAGCTTCGCCGGAGACACCGCGACGCTCGCGAACGGCGGCGGCAGCGCGACCGGCTGCGCCTCGACGGGCTCCGGCCAGAACGCGATCTACGCGCTCACGCCCACCGTCTCCGGAAACCTCTCGCTCTCGCTCCTCGCGGCGTATCCCGGCGCGCTGCTCCACGTCCGCCGCGAGTGCGCGGCGAACGCCACGCAGGTCGATTGCAGCGGCGCGACCGACGAGCTCGTCCCGCTGAAGGCGAGCATTCCCGTCGCCGCCGAGCAGACCGTCTACGTGTTCGTCGACAGCAGCAGCACGTCGAACGAGGGGCTCTACACGCTCGACGCGACGCTCACCGCCGCCGCGTGCGGCAACGGCCTCGTCGACGACGGCGAGGAGTGCGACGACGGCAACAAGACCGACGGCGACGGCTGCTCGGCCACGTGCGCGGTCGAGCGCGATCCCGCGACGTACACCTGCCCCGGCAAGGCGCTCCGCCTCGAGGGCGCCGCGCCCGGTCCGCGTACGGTCAAGGTGCGCGGCACGACCGCCCCGCTGCCCGGCGAGACGCTGCCCGCGAGCAAGTTCTCGAGCTGCGGGAACTCGGGCGCCGCCGACGTCGTCTACCAGCTCACGAGCGACATCGACGGCTACCTCACCGCCAAGGTGAAGGGCGACTTCAACGCCGCCGTCGCGCTGCGCGCCGCGTGCCCCGGCACCACCGACCTCGCCTGCGCGAAGACCGCTCCGGGCAACGCACAGGAGGTCCTGAACGCGCCGGTGAACAAGGAGACGCCCTACTTCGTGGTCGTCGACGGCGCCGTCTCGGGCAGCGTCGGGCCCTTCGAGCTCGAGCTCACCGTCGAGCCGTCGGTATGCGGAAACGGCGTGATCGAGGGCGGCGAGACGTGCGACGACGGCGCGACGAGCGACGGCGACGGGTGCGACGCCACCTGTCGGCTCGAGACGGACAAGGCGCGCGACGAGTGCGCGACCGCCCCGGCGGTCACGCTCGAGCCGGCGGCCGGCGGCAAGTACGGCGCGACGATCGTGTCGGGCACGACGAACCTCACGCATCCTCCGTCGCCGACCCACACGCTGAGCCCGTGCTCGAGCACCGGCCCGGACGGCTGGTTCGCGATCACCGCGCCGATCAGCGGCGTCATCACCGCGACGGTCACGTCGGCCACGTTCCGCTCGACCATCGGCGTCCGCACCGCCTGCGCGCCGTCCGGCTCGCAGCTCACGTGCGACGACACGGCGACGAAGGGCGGACAGGAGATCGTCTTCCCGGTCAACGAAGGCAGCACGTACTACCTCGCCATCGCCGGCGGGTTCGTGTCCGGCACGACGCAGCTCGGACGCTTCACGGTCGATCTGAAGCTCGTCCCCTCCGGCTGCGGCGACACGTTCGTCACCGGGGCCGAGGCGTGCGACGACGGCAACACGCAGGACGGCGACGGCTGCTCGGCGACGTGCACCATCGAGTCGCTCCCGAACGTCGGCAGCTGCCCGGGCCATGCCGTCGCGCTCACGGGCACCGGCAGCGACGTCCGCCGCAAGACGATCACCGTCGACACGAAGACGCTCGCGAGCAAGACGGGGAGCGTCTGCGGAGGCAGCGGTCCCGAGGGCGTCCTCGCGATCACCTCCGACGTCGACGGCCAGCTCCAGGTGAAGGCGGCCCCGGACGCCGGCTACTCCGCGCTCGTCTACGCGCGGACGACGTGCGGCGATCCGACGACCGAGATCACCAAGTCGAGCTGCTCGGGCTCGAACCTCACGACCGTGAACGCCGCGGTCAAGAAGAACATCCCCACGTACGTCTTCGTCGACGGCATGAACGCATCCTCCGGCGTCGCGAAGCTCTCGATCACGGTGACTCCATGAGCCGGCTACGCATCACGGGCATCACGGCCAGCATCGTCTTCGGCGGCGCGCTCGCGCTCGCCGCGTGCTCGGCGGACAGCGCCGATCCCGATCTGTCCGTCGACGGCGGCGGCAGCGTGATCCCCGACTCCGGCATCACGCAGGCCGAGGCCGGTACCGACGGCCCCGTCGACGAGCCGGACGGCGGCGCGCCGGCCGTCTGCGGCAACAATAAGGTCGAGAGCGGCGAGACCTGCGACGACGGGAACGAGGACGACGGCGACGGCTGCAGCGCCAAGTGCACGGTCGAGTCGGCCTTCGAGGGCGACGCGTGCCCGGGCAAGGCGATCGCCCTCACGCCGAACGGCCAGCTCCTCGTGGGCACCGCCACCGGCTCGACGAAGGGCGCGTTCAATCACTACGGCAGCGCGTGCGGCGGCGGCTCGGCGCGGGACGTCGTCTACGCGATCACCTCGCCGTCGTCGGGCAAGGCGATCGTCACGCTCACCGCCGACTTCAGCGCGATCGTCTCGGCGCGAACGACGTGCGATCTCTCGACGAGCGAGTCGAAGTGCGCCGACGTCTCGTCGAGCACCGGCGGGACCACGACGATGGAGGTCCCGGTGTTCGCGAACACGCCGGTGTACCTCGTGGTCGACGGCTACGGCGGGGG
>JBDHVD010000507.1:0-6581 GCA_039809525.1 Labilithrix sp. | reverse complement strand
ATCTCGACGCGGTGCTCGCGGAGGCGGATCGCGCCGCGGCGAAGTTCGAGCGGCCGCCGGCCGACACCGTCCCGCCTGCCCCGCGCGCGCCCTCGCCTCCGCCGGCCGCGCCGCCGCCGGCTTCCGCGCCGCGTCCGCCCGCGCCGTCGCATCCGTACGAGCGCGTCGCGCGCCCCGCGCCGCTCCCGGCCGGCAGCGCGAAGCCGCTGCTCGTCCGCAAGGTCGTGAAGGCGGACCCGAGCGCACCGGCCGCGTCGGGCGCGGCCATCGGACCGACGTCGTCGGGCCGGATCCCCGTCGCGGCCCCGCCGGCCTCGGCACGGTTCCCCGTCGCGCCCCCGACGCCGTCCTCCGCGGGGCGCGTCCCCGTCGCGCCGCCGCCGTCCGTGGGTCGCGTGCCTGCTGCGGCTCCGCCGTCGAGCCGGCTGCCCGCACCGCCGGCGTCCGCGCCCGGCCTGCCGGTTCGTCCGCCCGCCGGGAGCGTCGGTCGCATCCCGGTCGCGGCCCCGGTGGGTGCGGCGCGGCCGATGATCCGTCCGGTGCAGCGACCGCCGTCACCCTCGCAGCCGGACGTCGAGCCGACGACCGGCACGAAGCCGCGGCCGCCGCTCCCGAGTCACGTCGGACGCGGCGAGCGGAACGACGACGAGAAATAGGAGGAGAGGCTCAGTGCGCCGCGGGCGGATAGGTCGCCCGGCGCTGCTGCGACGACGGCGGGGGCGTCTCCTCGACGCCTTCCTCGCAGAACAGGATCGCGCAGTGCTTGTTCTCGCTCTGGCGGATGCGCGTGCAGAGCTCGACGAGGTCTTCGTCGGAGTCGATGATCGTGCCCTCGACGGGCTGTGCGGTCCTCGCGTCGTACCGGCAATTGTCGAGCGCGACCCAACGGCCGCGGTACTCGTCGCTCTGCCGAATCTGAGGCCAACTCATCCGACTGCCCATATCTGCTTCGAACCTCTTCGCTCGTGTCGATTCGCCGAGATGCGACGCCCGCATCCGAGAGGCCGGCTTACTACTCCGAAACTCTCGAAAGCGCCCGCGTGAAGAACCCTCCACGGGGACGCCCTCCGGATTGTTCCCCATCGCTACAATGCCCCTCGGGGATCGGTCAAGGCAGCGGGTGTCGTTTTCTCGCAACACCTGAGCTGACGTCCAGTAGAGCTCGCGTAAGTGCGCGATTCTGAACTGGCATGGAAGCGCTCGCGACGCGCTGACTCATCCCGATAGGGATGCGATCGGCTCGCCCGACGACGGCGCGAGGATCTGGAGACCGTCCTCGGTACGGACGACCAGGTGGCCTCCGAGGAACCGGTGCGAGACCCACCGGCCGTCGAGCGCGCGGCTCCAGAGCCTGCGGCCGCTGGTCGTGTCGACGCTCCGCAGCTCGTGGCGATCGTCGTCGAGCGCGGCGACGAAGACGAGCGACCAGCCGTCGGTCGCCATCTGACGTTCCCATGCGTCGTCGGGCTCGCTGCCGGCCTCGCCCGCATCGAAGCGGAACGCGAGGGTCTGCGGATCGATCCCGATCACCCGCCGCACCGGCGTGCCGTGCGCCTTCCGGAGCAGGATCGCCAGCGTGGGCCCGGCCGCGCAGAACGCGGCGACCTCGTGGCTCGGGACGGGGCTCGGCATCCGGCGGCCCTTCGGCCCGACGTAGATGCCGTGCTTGTCCGAGGTGGCGGCGAACACCCGCGGCCCCATCGCGCACGGCGCGACGTCGTCGTGCTCGAGGTCCTCCACCCGGTCGAAGAAGTGCCGCTGCCCGGTGACCGCGTCGAAACCGAGGAGCCCCTCCTCGTCGCCCTCGCCGCCCATGTCCTCCGCCACGGTCACGACGCTGCGCCCGGCGACGCGCGCGAGCCCGAGGTCGGTCGACCAGTGATCGTGGCCGAGCGAGGCGATCGGCTGCGGATGGCCCGGGCTCACGAGATCGACCTTCACGTACGGGCTGCCCCAGCGCACGACGCACACCCCCATGCCCTCGACCGCCTGGAGCGCGAGGTCCTTGTCCCCGAACGAGCGATGCCAGAGGACGTGGCCGGCGTCGCGATCGAGCGCGAAGAGGTGGTGATCGATGGTGGACACCAGGATCGCCCCGCGTCCTCCGGCGGGGAACGCGTCGGCGATGTCGCTCGCGACGTCCGACAGGGTCGCGACCCACCGCTGGGCGCCCGATGCGAGGTCGAGCGCCACGAGCTGCCGCCTGTTCGCGACGTACACGCTCGAGCCCCGCACCCAGAGCTCGTCGCGCGAGGTGTCCTCGAGCCAGCCCTGTCCGGAGAGCGCCTCCCATGCGGATCGGCCCGCCCGCAGGTCCCACGCCCGGAGCCGCGCCGGCTCGCCGACGGGCGCGTGCCCTCCGATCGCGAGGAAGCCGGCGCGCGGATCGAACGCGACCACCGCGGAGTACGAGCCTCCCGAGAACGGACCGCTCGGGGCGTGCTCGTGGCGATCGAACGACGGCATCCCCCCGGCGCCCGGCGCGACGACCTTCGCGCGGCAGTAGGGGCACGCGAACGTCGCCCCCGGATGACTCCCCGCGATCGGTGCGCCGCAGAAGGGGCAGTGGAAGGTCGCCGACCCGGTCATCTCCGCGCGTCACGACCGGCGAGGCGCCGCCATCCAGCGGCCGATGCGGAACGCCATCTCGAGCGCCTGCCGGTAGTTCAGCCTCGGATCACACACCGAGAGATAGCGCTTGTCGAGATCGCTCTCGTCGACCCCGCCGCCGATGCACTCGGTGACGTCGTCGCCGGTCAGCTCGAAGTGGACGCCGCCGAGCGCGGAGCCGATGCCGCGGTGCACCGCGAACGACCGCTCGATCTCGAGGAGGATGTCGTCGAAGCTCCGCGTCTTCAGGCCGGACTGCGTGACGATGCCGTTGCCGTGCATCGGGTCGCACACCCAGAGCACGCGGCGACCGGCGGCCCTCACCGTCTCCACCAGCGGCGGGAGCGCCCGCTCGACGTTCGCCGCGCCCATCCGCGTGATCGCGACGAGCTTGCCCGGCTCGTTCGTCGGGTCGAGCGCGCGGAAGAGCTCGAGCGCGTCCTTCGGATCGACCTTCGGTCCGAGCTTCACCCCGACCACGTTCGTGACGCCGCGGAAGAACTCGACGTGCGCGCCGTCGAGCGCGCGGGTGCGCTCGCCGATCCACGGCATGTGCGTGGTGAGCAGGTAGTTGCCCTCGCGCCGGGGCACGCGCCTCGTCTGCGCGGACTCGTAGTGGAGGTTCAGGCCCTCGTGGCTGGTGTAGAAGTCGACGCGCGAGAGCTCGTGGACGCTGCTCTCGCCGAGCGCCTCCATGAAGCGCATCGCCTCGCCGAGCTCGTGCGTCGTCTGCCGGTACTCCTGGCGGATCTCGTCCGGGAGATCGGCGCGCGTCATGAAGCCGAGGTCCCAGTACTCGGGGTGGTGGAGATCGGCGAAGCCCGCGGCCGAGAGCGAGCGGACGAAGTTGAGCGTCATCGCCGCGTGGCTGTAGCCGTCGAGCATCGCGCGCGGATCGGCGCGCCGCGCGTCGGCCGTGAACTCGGGCCGGTTCACGAGATCGCCGAAGTAGCTCGGCAGCGTGACGCCGTTCTGGGTCTCGGTCGGGTTGCTCCGCGGCTTCGCGTACTGCCCGGCGAGACGTGCGACGCGCACCACTGGCTTCTTGCTCGCGTGCACGAGCACGAGCGACATCTGCAGCAGGATCTTCAGCTTGTTGGTGATGATCCCGGGCTGACAGTCGGCGAGCGTCTCGGCGCAGTCACCGCCCTGGAGGAGGAACCGCTTGCCCTCCTGCGCGTCGGCGACGAGCCTCTTGAGCGCCTCGACCTCCCACGACGTCACGAGCGGCGGGAGCTGGCGGAGCTTCTCGACGACGCCCGCGACCGCGCGCGGGTCGTCGTACGCGACGTCCTGCGCACGGGGTCTGTCCTTCCAGGAATCGACGGTCCACGCCACGCGGAGGACCCTAGCGCAGCGGCTTCGCGAGTCGCAGCACGGCCGTTCCCTCGAGCCAGTAGACGTGCGACGCGTCGACCGCGACCGTGCCCGGCGTCGCGAGCGCCTTGCTCGCGGCGGGCACCGCGATCGGCTGACCTCCGGCGGCGGGCGCACGCATGAGCCCCGCCCCGCCGGCGAACCAGAGGTCCGCGCCGTCGGTCGCGATCGCGCACGCCGACGACGCCCCGGCCGCGACCGTGGCCGGCGGACCGCCCTCGACGAGCAGGCGATGCACCGCGCTCTCGGCGGTGAAGAACAGCTCGTGCCCCGCGCGCGTCATCGCGCACGGCGACGCCGCCGACGTGCCGAGCACGGTCGGCTCGCCGCCCTCGGACGCCACCTTCACGATCGAGCCGCCCTCGCTCTCCATCGAGGTGGCGACGTAGACCGCGCCCTGGTCGTCGACCGCGATCGCGCGCGGGCGGCCCGCGACGGTCGCCACCGGCTCGATCGCGCCCACGCCGTCCACCGGCGCGCGCTCGATCACGCCCGTGGCAGTTGCAAAGTACACGTGATTGCCCGCCGGCGCGATGGCCACCGCGGGCGCGGGGAGCTCGGCGATCGGCGTCTCCGCCCCGCCCGCCAGCGGCACGCGGATGAGCCGCGCGTCGCTGGTCGCGACGTACGCGTGCTCGGCATCGACCGCGAGCGCGTCGAAGCGCGCGCCCTTGTCGTCCATCGCGACGAGCAGCGCCGGGCCGAGCCGCTTGTGCACGACGAACAGACCGGCCGCGTCGCGGAGCTCGCCGTGGAGCTTCGTCTTGCTCGTGGTGAACAGCACCCGGTCGGACGCGACGGCGATCGCGCTCGGCACGCCGACGTCGACGGCCACGCGCTCGGCCTTCGCCGCGGGCTGCCCGCTGCCGCTCGCCGCGCCGGTCGAGCCCTCGGGCGCGGTGACGTCGCCGCCCGGGCTCTCGCGCGAGCTGCTCTGATCCGTGAGGCCTCCGCACGCGGCGAGGAGCACGGCGGAGGACGCGACCATCGAGGCGAGAGAGGCGCGGGGCATGACCTCCCGCTATCGGAGCGCACGCAGAGGGGACAACTTTTCGTATCCTCGGCTCGACGATGTCCGACCACCCGTCCGAGCGCGCGATCGTGTTCTGCGTCGGGGCGGTGCAGTTCGTGAACATCCTCGACTTCATGATCGTGATGCCGCTCGGGCCCGACTTCGCGAAGGCCCTCGGCATCCCGCTGTCGCATCTCGGCTACGTCGGCGGGAGCTACACCGCGGCCGCGAGCGTCTCCGGTCTCGCGGGCGCGTTCTTCCTCGATCGCTTCGATCGGCGGAAGGCGCTCGCCGTCGCGATGCTCGGCCTCGTCGCCGGCACGCTCTCGGGCGCGCTCGCGACCGGCCTCGCGACGCTGATGCTCGCGCGCGTCGTCGCCGGCGCGTTCGGCGGCCCCGCGACCTCGATCGCGTACTCGATCATCGCCGACGTGATCCCGCCGCAGCGACGGGGCAAGGCGATGGGCGCGGTCATGGGCGCGTTCGCGGTCGCATCGGTGCTCGGCGTCCCCGCGGGCCTCGAGCTCGCGCGCCGCGGTTCGTGGAAGCTCCCCTTCATCGCCGTCGCGGTGCTCGGCGCGATGCTCGGGACCTTTGCCTACGTCGTGCTGCCTCCGCTCGCGGGACACCTCGACGCCGCGCGCGAGCCGCGTTCGCGCCTCCGCGACCTGCTCGACCTGGTGCGCCCCGATCTGGCGCTGTCGCTCCTCATGACGTTCTTCGTCATGGTCGCGGGGTTCGTCCTCATCCCGAACATCTCCGCGTTCGTGCTCGGCAACCTGCACTATCCGCGCGAGCGGCTGGGTCTGCTCTACCTCGCCGGCGGCCTCGTCAGCTTCTTCGCGACGCGCTTCGTCGGGATGCTCGTCGATCGCTGGGGCTCCGCGCGCGTCGGCACGTTCGGCGCGCTCTTCGTCTCGCTCGTGATCTACGTCGGCTTCATCCGCGAGCCGCTGGCGATCCCGGTGATGGCCGTCTTCATGGGCTTCATGCTCGGCAACTCGTTCCGGAACGTCGCGTACAACACGCTGACGTCGAAGGTGCCTCGCGCCGAGGAGCGCGCGCGCTTCTCGTCGGTGCAGTCCGCGGTGCAGCACCTCGCCTCCGCCATCGGCGCGTTCGTCGGCTCGCAGCTCTTGACCGAACGCCCCGACGCGTCGCTCGCGGGGATCCCCACCGTCGCCGCCCTGTCGATCGCGCTCGGGCTCACGCTCGTCCCGTTCCTCTTCGCCGTCGAGGCCCGGGTCGCTCGCCGCGCGTCGAGCTAGAAGATCTCGGACTTGTCGACCGGCCCCCTCGCCGGCGCGGCGGCCTGCGTCGGGCTCGGAGGAGCCGGCGGTGCGGCCGTCGGCGCGAGCGCGGCGGGCGCCTCCTTCACGGCGGCCGCGACGGGCGCGGAGGTGAGCGTCGGCGAGAACGCGCGCGCGGCGGCCGGCGCATTCACGACGTCGGCGGCGGCGGCGGCCGCGGGGAGATCGGCCACCGGCGTCGCGGCGACCGCGGCGGGCGGCGGCGGGCGCGCCGCCCGCGCGCGCGGCGATCAGGCCGGGCGACCATATGTCGCACCCGGTTGCCAGCAGCG
>JBDHVD010000506.1:0-6602 GCA_039809525.1 Labilithrix sp. | reverse complement strand
CGCGGATCGGCGCCCCGCGCGAGATCGCCGAGGACCGGATGCCCGCGCACCTGCGCGAGGAACTCCGTGGGATCGTCGTCGACGCCGGCGATGCCGCGCGCGCGCTCGATCGCCCAGGCCACGTCGTCGGGGGTCGCCCGGCCCGCGGCGAGGACCTCGACCGTCACCGTGCCGTCGCGCGCCCCGAAGAGCACGCCGATGCCGTCCGGCCCTCCGCGGAGCGCATGCACCCGCCGCCGGAGGAGCCGGCGCACGGCGTAGCTCGCGCCCTGGGGCACGAACGCGTGCGATGCGACGACTCGGAGGGGCGACGGTGATGCGGGTACTGCGGGCACGACGTCTCAGGGATGCGCGTCGATCGGGCGCTCGCGCTCGATGAACTCGCGCACGCTCGGACGATGCCACTGCTCTTCGGCCCAGGCGCGGACCTTCTCCGGCACCGGGTCGTCGTTGAGGATCAGGCGATGCAGGATGAAGGCCAGCTCCGAGTCGATGATGCTCCACGCGGGGAAGATGTTGGGCTCCCCGGGACGGATGAGCCGCGTGGCGATGGTGCAGAGCTTGTCCGCCGAGGCCTTCGCCTCGGGCGAGAGCGGCGCCTTCGCGCGCTCGGTCGGATAGAACATCGTGGTCGTCGAGCGCTCGCTGCGGAGCGCGGCGGTCTCGTCGCTGCGGATCCACGACATCAGCTGGCGGCAGCGCGCGCGATCGCGCGGCGTCTGCGGGAGCACCGGCTTCTCCGGGTACATCTCCTCGAGGTACTCGACGATCGCCGTCGACTCGGAGAGCCCGAACTCGTCGTGGAGGAGCGACGGCACGCGTCCGGTGAACGTCTGCGCGAGGTGCTCTTCGCTCCTCGTCTCGCCCTTCGCCGCGTCGAGGACCTGGATCTCGAACGGCAGCTCCTTCTCCCTGAGCGTCACGAAGCACGCGAACACGTAGGGACTGACCCAGCGAGGCTCGACGGACAGGACGATCATGATGCGCGAGAATCTACTCTTCGCCCGCCTTCGCCGAAAACACTCTTTCGGCCCACTCGGCGACGGGGTCCGGACGTCCGGTGATCATGCGCGTGACGTCGCGCGCGATCTCGCCCGCGAGCCCAGCCGGGACGGTGATGCAGTCTCCGCGACGCGCGCGCAGCTCGGCCTCCTCGCGGCTCGTGCACAGATGAACGAGCTGCAAGCACCTGTCGCAGTGACGTGCGTTCGCTTCCCCCGTCGGCGCGAGCCCCTCCCAGCTCCGGGGACAACGATACGCGAAACGAACGCGCGTGGCCTCGATCATCGCCTCGCCGCAGTTGCGGATGGGCGCCGTCGACGACACGACCGACCACCACGCGCGCACGGCCTCGTCGCTCGCCAGGATCGCCTCGACGCGCGCCGGATCGCCCGGCGGGCCGGCGGCCTCGATCGCCAGGAGCTCGGCGCGCGCGTCGCCGCGCTCGGCGAGCCACGCCCGGTACTCCTCGCGCACGGCGGCCTCCCCCGGCGCGCCGATGGTGCGCAGCATCAGCATCTGCTCGGGGCCCTCGAGGTACCGCCAGGCCGCCCGATCGATCATCGATCGTAGCGGCTGGCGTAGCGGACCTTGAGATCGACGCCCGAGCGATACGCGATGTGCGGCCGCCCCTTGTCGTCCACGACCAGATCGACGAGCGCGTCCGAGCTCTCGGAGAGCACGTCGGGATCGACGATGTCGCTCAGCCACTTCACCCCGCCGCCGGCCACGCGCGTCTGCCGCCGGTACTCGAGGTAGCCCTTCGTGCCCGTCGTCGGCCGGACGATCGCCAGGTGCACGAGGCCGAACACGTCGACCGCCATCGCGACGCGGTAGCGCGGGTACTGCGCGTCGAGCGACGGGATGGTCTGGTCGAGGATCTCGATCGTCGGCGTGTCCGTCGCGAGGCTCCACGACGCGAGACGGAGATCGGCCGACTCCGGCGGCGACTGCAGCGCCTTGCGGAAGTAGTACGCCGCGAACTTCTTCCCGTTGTGCTCGGCCACGCGCGGGCTGTAGCCCGAGAGGCCGTCGATGATCGCGTTGTCGACCGTCTTGCGGTACGACCAGCTCGATCCGTCGAGCGTGTGGTAGCGCGGCTGCGAGTGCGCGAAGACCTCGCAGTAGTGGAAGAGGAGGTTGAATGTCCCGTTCGCGTCGACGATCAGCGACGCCTCGCCGGTGCGCGGCGCTTCGTTCGGCAACAGGCCGCTCGCGACGTCGGGCAAGGCGGTGAACGCGCCGCCGCCGGTCTTCTTGCGCGCGGCGATCTTCGCGATCGGACCGCCGGCGTCGGTCTTCCCCGTCTGCACGCGGATCGTCGCGACCGCGTTGCCCGCCGGATCGACGGCGAAGCCGAGCTCGGTGCGCGGCTTCACCGCCGAGAGCACGAGCTCCGGATCGGTGAGCGGCTCCTTGCCCGCCACGAGCTTCAGGTGCACGACGTCGCCGGAGCTCGCGTCGATCACGTCGTGCGAGAGCACGTGGATGGTGTCGGGCGCCGACGCCGCGAGCTTCACCGCGTAGCCGGCCTGGCTGTACGGACCGAGCGCGCGCTTGATCAGCGCCGCGGTGAACGTCGGCGACGTGGGCGTGAAGTGCGCGAGGTGCATCTCGCCCTCGTCGGCGTTCGTCGGGAAGTGGTACGCGATCCCGATGCGCCCCGCGGACGTCCGCGTGATCGAGACGTCCGGCACGTCGATCGCGATCTCCGGATCGACGATCTTCACCTGCCTCGGCTCGCACTCCTTCTTCGCCTTGGTGGTCTTCGTCCAGGCGTCCCCGCACTCGAAGTCCGTCGGCGGAGGGCCCGCGTCGATCTTCCCGCCGCCGTCCGTCGTCGACGTCCCCGAGTCGTCGTCGCCTCCCGGAGGGGTCACGTCCCCCCCGTCGACGTCGTCGCCGGGCGGGACCTCCTCGGCGCGCTTGAGGTCGGAGCAGGCGAAGACGGAGGCGAGAGCGATCGCTCCCAGCGCGAGGACGCGTGCACGCATGTCTGCCGATCGTACCGTCTAGAACGTCCCGGCGCATCCACCGAACGTGCAGCGGATGGCCGTGGACTTCGGGCGCTCTCCGCCCGAGGACGACGGTGCGGTGACCATCAGGGCCACGCCGCCGAGCGCGAACACGCCGCCGGCCACGAGCGACACGATCGACACGGTCAGCCAGGTGCGCGCCGTCTCCACCTTGTCGTCACACCCCGCGGGCTGGGCCGCGCCGAGGCCGGGGCAGTTGGCGTTGTAGTCGTCGACGATGCCCTTGCGGATCAGCATGCCCACGCCGCCGGTCGCGAGGAGCGCGCCGCCCGTTCCGACGAACGCCCAGCCGAGCAGGCGCTGGCCGCGTCCCGGATCGTCGTCGGCCTCGCGCACCCGGACGATGCCGCTCGAGCCACCGCCGCCGCCGTCGTCGCGCGAGACGGCGACGAGCGTGACCGTCTCGCGCGCCACGCCGCCCGCGGGCACCTCGATCGCGCGCGTCGAGGGGTGCGCGCCCTTGCTGCGGATCTCGAGCGTCCTCCGCCCCGCCTCCACGCGGAACGACGCGCCGGGCGATGCGGTGCCGAGGACGACGCCGTCGACGACGACCTCGGCGCCGTCCGCGCCGCGCACCTCGAGCGTGCCCACGTGCCGGCGGATGACGCCGAGCGCTCCCTCGAGCGCCGCGCGGTTCTTGCCGATCCACGGATCGGCCTCGGCGGCGAGCGCCGCCGCGAGATCGGCCTCGGCCGCGACCCACATCCCGAGCGCCTGCTCCGCGAGGGCGACCTGCGCGCGGGCGCGCGGCGACGGCGACTTCGCGTACGCCTTCTTGAACAGGGCGAGCGCGTCCTCGTCCTTGCCCTTCTCGCGGAGCTCGACGCCCTTGGCGATCATCGCCTCGGCCTCGGGATCGTCGGCGCGCGCGACGTCCGCGACGGCGACCAGGAACATGCAGGATGCAATCGAGAGCAGACGACGCAAGGCGGTCTGCGATGGTACTCGACTCAGCGCAGGATCGGCGCGCCGTTCGGCGACACCGGCTCGGAGGCGGGCTTCGCGGCCGTCGCCGCAGGCGCGGCGGAGGCGGTCGGGGTGGGCTCGGCCCTGGGCGCGGCGCCGTGCTGCCCGCGCGGCGTCGCCCGGACGGGCTTTGCGGCGACGGTCGCCGACGCGGCCGGCAGCGACGCAGGCGTCATGGTCACGAGCGCGGGCTCGGGCTCGGGCGGAGGAGCGACCGGCGCGGGCGCGGGGGACGGAGGGGGCGACGGCGCCGCGGCCGCGGCGGTCTGGGCCGGCGCGGTCTCCTGCGCCTTGGTCGACGCCCGCACGAACATCACGGCCGCCGCCGCGGTGAGCGCGATCGACACCACGACGCCGGCGGCGAGGCCCTTCGCGAACGAGCGCGGGCGCTCGCTCCTCCCCGCCTGCGAGCTCGAGCCGTTCTGCCAGGCGACGTCGGTGGAGACGAGCTTTCGCTCCGCGGGATGCTCCATCAGCGGCGGCGCCGACGGCATCGTCACCGCGGTCGAGGGGCCGGTCTCGTCCGGCGAGGACGCCGGGACGACGACCCGCGGCCGCTCCTGCGAGTCCTGCGTGTCCTCGAACGATCGCCACGGGCGCACGAGGCCGCCCTGCTGCGCGCTGCGCGAGAAGCGCTCGAGCGCGGAGGCGAGCTGCGCGACGTTCTGCCAGCGCGCGTCCGGCTCCTTCGCGAGGCAGCGCATCACCACGGCGACGAGCGCGGGATCGAGGCCGGGACGGAGCGCGCTCAGCGGCTTCGGCTCCTCGTTGACGACGCGGATGCAGACCTCGGTGACCGTCTCGCCCTCGAACGGCAGCTGTCCGCCGAGCAGCTCGTAGAGGATGACGCCGAGCGCCCAGATGTCCGTGCGCGCGTCCGCGGTACGGGCCGAGCGCATCTGCTCGGGCGCCATGTAGAGGGGCGACCCGATCACCTGCTGCGAGTCGGTGAGCGCGAGCTGGCCGACGGCGGCCGGGCCGATCGCCTTCGCGATGCCGAAGTCGAGGACCTTCACGAGCGGCGCCCCGTTCAGGCGGCGCGTGACGAACAGGTTCTGCGGCTTGAGGTCTCGATGGACGATGCCCGCCGCGTGCGCCTCGACGAGCGCCTCGCACGCTTGCAGGACGTACTCCACCGCATCGGCGACCGCGAGCGGTCCCCGCTGGCGATTCAGCTTCGCGAGATCGAGCCCTTCGAGGAGCTCGAGGACCATGTACGGTCGGTCCTGCTCGTCCCTTCCCACGTCGAAGACGCGGGCCACGTGCTCGCTCCGGAGGCGCACCGCCGCGCGGGCCTCGCGCATGAAGCGCTCGATGGCCCCGCTGCCGCTGAGGGCCTCGGGGAGGATGAACTTGAGCGCGACGGACTGTCCGAGCTCGACGTGCACCGCCGAGACCACGACGCCCATGCCGCCGGCGCCGAGGACCTTCTCGACCCGGTATTTTCCGCCGACGACGTCCCCCGGCGAGACCGGGGAGCGGGCGCGGACTCTCTCGCTCATCCTGGTCGCCGAGCGTAGCACCAGGGCGCTCGACGGACGAGCGGCCTCGTCCATTCACGGGAACTTCGGCCTTCCAGGGCCGTCGGCTAACCTGTTTCCCATGCGGGCTCTCATGCGGGGACGGGTGTTCGCCGCGGCCCTCTCGATCGTGCTCCTCGCGCCGGCCGCCCGTGCCGACGACGCGGCGCAGACGACGACCGACGAGGAGATCGCGAAGTCGCAGGCCACGCTCGCCGAGAGCAACGCGGCGGCCGGACCGGCGCTCGAGCGCGGCACGCCCCACGAGGCGAGCGCCTGGCCCTGGATCCTCGGCGGCGCCGGGGTCGCGGGGCTCGTCGCGGGCGGCGTCTTCGGCGCCGTGTCGCTGTCCGATCAGTCGAAGTCGGACGACTTCGCGGCGCTCGCGGCGCGCTCGAACAACCCGAACGAGAAGGCGCAGCTCGAGGCGGCCGCCCAGTCGAACGCCGACTCCGCCGACACGAGCCTCACCATCGCGGCGGTCGCCGGCGGCGCGGGGCTCGCCCTGCTCGCCGCGGGCGTCGTCTGGGCGATCGTCGATTCGCCGAGCGCCGCGAAGACCGCGCGCCTCGGTCCGGGCGGCCTCGTCGCGACCTTCTGACGGTATGCTCGGCGCCGTGCGCGCCCTCCTCCCCTTCGCCCTGGTCCTCGCGCTCGGCTGCTCGCGTGCACCGACGACGAGCCCCGGCGTCGACGCCGCGATCACGACCGAGCCGGCGCGCGCCAGCGCGACCACCAGCGCGGCGCCGCCGGCTGCGCCCGCAGCCCCGCCCGCGCTCGCCGGACCGATCGCGATCAAGGGCTACCCCCACGCGATCCGCAACGGGATGAACGATCCGGCGCAGTACGTCGGCTGGTCGAAGGACGGCGCCACGTTCGGCTACTGCGCCACCGGCGGCGGTCGCGATCCCCAGGTCACGACGTGCGAGCTCGTCGACGGCGCGGGCAAGATCACCCGGATGACGAGCGAGTCGAACGACGCGTTCGATCCGAAGAAGAAGAAGCAGATCGACGAGTGGCTGAAGGCGAACGCGATCCCCGAGATCCCGCTCACGGCCGATCCCGCGAGCTCGAAGCCCGC
>JBDHVD010000505.1:0-6605 GCA_039809525.1 Labilithrix sp. | reverse complement strand
CCGACAAGGCGTGGCAGGCGAGCGTCACCGACGAGCAGATCAAGAAGACGATCCTCTACGGCGGCGCCGCGGTCGGCAAGAGCCCGATCATGCCCGCGAGCCCGGATCTCGACGCGAAGCCCGAGCTGGTCGACGGCCTCGTGAAGATCGTCCGCGGATTCGGATCGTGAGCTAAAATCGCCCGCCGTGGCGAAGCGAGCCTTCCTGCTCATCGCGGACATCGGCGGCTACACCCGGTTCATGAAGGTGCACCGGATCAACCTCGCGCACGCGCAGCACGTCGTCGCGCAGCTGCTCGAGGCGGTGATCGACGGCGCCGGCAACCTCCGGCTCGCGAAGCTCGAGGGCGACGCCGCCTTCTTCTACGCCGAGTGCGCGAAGGACGAGGACATCGGCCGCTACGCCCGGCGCTTCGCCGACATCCGGCGCGCGTTCCTCGCGCGGCAGCGGGAGATCGAGATCGATCGCGTCTGCACCTGCGAGGGGTGCGTGCAGGCCGATCAGCTGAAGCTCAAGTTCGTGGCGCACGAGGGCGAGGTCGCGTTCCAGAAGGTCAAGCGGCACACCGAGCTCGCCGGCGTCGACGTCATCTACGTCCATCGTCTGCTCAAGAACGAGGTGCCGGTCTCGGAGTACGTGCTCGTGAGCGAGCCGGTCCACGCGCACCTCGCCCCCGAGCTCCGCGAGCACGCGAAGCCGATCGAGCACGAGCTCGAGGGCCTCGGCGCCTCGAAGCAGTTCTGGGTCGATCTCACGGAGGTCGAGGCCAAGCTCCCCGAGCCGCCGGAGCCCTCGTTCGGCCGCAAGCTCCGGGCGTGGTGGAAGATGACCTGGCGCTCGCTGCCGTACTTCTTCGGCCTGAAGAAGGCGTGCGACGGCTTCCGCAACGCGGGCGAGCTCGGCGTGCTACCGCCGCCGGTCGAGACGACGCCCTCGGTCCTTCCGCCCGGCAGCGCCTGACGGCCTCGTCTCGCGCGCGCACAGGATCGGCAGCTGCTGGAGCATCCACCGGTGCGCCGGCCCGAACGTGGTGTCGCTCCGGTAGATCGCCGAGAGGTGGAGCGTGTGCTCGTCGTCGCCCCAGCCCCGCGGGCGGATCGACACCAGCCGTCCGCTCGCGAGATCGTCCTTCACCAGGTGCTCGGGGAGGTTGCCCCAGCCGAGCCCGGCGCAGAGCATCATGTGCTTGGTGTGCAGATCGGCGATGCGCCACGTGCGCGGCGAGAGCACCGCCTGATCGGGCGTCCCCTCGGCGCTCCGCTCCGAGAGCACGATCTGGATCGCGTCGGCCAGCCGGTCCTTGCCCACCGGCCCGCGCACCGAGGCGAGCGGATGCTTCGGGCTCACCACCGCCACCATGCGGATCTTCGCGAGCGGCTCGCGCTCGAGCCCGGCCACGACGGCCGCCGGGCTCACCACGCCGAGCGTCGCCGCTCCGCTCTTCACGCGCGCGGACACCGCGCTCATGAGCTGCGTGTCGATCCGCAGATCGACCGAGGGGAACTCCCTGCGGAACGACGCGCAGAGGTCGAGCAGCGCGTCGAGCGGGAAGAGCGCGTCCAGGCAGAGCGAGACCGACGGCTCGAGCCCCGACGACATCCCCGCCGCGAGCTTGGTGAGCGCGTCCATCTCGCCGAGCACGCGCCGCGCGGCGCCGAGCACCGCCTGTCCCTGCGCGGTCAGCGTCGGGACCTTCCGCGAGCGGTCCCACAGGGTCAGCTCGAGGTGCGACTCGAGGTTCGCCATCGACGTGCTCACCGCCGACTGGACTCGGCGGAGCTTCCGCGCGGCGGCGGAGAAGCTACCTTCTTCCACCACCGTCACGAACGCCCGGAGCTGATCGATCGTCACGCGATCGTACATGGTCGACCCATCGCACCGATCGATGGATTCCGTCAATCGATTGCCGATTCACACGATGGCGGTTCCGGCGCATCTTCCGTGGGGTACAGAGGAGACGCCCCATGATGACCATCCGCCACGGCAACGAACGCGGCCACGCCCAGCACGGCTGGCTCGACTCCCACCACACCTTCTCGTTCGCCGACTACTACGATCCGGCGCACATGGGCTTCCGCGCGCTGCGCGTGATCAACGAGGACCGCGTCGATCCGGGCGAGGGCTTCCCGCCCCATCCCCATCGCGACATGGAGATCGTCTCCTACGTCCTCGACGGCGCGCTCGAGCACAAGGACTCGATGGGCACGGGCTCGGTCATCCGCCCCGGCGACGTCCAGCGGATGAGCGCGGGAACCGGCGTCCGCCACAGCGAGTTCAACGCGTCGAAGACCGATCCGGTCCACTTCCTCCAGATCTGGATCATCCCCGACGCGGCCGGCCTCGCCCCCGGCTACGAGCAGAAGCGCTTCGGGCCGGAGGACAAGCAAGGCCGCCTCCGCGTCGTCGCCTCGCGCGACGGACGCGACGGCAGCGTGAAGCTCAACTCGGACACCGTGCTCTACGCGGGCCTCTTCGCGAAGGGCGAGAGCGCCGAGCTCGCGCTCCCGCCGGGCCGCCACGCCTGGGTGCACGTCGCGCGCGGCAGCGTCCGGGTCAACGGGCGTGACCTCGCCGCGGGCGACGGTGCCGCGATCTCCGACGAGAAGGCGGTGCGCGTCGAAGGCATCGACTCCGGCGAAGTCCTCGTGTTCGATCTCGCGTGATGGAAACCCTTCACTCCAAGACGGAGCAGCCCGGCCAGTACCCCCACCGGATCACGGTCCGCAACCACGTGATCCGCACCGATCTCGAGACCCCCGCCGGCGGCGCCGACACCGCGCCGTCGGCGCACGACTACTTCGACGCGGCGCTCGCCTCGTGCAAGTCGCTCACCGCGATGTGGTACGCGAAGAAGAACGGCATGCCGCTCGAGAGCATCGACGTGCACGTCGAGCGCGACGACTCCGCC
Organism: Labilithrix sp.; assembly: GCA_039809525.1. GTDB lineage: Bacteria > Myxococcota_A > Polyangia > Polyangiales > Polyangiaceae > Labilithrix. The sequence goes on along the minus strand of JBDHVD010000505.1, from coordinate 3,697 downwards.
GAGCGCCAGGGCCGCTACGTCCTCCGCGTGCGGCTCGCGTTCCACGGCCCGCTCTCGGACGAGCAGCGCACGCGCCTCTACGCGGCGGTCGGCAAGTGCCCGGTCCACAAGCTCATGACCTCGACCGACGTCGTCATCGAGACCGCCCCCCTTTGAGCCGCGTCGTCCTTCTGTACGCCCATCCCTACCCGCAGCGGTCGCGCGCGGGCCGCGCGATGCTCGACGCGGTCCGCGAGCTTCCTTCCGTCGACGTCCGCTCGCTCTACGATCTCTATCCCGACTTCGCGATCGACGTCGCCGCCGAGCAGGCCGCCGTCGACGAGGCCTCGATCCTCGTGTGGCAATGCCCGTTCTACTGGTACGGGATCCCCTCGCTCATGCACCTCTGGTTCGAGAAGGTGCTCACCGCCGGATGGGCGTACGGACCGACGGGCGGCGCGCTCGTCGGAAAGCGCGTCCTCTGGGTCACCACCACCGGCACCCCACCGTCGGCGTATCGTCCGGAGGGCATGCACGCGCACCCGTTCGAGGCCTTCGTCCCGCCGATCGAGCAGACCGCGCGCTTCTGCGGCATGACGTGGGAGCCGCCGATCGTCGTCGAGAACGCGCACCAGCTCGGCCCCGAGGGCGTGGCGAAGCACGCCGCGTCCTACCGCGCGCGCATCGAGGAGCTCGCACGTGGCTGAGCAAAGCCTGATGGTCGACGCCATCGCGTTCCTCGCGGCGGCCGTGGTGTGCGTCCCGCTCGCGAGCCGCCTCCGTCTCGGTTCGGTGCTCGGCTATCTCGTCGCCGGCTGCGTCATCGGTCCGTTCGGGCTCCGCCTCGTGCAGAACGTCAGCTCGACGCTCCACTTCTCCGAGCTCGGCGTCGTCCTCATGCTCTTCCTCATCGGCCTCGAGCTCGACCCCGCGCGCCTGTGGGGCATGCGCCGCGCGGTCTTCGGCGGAGGCGCCCTGCAGATGGCCACCTCCGGCGTGCTCGTCGCGATCCTCGCGCTCGTCGTGGGGCTGCCCAGGCAGGCGGCGATCGTCGTCGGCCTCGCGATCGCCCTCTCCTCCACCGCCATCGCGGTGCAGACCATGCGCGAGCGCGGCCTCCTCGCGACGCCCACCGGCAAGAGCGCCTTCTCCGTCCTCCTCTTCCAGGACATCGCCGCGATCCCGCTCATCGCGATCGTGCCCCTCCTCGGCGGCACCAAGGGCGGCGGCGCCGGCATCGGCGGCATCGCGAAGGTCCTCGGCGCGATCGTCGCGGTCGGCGTCGTCGGACGCTACCTCACGCGCCCGCTCCTCCGCATCGTGGCGAAGACGGGCCTCCGCGAGGTCTTCACCGGCTTCGCCCTCCTCCTCGTGCTCGCCGTGGGAGAGCTCATGACCGTCGCCGGCGTCTCGATGGGCCTCGGCGCGTTCCTCGCGGGCGTCCTCCTCGCCGGCTCCGAGTACCGCCACGCGCTCGAGACCGACATCGAGCCGTTCAAGGGCCTGCTCATGGGCCTGTTCTTCATCGCGGTGGGCATGTCGATCGACTTCGGCCTCCTCCGCGAGCGGCCCGCGCTGATCGTCGGCCTCGTCCTCGGCGTCGTCGCCCTCAAGGTGCTCGCCCTCGGCCTCATCGCCACGCGCCTCGGCGTCCCGACGAAGCAGCGCTGGCTCTTCGCCGCGCTCCTCTCGCAGGGCGGCGAGTTCGCGTTCGTCGTCTTCGGCGTCGCGGGCGACGAGCACGTCCTGCCCGACGGCTGGCGCGAGATCCTCACCGTCGTCGTCGCCCTCTCGATGGCGCTGACGCCGCTGCTCCTCGTCCTGCACGATCGCCTCCTCGTCCGTGATCCGCGAAAGTCGCGCGAGGCCGACGCGATCGAGGACGAGTCGGCGCCGGTCATCATCGCGGGCTTCGGCCGCTTCGGGCAGATCGTCGGCCGCGTGCTCTTCGCCTCCGGGATGAAGGCGACGCTCCTCGACTACGATCCCGATCAGATCGAGCTGGTGAAGCGCTTCGGCTTCCGCGTGTTCTACGGCGACGCCGCCCGCCTCGATCTGCTCGAGGCCGCCGGCGCGCACCACGCCCGGCTCCTCGTGGTGGCGATCGACGACGTCGACGCGAGCCTGCGCGTCGTCGACGCGGTGAAGGAGCACTTCCCCCGCCTCGAGATCGTCGCCCGCGCGCGCAACGTCGCGCACTATCTCCAGCTCCGCGCGCGCGGCGTCACGCGCATCGAGCGCGAGACGTTCGAGGCGTCCCTCCGCGCTGCCCGCCACGCGCTCGAGGTGCTCGACAACTCGCCCTACGAGGCGCGCGAGCTCGCCGACGCGTTCCGGACGCACAACGTCAAGACGCTCGAGGCGCTCCTCCCGCACCTCTCCGACGACGCCCAGCGCATGTCGGTCACGCGGGCCGCACGCGACCAGCTCGAGAGCCAGGTCGCCGCCGACCGCGCCGCGCGCGAGAAGGCCGCGCGCGCATGGCTGCCGGAAGAAGAAGAGGAGCGCGTCCCGGCACGCGCCGCCGCGAGCGAGCCGACGCCGGCCGTCGACTGACGGGTGCGGTCGAGACGCCGAGCCGCAACGCGTGTCGCCTGCGATCTCGCTTGCTGCGGGCGAGCTCGCGTGATGCCGCCTGCACGTCGGCGGATGCCGGCATCGACTCGCACCATCGGCTCGCCCTGCGAAGGTAGGCGTCGGAGCGCTCTCCGAGAGCCACCCGAAGCACGTTCTTCATGGAAGAAGAGCAGGGACCGTTCGTCGGCCGGGAGCACTTCTCCGGTCCGGCGACGCGCTCGACCCAACGCTCCCGGTCATCGACGCCGCGCTCGAACGGCCCGCTACGTACGAAGGGCAGCCACGATACGGAACTTTCGGAGCCACGCAGAGGCGAGTGCTTCATGCCGGTTCGACTGGATCGAATGTCAACCATTCCGCGAACCGATCTTCGAGCCAGCGCTTCGCACGCTGCGAGACGAGCAGATGTCGGAGCGTCCCTACGCGGAGGAAGTCTTCCTCCGGCGCGGTGCTCGACGCGACGGTCGTGTGATAGCGCGCGGGCACCTTGCTGAGCCGCTGACGGCGACCCACGCCGGGCTGAATGGGCGACCGCAGCTCCCAGAGCTGCCCGAGAAATTTCGCGACCGCTGCATCGTGCGGTCTCCCGAGGATGTAGTCCTCCGGCGCTCCCGACGAGGGGTGCTCCCTCGGAGCCTCCGCGCTGCGATCCCAATCGTGCCAATCGAGGCGAGCGACGTGAGCGACGTCGACGGCTGCGAACGATGCTCCGCTCAGCCCGGAACTAGCGAGCTCGATGCGATCGGCGTTCGTGACGATCACGTCGCCGATGCCGGGGAACGTCCACGGCGGGATGAACGGCCCCGTTCGTTCGAGCTGAATCCGTCCAGCGCAGCGTGGAAGGCGAGCAGACATCCCGTGGGCGAGGATCGCCCCGTAGTCTCCCCAGGGCATCGGTCGGCTGCGCAGCACGTAGAGATCGGCGGTCATGCGTGGCTCGGAGGGCGGCCGTTCCAAGACCATACGCGCGCGCCGCGCTCGTGCAACGTCGCCTCGTGACGCGCCCGCGCGTCAGGCCGAGAGCCGCGTCGCGATCGCGTCGCGCGATCGATGGAGCTTCGCCTCGTGGGCGATCACGTCGGGATGCATCGCGAGCGTCGTCGCGCCTTCGCCGGCGAGGAGCGGGATGCTCGCCTCGACC
>JBDHVD010000504.1:0-6612 GCA_039809525.1 Labilithrix sp. | reverse complement strand
GGGCATCGAGATTGCGCTCCACCTCCGGGTCGATCGGCTCGTCGCCCGCACGATCGTCGAGGGCCTGCGTGGCCGCGACGGTGACGCGCGGGAGGTCGTGGTGAGCCCTCCGCGGGACGACGGGGCGGTGGAGGTGACCGCGCGGATCGTCGACTCGTGCGCGATGCGCCGGTGGCTCCTTGGCTTCGGCGACGTGGTCGAGGTCCTCTCGCCCTCGCACGTGCGGGAGGAGTTCGTCGAGAAGGCCTCGCGCATCGCCGCGAAGTACCGCGAGGCGGGCTAACATGAGCGCGTGACGCTCTACCGCGATCCGCTCGCCGGGCTGAAGAGCCAGGTCGCGACCAAGCGCGGGCTCCTCGAGCGACGGGCGAGCGAGCTCGCGCCGCTGATCCGCGCGATGCTCCCGCCGGGGCTGCGCGCGCGGATCGACGCGCCGCGGCCGGACGACGAGGAGTCGATCGACGCGCTCACCCGCGCGGATGCGGCGCTCGACGCGCTCCTCGCCGCCTACGACGAGGCGCTGCTGCTCGCGCCCACGCTGCGCTCCGCGCCGCTGGACGTCCCCGATCCGCCGAAGCCGAAGCAGCGGCCCCCGTGGCTCATCGAGGAGGCACGGCAGCTCGCGTTCCGCCGCGCGTTCGAGGAGCGGCTCCGCGAGGTCGCGCCCAGCTCGCATATCGTGCGCTGGGGCGATCTCACGTACCTCGCGCGCATGACCGTCGCGGGCGCGCCGATCGTGGTGACCGCGCGGGGCAACTTCGACGTGCAAGCGTTCACGACCGAGCTCACGAGCACCCTCCGGACGAGCGTCCCCGACGCGACCCCGCGCGTGGACCTGAAGCCGATGGGATCGCTCGACGGGATCGCCAAGGCGCTGCGCCTGGCGCGTGACGACGAGACGGGCGACGCGGAGCTCGACGAGTCGTTCCTGGTCGACGCGCCGGACGGCGGCGTGCTCCTGCTCACCCCCGACGTCACCGCCGCGATCCTCGCGCTCGCCGCGTGGGCCCTGCCGACGCTGCACGTGGGCCGCGGCATCGCGGAGATCTCGTGGCGGACGACGTTCCGCGGACGAGGCCCCGAGCTGATTCACGATGCCGCGATCGACGTCCTGCTCGGCATCCGCGCGGCGATCGAGCGCGCATAGCGGCGCGGCGACGCAGCTCGGCCGTGCATGACCGTTGCAGTCTTACCGCGCGATGGCAACGAAACATGCGGCGTTCCTGGCGCTCTTCCTCGCGGCGTGCGCTCCGACGGGTCGGTCTTTCTCCGAGGACCAAGGCGATCGCTTCGCGGGCGGGGACCCGGAGGCCCCGAGCGCCTCGACCTCGGACGATCCGGCCGGTGCGCCGGTGCGGGGCGTGGCGACGTTCACCGCCGCGGACGTCGCCCGCATCCTCCTCGTCCTCGAGCAGACCGCGATCGAGCAGGCGCGGATCGCCGAGGCGCAAGGCGTCACCATCGAGGTGAAGATGTACGCCGCGCGGATGGTGCGCGAGCGCTCGGAGGCGACGGAGCGCCTCGCAGCGATCCTCGCGCGCGTCCCGCGCACGGAGGATCCCACACCCGCGATCCTCGAACGCGAGATGCAGCGGACGACCGACGCTCTCGCGGCGATGCCGCGCGGCGAGTTCGAGCTCCCGTTCATGACGGCGGAGATCGCGACGCACGCGCGCCTCCTCGGGCTGATCGACGCGTCGCTCATGCCGAGCGCGACGCGCGCCGCCTCGCGCCGGATCCCCGACGCCGCGGCCGCCGAGATCGAGGACGAGCTCGCCGCGCTCCGCGCCACGACGTCGGCGCAGATCGTCCACGCGCTCCGCGTGCAGGGCGTGCTGCGCGCGGCGGACGGTCCGAGCGACGACGCGACGGAGACCGGGCGCCGGGTCGAGCCGCCGTCGGTCGCGACGCCGGCCGCGCTTCCCTGACCGCGCTGGTCTAGGATGCGCCGCATGCGAAGCGGCGTGCTCGGTCTGGTCCTGCTCACCCTGTCCTGCGGAGGCGCCCCGCCTCCGGCGGCCGCCCCGTCCGCCTCCGCGAGCGCGAGCAACGAGCAGACGGTCGTCGCGTCGCGCGAGGCGCGGGCGATCGTCGCCGCGTCCGACCGGGACGCCGAGGACCGCAAGCTCGACGGCGGGAGGAAGCCGGCCGAGATGCTCACGTTCTACAGGATCGAGCCCGGGATGAAGGTCGCGGAGCTCGCCGCCGGCACCGGCTACACGACCGAGATCCTCGCGCGCGCGGTGGGCCCCACCGGCGTGGTGTACAGCCAGAACAACGCGATGATCGTCGAGACGTTCGCCGGCGAGGGCTGGAACGCGCGGCTCGCGAAGCCGGTGAACGCGAAGGTGGTGAAGGTCGTCCGCGAGTTCGACGATCCGCTGCCGCCCGAGGCGACCGACCTCGATGCGGTCTTCGTCGTGCTCACGTACCACGACCTCTACTGGTTCGGCGTCGACCGCGCGAAGATGAACGCGGCGGTCCTGAGGGCGCTGAAGCCGGGCGGCCTCTACGCGATCATCGACCACTCGGGCCGGTCGGGGACCGGCGCCAGCGAGGTGAAGACGCTGCACCGCATCGAGGAGAAGGAGCTCCGCGCCGACGTCGAGAAGGCGGGCTTCAAGCTCGCGCGCGCGGCCGACTTCCTCCGCAACCCGAAGGACCAGCGCGACTGGAACCCGTCGCCGTCCGCCGCCGGCGCGCGTCGCGGATCGAGCGATCGCTTCGTGCTCGCGTTCGTGAAGCCCTGACGCTCAGGGGCACGAGACGGAGCAGTACTGCTCGTGCAGCTCCTCGCCCTTGGGGACGAGGAAGAGCACCGTGCGGTACGCGGGCGGCTCGTCGCATCCGCGCTCGACGTGGCGGATCCAGAGATCGCCGCCGCGCGCGAAGAGCCCGACCTCGCCGTCGTACGCGATCGCGACGACGTCGTTCTTCGCGAAGTCGATCCCGACGACCGGAGGCGCCTTCGCGTCGGCGTCGTCGGTGCGCGTGCAGTACGCGTCGACGATCTCGGTGGCGCTGGTGAAGCGTCCCGACATCGGCAGCGCCGTCTGTCGTTCGCGCGCCACCCAGCCGGAGGGACACTCGAACGACGGCATCGGCGCGCTCGCGGGGATCGTCAGCGCGATCTCGGGCGTGCACGACGGCGAGGCGCCGGCCGCGCCGGGAGCCGGCGAGCTCTGCCGGACGTCGACGTCGTGCGCGGCCTCGGAGCCGCTCGTCTCCGCCGCCTCCCCGCAGGCGGCGACTCCGAGGAAGCAAGAAAGCGCGACCGTGATCGAAGCGAAGCGACGTTCTGGACCGAAGGACATCGTGGCGATCGCGGATCGAGCAACCCACGTGCCGTGCGGGAAAAATGGGCACTTGCTCGCCGTCCGCCGGTCGCCGCCACGATCGACGCGTCAGGTGTGAGCAGTGGGCACGCGTAGGCGTCTACACGCCGCGACGCGCGCGCAGGATCTGGAAGTTCCGCCGCGCGAGCCCGGCCGCGGCCGCCGCCCGCGTGACGTTGCCGCCCTGGTCGCGGAGCATGCGCGCGAGGTACGCGCGATCGAACTCCTCGACGAGCCGCTGTCGCGCTTGCACGAGCGGCAGCCTCTCCGCGAGCACGCGCTCGACCATGCCGTCGACGCGCAGCGTGCTCTCGTCGGGCGGTGGGCGATCGCTCGGGATCGGCTCGAGGTCGTCGGCGCTCCGTGCGAGGTCGTAGACCAGATCGCCGAGCGCGAGATGGCGCGCGACCGCGTTCCGGAGCTCGCGCACGTTGCCCGGCCAGTCGAGCTCGCCCCAGCGCGCCACCATCGCGTCGGAGAGCGTCGCCTCGGGCCCGCCGATCTCGCGCGCGAAGTGACGCGCGAGCAGCGGCACGTCGCCGGTGCGGCGGCGCAGGGGAGGGAGCTCCACGCGCGCGACGACCAGGCGATGGAACAGGTCGTCGCGGAAGCGGCCGAGCTGCACCTCGCGATCGAGATCGCGACGCGTCGCCGACAGCACGCGGACGTCGACCTTGATCGTGTCGCTGCCGCCGACGCGGCGCACCTCGCCCCGCTCGAGCGCGCGGAGCAGCTTCGGCTGGAGCGACGGATCGAGATCGCCGATCTCGTCGATCAGCAGCGTGCCGCCCTCGGCGAGCTCGAAGACGCCCTTGCGCGTGGCGGTCGCCCCGGTGAACGCGCCGCGCTCGTGGCCGAACAGCTCCGACTCGACGAGGTTCGGCGCGACGGCGGTGCAGTCGAAGACGATGAACGGCCCGGCCTTCCGCGGCCCCTCGAGGTGGAGCGACTCGGCGAGGATCTCCTTGCCGGTGCCGGTCTCGCCCTCGATGAGCACCGGCACGTTCGAGGCCGCGAGCTTCTCCGCCCAGGTGTAGAGGCGGCGCATCTCGGCGCTCTGTCCGACGAGCTTGCCGAACGCCGCGCGCGGCGGGAGGCTCGCCGGCGTGCTCGCCGCGACGCGCGTCACCGAGAGCGTGGTGTCGCCGAGCCGGATCGTCTCGCCGCCCTCGAGCAGGGCGTCGCCCACCCGGAGCGTGCCCACCACCGTGCCGTTCGTCGATCCGAGGTCGATGAGCCGCAGCGCGGAGCGCATCACCTCGAGCGACAGATGCCGGCGTGACACATGCGGATCGTCGATGCGCAGCACGCAGATCGGGCTCGTCCCGACGAGCACCGCGCCGTCGTTCGCGTCGAGGCGGAGGCTCGCGCCCCGGGAATTGCCGGTCTCCACGAGGACGACGAACGCCGCCTGCCCGGTCCTATCCGGATCGATGGAGACCTGCTGGGTCTCGCCGGCGCCCTGATCGTGAGGCTCCATCGGTGTCGGGTCGAGCCTAGTCGGCAGCAGGCGCGATCGAAAGCTGCGATCGCGCGATCGCATGATCGATTCATGCGTAGGCGAAACTTCTCGCGTTTGCGTGGTGCCGCCGCCGGTCGCGGATCGGCACGCGGCGTGCTCGCGCGTGCGCGACCGCCGGAGGCCTCTTCCTTGAACGAGAAGCGCAAGCCCGTCGAGACCGTGCCGGACGAGGGCTCGCCCGCGTCGCGGACGCACTCGGACGTCGCCCCGAAGCATCTGCAGTCGGGCGCGGCGGCGAGGTTCGACTCGGGCTTCCGCGCGGCCGTGCAGATCCCGCCTCCGCCGGCGACGCCGGTCGATCTCGAGGCCGACGATCGGGTCGACGACGGCTGGGACGATCCGAGCGCCGACGACTCGGGCGAGACGCTCTTCGACATGCACGCGTCGGTGCCCGCCGAGCTCGTCGCGCAGGTGCGTGCGGTCTCGGATCCGCTCGGCGAGCTGGACGAGCCCGGCCACGATCATCCCGCCGACGAGTTCCCCACGCGCGAGACGCCGCTTGCGGTGGAGGCCGCGCTCCGCGCAGTGGCGGTGCCCTCGACGCCGAAGCTCCCGGACGCGACCGCGCCGATGCCGGCCGCGCCGTCGACGGGGCGCCTCGACGAGGTCCTGTCCTCGGCGCCGGTGCAGCCCGCGTCGCAGCCGTCGATGCCGATCTCGATCGCGATGCGTCCCGCGCCGATGCCCTCCGCGGAGGCGCTCGCTCCGCGCGCGCAGCCGTCGCTGCTCGCGCGCGTGCTGCCGTCCGATCCGCCGCCCGCGCGGCTGATCCTCGTCGCGGTGCTGTCGTTCTTCGGCACCCTCGTCCTCGCGGCGTTCGTCGCGTGGGTCGTGGTGCTCGCGCGACACTAGCCCGGCCTCCGCGACGGTGCGATGCTTGGGGCGATGACGTCGCTCGTCCCTTGCACCGCGTGCGCGCGGCACGTCCGCGCGATGGATCGCGCGTGTCCGTTCTGCGGCGCCGCGATCGCGCTCGCCGCTCCGCGCGAACCGGCGCCCGAGCCGGCCGATCGCCTCCTCGCGCGCGCGGCGATCGCGTTCGCGACCGCGACGGTGGTGGCGGCATGCGGGAAGACGGATGCGCCGCCGCCCCCTCCGCCCGCGCCGCCCGCGCCGACCCCGACGATGAACGTCGCGCCGGCGTACGGCGTGCCCCCGATGGCGATGCCGGACGCCGTCGCGCCCGAGCCCCCGAAGGCGCCCGAGAAGCAGGCGCCGGAGAAGAAGTGAGCCGATGACGCGCGATCCGCTCTCACCGCTCGGCGAGGAGGAGCGCGCGGCGATCCTCGCGCGCCCGCGGCCGACGCGCGCGCTGCCGATCCTCGACGGACCGTACGAGTCGCGGGAGGCCGCGCCGAAGCGCCGCTACCTTCCGCTCGCGGAGGCGCGCGAGACGGACGAGCAGTTCCAGCCGCTCCTCTGCGTGTGGGAGGTGACACTGCGTTGCGACCTCGCGTGCCGCCACTGCGGATCGCGCGCCGGCCGCGCGCGGCCCGACGAGCTCTCGACGGACGAGTGCGTCGATCTCGTGCGCCAGCTCGCGGGCATCGGCACGCGGGAGGTCGCGATCATCGGCGGCGAGCCGTACCTGCGCGACGACTGGACGACGATCATCCGGGCGATCAAGGACCACGGCATGCGCCCGACGATGACGACGGGCGGTCGCGGTCTGACCCCCGAGCGTGCGCGCGCCGCGGCCGAGGCCGGGATGTGGGCCGTCTCGGTGTCGATCGACGGCTCGCGCGAGACGCACGA
>JBDHVD010000503.1:0-6622 GCA_039809525.1 Labilithrix sp. | reverse complement strand
TAACGGATGTACGCCGTGCTGGTCCAGATGAACGCCGCGCGTCCGCCGAGGAAGTCCTGGTTCGTCACGTTCCACGCGTCGTAGTCGCGCCCGGGCGGCGGGCGCATCACGTGCTCGCGGTGGACGAGGTCCTGCCAGAAGCGCAGCGCCTCGACGCCCGCTGGTCCGCCGAGCGTCGGTCGTCCGTCCTCGTCGAACACGCTGCCGCCGGCTTGTCCCACGAGCGCGACCCAGAACCACCACGAGATGGGGACCTCGTGCCCCCAGCGCTCGCCTCCTCCGCGGGTGAACGCGCGCGCGGTGTCGCGGAGCTCGTCCCAGGTGGCGGGCGGCTTCATGTTCGCCTTCGCGAAGAGATCGCCGTTGCAGTACATGAGCGGCGTCGATCGGTTGAGCGGCACGGCGTAGAGCGGCTGCGCGTCGCCGCCGCGGAACGCGCCCGCCTGCCCGAGCGCGCGGACGAACGGGACCTCCTTCATCCCCGGATGGCCGTCGAGCGCCTCGAGCGCGTTCGCCCGCGCGAGGTACGGCACGACCTCGGCGACGACGTGGCTGAGCGCCGGCGCGGCCTTCGCCGCGATCGCCGTTCGGAGCTTCGCGAGCGACTCGAAGTAGTCGCCCTGGTAGACGGGCTCGACCGCGATGTCCTCGTGCGCCGCCGCGAAGCGCCGCACGATCTCGAGGAACGTCTCGCGGTTGCGCCCGCCGAGCGTGTACCAGACGTGCAAGCGCACGCGCCCCTTCGCGTCGCGCACCGCGCGCGAGCACCCGCTGGCGATCGGTGCGCTCGCGAGGGCGGCGAGCACGGCGCGGCGCGAGAGTCGGGAGGGCACGGGCGTGGCCGAGCATACGCGATCGGGAGCGACGGGCCGCAGCGTCGGCGTGGTCGTTCACCTGACCGTCGCGACCGTCCAAGCGACGATGTCGGCAGCGGGTTCCACGTGCGGATTTCCCGCGGAACTGGACCTCGTACGGCTGGCCCGCCGATTGCTCTCCGGACGCGGGGGACAACGAGGAGGCCCGAGCCTTGAGCAGCGTCTACGACACGATCCCGCCGCCGACCGTCCGCCACTTCGAGGCGAAGCGTCCCCGCGTCGCCATCGCCATCGACGAGAGGAGCGAGCACAATTTCTGGTCGGACCTGACGTACGACGTCGAGCAGGGCGGCGTGTTCGTCGCGACCTATCACGCGCTGCCGATCGGCACGCCCGTCGATCTCGAGCTCGGTCTCGCGGGTGACACCCCCACGGTGCTCCGCGGGGTCGTGCGCTGGACGCGCGGCCATCGCGACGGCTCCGACGCCTCGGCCGGCTTCGGCGTCGCCCTCGTGGACGTGCCGCCCGAGGCGAAGGCGCGCATCGACCGCTTCGTCGAGGTCCGCGCGCCGATCGTCGTGGAGATCGACGAGCCGCGGCGTCGTTCGCGACCCTCGTTCCACTGACGAGCTCGCGGGCGCGCCCGCGGGCGCACGGCTTGCTTGTCCGACGTCCATGCGCCGTCGGACCCTGGTCGTGCTCCGCGGCTCCATCGACCGCGCGACCCTGCGTGCGCGTTACGCGGCGGTCCTCGTCGAGGGCGGCGACGTCGCCGTCTGCTGCGTCCTCCCCGCCGGTCACGACGGCCTCGACGACGCTCTCCGCGCCCAGCGGGAGGTGACGTCCGCGCTCCGCGCGTGCATCCCGCAGCGCGCCGAGGACGTGGCGGTCCTCGTCGTCTCCGAGGCCGACGAGCTCGGCGTCGAGGAGTGTGCGCGCGCATGGGGAGCGACCGAAGTGGTCCGATAGGCCAGGCCGAATCGACGTCGCGGTCGCTCCGCTGGTAGGGTTCGCGCGCGTGCTCAATTTCAATCACCTCTACTATTTCCACGTGACCGCCTCCGAGGGCGCGGTGAAGGCCGCGGCCGATCGCCTCGGCGTCACGCAGCCGACGGTCAGCGAGCAGATCCGCATGCTCGAGCGCAGCCTCGGAGTTCAGCTGTTCGACCGCACCACGTCGGGGCTGCGGCTGACGCAAGCGGGGCGCGACGCCTTCGAGCACACCACCGCGATGTTCCTCGCGGGCGAGCGGCTGGTCGAGGCGCTCGGCCAGGATGCGCCCCCGCTGATGTCGCTGCGCGTCGGCTTGAGCTCGGCGATGTCGCGCACCATCGCGGCCGACTTCCTGATGCCGGTGCTCACGGTCGAGCACTGCCGGCCCTCGATCCGCATGGGCGACTTCAACGATCTGTTGCGCGACCTCCGCAGCCACGAGCTCGACCTGGTCGTCGGCGAGACCGAGCCCCTCCACACCGCGACGCCGACGCTCGAGACGGCGCTCGTCCACCGGCCGGTGCTCGTCGCGGTCGGTCCCCCGGACATCGAGCCGCGTGAGGACTGGCAGAACCTCGCCTTGCTCGATTACCCGCCCTCGTCGGCCTACCACTGGGAGATCGACGCGTACCTCAAGGACCAGGGGCTCCGTCCCAAGACGAGCGGCGAGCTCGACGACGCCTTCTTGATGCTCGAGGCGGTGATCCGCGGAGGCTTCGTCGCGTTCGTCCCGCGGAGCGTCGCGCGCGAGGCGATCAAGCACGGCAGGGTGAAGGCGCTCGCGGCGCTCGCGCCGAGCAACGCCGGCGTGTACGCGATCTATCCGTCGAGCGACACGCTCCAGCTCGCGCGCACCGCCGTCGACCGTCTGATCGCGAACGCACGCGAGAACCTCGACGCGACCTGAGGGCGCCCTTCGGGAGGACCGAACGACCCCGTTCGGCGATCCCGAACCCATTGATCGACGCGGCTTCGTCTGGAACGGTGTCGCCCGTGAGCAAGGCGACGAAGCGCGTGCGGCGGGTCCTCGTCGTCGACGACAGCGACGACACCCGCGACCTCTACCACGCGATCCTCGCGCAGGAGGGGCACGACGTGACCTTCGCGCAAGACGGCGAGTCCGGCCTCGCGCTCCTCACCGCGGCGGCGTTCGACGTCGCGATCATCGACATCGGCCTGCCCGCGCTCGACGGCTACGAGATCGCGCGGCGCGCGCACGCGGCGCTCGGTGCTCGCAGGCCCGCCCTCGTCGCGGTCACCGGGTACGCGCGCGCGGCCGACCGGGAAGCCGCCGCCCGGGCGGGCTTCGACGTCCACATCGCCAAGCCGATCGACCACGAGGTGCTCCTCGAGGCCGTGCAGCGCGACTTCGCGCGCTGAAGCCGCGTCAGGACGCGATGCGCTCGCCCGCTTCGCCGGCGGCGAAGAAGTGGAGCTTCGCGCCGGCGAGCGAGACCGTCACCTCGCTGCCGGCCGGACGCGGATCGAAGCCCGGCGCGCGGGCACGGAGCTCGAGGTCACCGGCGCGCAGGAGCAGGTGGGTCTCGGCGCCGAGCGGCTCGGCCACCGCGACGGTCATCGTCGCCGCGCCCTCCGCCCCCGGCTCGACGAGGCGGACGTCCTCGGGACGCACGCCCACGCTCACCCGATCGGGCAGCGCGCGCGACGGCGCGGGCACGACGAACGGCCCGCACACCACCGTGTCCTTGCCCGCGATGCCCGGCAGGAGGTTCATCTTCGGCGTGCCGAGGAACGTCGCCACGAAGCTCGTCGCCGGCCGCTCGTAGATCTCGCGGGGCGTCGCGATCTGCAGGACCCTGCCCTTCTGCATCACGCAGATCCGATCGCCGAGCGTCATCGCCTCGACCTGGTCGTGCGTGACGTAGAGCGCGGTCACGCCGAGCTTGCGAACGAGGACGCCGATCTCGACGCGGAGCTCCTGCCGGAGCGCGGCGTCCAGGTTCGACAGCGGCTCGTCGAAGAGGAACACGCGCGGCCGCCGGACGATGGCCCGCCCCATCGCCACGCGCTGCCGCTCGCCGCCCGACAGCTCGGACGGCAGGCGGTCCATCAGCCGCTCGAGCTTGAGGAGCTGCGCGGCCTCGTCGCTGCGCTTCTTCCGCTCCGCCTTGTCGACGCGGCGCATCTTCAGCGGGAACTCGATGTTCTCGCGCACCGTCATCTGCGGGTAGAGCGCGTATCCCTGGAAGACCATCGCGACGTCGCGGTCCTGCGGCGGCACGGCGGCCATCGACTTGCCGCCGATCCGCACCGCGCCGCCGTCCGCGTCCTCGAGGCCCGCGACGATGCGCAGCGTCGTCGACTTCCCGCAGCCGGACGGACCGACGACGACGAGGAGCTCGCCCTTCTCGACGGACAGCGACACGCCGGCGAGCGCCGCGCCCTCGCCCTCCTCGAAGCGCTTCGAGACTCCGTCGAGCTCGACTTCAGCCATGCTTCCGGCGGAGGATCGCCGCCGCCTGCGCCATGTTGTGCAGCTTCTGGTAGGCCTCGTCGACCGGGATGTCGGCGGCGTTGCCCGGGGCGAAGCCGCAGTCCGGCGCGAGCGTGATGCGCGCCTTGTCGACGTGCTCCATCGCCTGCTCGACGCGCTTCACGATGGTCTCGGGGGCGTCGATCACCTCGCCGCGGCAGTCGACGCAGCCGAGGCCGATGTTCACGCGCTCCGGCAGCTCGCGGAGGCAGCGCGTGTCGCCGGCCGCCGGGATGGTGAACTCCATCATCAGCTGGTCGACGTCGAGCGCCTTCAGCGCCGGCATGATCGCGTCGTACGAGCCCTCGCCGACCCAGCCCTTGCGACCCTTGTTGCGACGGCAGAGGTGCACCGCTCTCGTCACGTTCGCCACGCCCTTCGTCCCCTCGAAGACGCGGTTGATGAGCGAGACGCAGTGCATCGCCTCGGCGTCCGCGTCGGGGAACTTCTTCCGGACCTCGGGATCGACGAAGAGGCACAGGTGCGGATCGTCGAGCTGGATGGTGTGCACGCCGGCGGCGACGAGCGCCTCGACCTGCGCGCGGAGGATCGGGATGATCGCGTCGGCGAACTTCTCGCGCGTCGGATAGACCTCGCGCGACACGCCCTCGTCCCACATCCGGACGCTGAGGAGATACGGGCTCGGGAGCGCCACCTTCACCGGGCGCTTGGCGTGCGCGATGGCGAACTTCGCGTGACCGGCGAGCACGCTCGCGTCGCCCGGCTTCACCTCGCCGGTGACCGTGTGCCAGTACTTGCCGTCGCGCTTCTCGCCCGACAGCTCGCGCTTGAAGCCGGTCGCCACGTCGGTGATCACCGCGACGTACGAGAAGCGGCGCCACTCGCCGTCGCTGACGATGTCGACCCCGGCGGCCTCCTGGAGCGCGATGGCGAAGGGCACCGCGTTGTCGAGGAGCCGCTCGCGCTCCTCGCTCGTCACCTTGCCCTCGTGGATCTCGTCGAAGAGCTCCTTCAGCCAGAGGGGCCGCGGGAGAGAGCCAACCACCGTCGTCGGAAACAGCATCACGACCCTCCGTTCCACCACGTCTCTGCGAGCTCGAGGTCCTCGAGCGTGTCGATCTCCATGTAGCCGCCGGGCGTGTCCACCCGATGGAACGCCGCGCCGCGGTCGATCATCCACTGGAAGAGGTGGATGAGGTACGCCTTCTCGAACGGACGATCGCCGAGCGTCTTCTCGCTCATGCGCGCGACGTCGAACGCGTCGCACAGCTCGCGCGCGCCCTCGGGCGTGAACTTCGCCACGCCGATGAACTCGCCCGTCGCCTCGTCGGAGGTGATCGTGCGGGAGACCTCGATGACCCGCTCGCCCTCGGCGCGCATCTTCTCCGCGTCGCTCTCCGGGTGCCGCGTCCGGCGGACGTAGCGGCGGCGCCAGTCGGTGTCGCAGACGAGGACGCCGTCGTGCGGAGACGCGACGACGTCCCGCACCGCCTTCCCGCGGTAGACGATGTCCGTGTACGAGGAGACGAAGCCGTCCTTCAGGTGCTCGCGCGCGCACATGAGCGAGGCGAGGATGTTGTTGTTCTCCCAGTCCGTGTTCTCGACGTACGTGAACTCGGGGTAGCGGGCGCGGAGCACGTCGGCCCGGTAGCCGCACACGAACACGACGTCCTTGCGGGAGAAGCCGGCCTCCGCGAGGGCGTCGAGGATCCAGTCGAGCATCGGCCGGCCCATGACCGGCACGAGGGTCTTCGGCAGCTCGTCGGTGCGGTGCTCGAGCCGGCTGCCGCGTCCGGCGCCGATGAGGACGGGGCGCATCGGCGGGACAAGGTACCATGCGGCCCGTGGCGCTGACGATCGGCTTCGTGACCGACCTCCACTTCGGACCCGCAGCCTTCCACGAGGGCAAGCTCCGCAAGCTCACCCACCACGCCGGCGCCCTCACGAGGGAGGTGGTGCGGCGGATGAACGAGGAGCTCCGGCCGGATCTGCTCGTCAACCTCGGCGACGACATCGAGGACGAGAGCCGCGACGCGGACCTCGCCCGCTACGTCGAGTGCCAGGACATCCTCCGCACCGCGAAGGCCGAGCTCGTCAACGTGGCGGGCAACCACGACACCATCCACCTCACGCGCGAGGACCTGTCGCGCGTGTGGCGTCGCGAGGGGCCGCTCTTTCATTCCTTCGACCGCGGCGGCTTCCACTTCGTCGTGCTCCACACCCACGAGCGCAAGGACGTCGACGTCCGCATCCCGCAGGCGCAGATCGCCTGGTGCAAGGAGGACCTCGCGCGGACGTCGCTCCCCACCGTCGTGCTCATGCACCACTCGGCGAGCGAGCAGGACCTGTCGGACTCGTT
>JBDHVD010000502.1:0-6632 GCA_039809525.1 Labilithrix sp. | reverse complement strand
TTTTCGGCTAGGATGCGCGCCGCCATGCGTCTCCTCATTGCCGACAAGCTGCACCCCCGAGCGGTCGAAGAGCTCCGCTCGCTCCCCGTCGACGTCATCTACGAACCGGAGCTCACGAAGGAGACGCTCGAGACGAAGCTCAGCGGCTTCGGCATCCTGGTGGTGCGCTCGAAGGAAGTGACGCGCAAGGCGATCGAGGCCGCGCGGTCGCTGAACCTCATCGTGCGCGCGGGCGCCGAGGTCAGCACCATCGACGTGAAGGCGGCGAGCGAGCGCGGCATCTACGTCGCGAACGTCCCGGGGAAGAACTCGTCGGCGGTCGGCGAGCTCGTCTTCGGCATGATGCTCGCGCTCGACCGGCGCATCCCCGACGCGGTCGCGTCGCTCCGCGCGGGCAAGTGGGAGCGCACCGAGTACAGCAAGGCCGAGGGCCTCCAGGGCAAGACCATCGGCATCGCCGGCCTCGGCGCGATCGGCCGCGACGTCGCCGCACGCGCGAAGACGTTCGGCCTCCACCCGATCGGCTGGAGCCGGAGCCTCACGCCGGCGCGCGCCTCCGAGCTCGGCATCGGCTACGCGGCGACGCTCGAGGAGCTCGCGTCGAAGTCGGACATCCTCACGCTCCACCTCGCGCTCAACGACCGCACGCGCGGCGTCGTGAGCCGCCGCGTCTTCGACGTCCTGCCGAAGCGCGCGATGTTCATCAACTGCGCGCGGCCCGACCTCGTCGACTACGAGGCGATGCGCGACGCGGTGGTGAACCGCGGGCTCCGCGCGGCGATCGACGTCGTGCCGAACGAGCCGCGCGGGAAGAAGGAGATCTCGCCCGAGCTCTTCAACCTCACCACGCCGACGTCGACGGGCGGCTTCCTCTACGCGACGCCGCACATCGCCGCGTCCACCGACCAGGCGCAGCTCGCGATCGCGACCGAGACGGTGCGCGTCATCCGCTCGTTCCTCCTCGAGGGGACGGTGCCGAACGTGCAGAACGTGATGAACCTCTCGTCGGCGCGCTTCCAGATGGTCATCCGCATGCTCGACAAGGTCGGCACGTTCGCGAACGTGCTCGCCGTCATCAAGCGTCACGGGATCAACGTCGAGGAAGTGACCAACACGGTCTTCGAGGGCGGCGGCGCGTCGTGCGCGAAGCTCCGCGTCGTGTCGCGTCCGAGCGAGGCGGCGCTCAGCGAGATCCGCGCGTTCGAAGAGGTCCTGCATGTCGACGTTGTCACGCTGCCGAACCTGGCGTAAGCGAACGACGCGATGAAGCGGGGGCTGCTCATGCTGACCGTGCTCACCGCCGCGATCGCGGCGGGCGGCGCGGGCTGCGGTGACAAGACGGCTGCGGCCGGCACGAGCGATCCGGCAGCCCTCGCGGCGAAGCTCGACGGCGGCGCGGAGGGCGGTCACGCGTCCGGCGCCGGCGCGGCGGTGGACGCGGGGCCGTCCCTCGAAGACGTGGCGCTGCCCCAGGCCGGGGGCCCGGAGCTCGACGCGCGCATGCGCCACCTCCTCGAGGCGATCGCGCAGAACAACCCCGACCTCGCCGGCGACGTGCTGTTCCCGCGCGACGCGTACGTGGCGACGAAGGACCTCGCCGATCCGCAGAAGGCCTGGGACAAGAAGGTCTCCGGCAGCTTCCGCCGCGCCGTCGAGCGGACGCACAAGCGGACGAAGGGCGCGGAGCAGGCGAAGTTCGTCTCGTTCGAGCTCGGTCACTCGGTCATGCAGATCACGCCGAAGAAGAAGGACTGGAAGCGTCCGCTCTGGCGCGTGAAGCACTCGAAGCTCACGTTCACCATCGACGGCAAGACGCGTCACCTCGACATCGCGGAGATGACCGCATGGCGCGGCGCATGGTACGTGACCAGGCTGCGCTGACCGCGCTCGCGCTCGTCGCGCTCGCCGCCTGCAGCAAGCGCGGTTGCGCATGCCTGACCGGATACGCGCCGGAGATCGGCGTCGCCGAGCTCGATCCGCTCTCGTTCGATCTCTACGCGCCGCCGTCGAGCAACGAAGGTCGCCTCACCTTCCACCTCGGCAATCCCGGCGAGGAAGACATGTGCCCGCGCCTCCCCGACGGGACGACCGTGACGCTGAACGGCGTGGAGGGGACCGTCGCCGGGCTCGGCGGCACGACCAGCACGAAGCGCGGCGCGGAGACGACCTGCAAGCGCGCCGACGTCTCCTGGCGCGACGTCCCGCTCGGCGAGGAGGCCACGTCGACGATCGTCATCGACGACGGCAAGGCGAAGCTCGAATGCTCGCTCGCCGTGGGGCTGCCCCTCCGGCTCGTCACCCCGACGGTGAAGCCGAGCGGCGAACGCGTGCCGCTCGTCGTCGAGACGAGCGCGCCCGGAGCGACGTTCTCGTCGCATACCGGGCAGATCGGCGTCGAGGGCGAGCTCGCGCAGCAGCTCGTCATGCCGGACGACACGCGCGTCGATGGCCAGCGGCTCACGTTCTCGGTCCCGAGCGAGTGGCTGAAGAAGCCCGGGCGCCATCGCCTCGTCGCCGACGTGGGCATCCAGACGATCGCGCGCTGCGTGCCCGCGCGGAAGACGCCCGTGCCGTCGTACGTCCACGTGCGCGCGACGCTCCCGTTCGTCGTGACCCCCTGAGCGCTACGCGGAGGTGATCGCCGGCCGCCGGCTCACGACGGTCCGGACGGCGAGTCCCACCGCGCCCGCGCGGTCGCCTCGGCATCGGCGGACGCGGGATGCCACGCAGGGGGCGGGCCCCACGCCGGCTGCCCTTGGGCGTACGGAACGTACGCGGGCTTCTTCTTCGTCCCCAGCACGACGAAGAGCACGATCCCGACGAGCACGAACGCGATGCCCATCACCGCGCCGACGGCGATGCCGACGCGCCGCTCGATCTCCGCCTTCGTCGGTGCGGGGTGCGTGATGGCGAACGACGGGACGGAGGCGTCGGCGAACGCTTCGATGCGCTCCGCGCTGCTTCGCCTCGTGAGCCACGCCACGCTGTAAAGGCCGTCGCTGGCGACGCCGGCGATGTGGATCTGATGTTCGACGAGCTTGTCTTCCGCGCCCTCGGGGATGCCGTCGGCGTCGAACACCGCGCGGATGAGCGGGAGCTTCCCCGCGTGGACCACGCGCGTATCCGTCGCCGGGCGCATGCGCGCGCCGGCGTGGAGCTCCTTGGCGATCGCGCCCTGGGCGCCCTTCGCGTACTCGCGCGCCTGCAGCTCGTCGACCTCCTGCACGAACGCGACCGGCACGTGCATGACCATGACGAGCGCGAGATCCGGCGCCTCGCCGGGCTCCTCGAGCCGCACGAGCCCCATCGCCACGACGCGGGCCTTGTCCTCGGCCGGCAGCGGCACGTTCTCGGGCGTCAGCCCTTCGCAGTCGGCCTCGCTCCGCAGCGAGAGCGGGCTCACCCAGCAGATGCGGGCGGCGCCGAGATCGATCGCGAACTTGTCGCCGTCACGCACGACGGCGGCCGAGGCACGCGCCGAAGCGGCGAACGCGACGGCGAAAGCGAAGAGAGCGACGAGCCGGCGAAGCATGGGAGAGGTCTCCTACCCCAAGGAGCCTCGCCGGCAAGCGAGGTCGCGAGAAAACGCACGGGCGCGCCGTGCTTTCGCGGAGCTACGCGGCCCCCGCGATTCAGTATTCGTCTTCGTCGCGCGGCTGCGGGCCGGGCACGATGCCCGCGATGTCCGGATCGACACCGGGCTCGCCGGCGGGACGCGAGGCCTTCTCGCGCGCGCGCTGCGCTCGCTTCTCGGCCTTCTCGCGCTGCTTCTCTTGACGATTGCGTTCCTTCAGGCGCTTGTTGACGCTAGGGTTCGACATGCGTCCTCCTTCTGTGCTCGATCAGTAGACGCGGGCGCCGCGATAGCGACGCGACCGCCGCGAACGGGTGGATTCTCCGGGCATCGCCGCCGGCGTCCGCGGCTGCGGCGCCTGGGGCTGCTGCGGCTGCTGCAGCTGCGGCCGCTGCTGCTGCCGCTGCTGCCCCTGCTGCTGCGGTCGCTGCTGGCGCTGCTGCTGCTGGTTCGGGTGCGGGTGCTGGAGCGGAGGCTGCGGAGGCGCGTCCACCGTACCGGCCACCGGGATGCGCTGCTTGATGAAGCGCTCGATGTCGCGGAGCAGCGGCCTCTCGTCCGTATCGCAGAAGGCGATCGCCTTTCCGGCCCTTCCCGCTCGCGCGGTGCGGCCGATGCGGTGGACGTAGCTCTCGGCGACGTTCGGCAGGTCGAAGTTGAAGACGTGCGTGATGCCGTCGACGTCGATGCCGCGCGCGGCGATGTCCGTCGCGACGAGCACAGGGGTCCGGCCGGTCTTGAAGCCCTCGAGCGCGCGCTCGCGCGCGCCCTGCGACTTGTTCCCGTGGATGGCCAGCGCCTCGATGCCCGAGCGCGTCAGCTGCTCGGCGAGGCGGTTGGCCGCGTGCTTGGTGCGCGTGAACACGATCGAGCGCAGCGCGCCTTCGGTCGTGAGCAGACGCTGGAGCAGCGCCTTCTTCTCCGCCTTCGGGACGAAGTAGACGCACTGAGCGATCTTGTCGGCCGTGGTCACCTCGGGCGCGACGTCGACGCGAACCGGGTCGTGGAGGATGCTGGCGACGAGCGACGCGATCTCGTTCGGCATCGTCGCGCTGAACAGCAACGTCTGGCGTACGCGAGGCAGCGCCGCGACGATCTTGCGAACGTCGTGGATGAAGCCCATGTCGAGCATGCGATCGGCCTCGTCCAGGACGAGCACCTCGATGCCATCGAGCTTCACGAACCCCTGGTTCATCAGATCGAGGAGCCGTCCCGGCGTCGCGATGAGCATGTCGGGCTTCTTCGAGAGCGCGACTTCCTGCGGACGCTGGCCGACGCCGCCGTAGATCACCAGGTTCTTGATGCCGACGTTCGCGCCGTACGCGTCGGCGCGCTCGCCGATCTGCGCCGCGAGCTCGCGCGTGGGCGCGACGACGAGCGCGCGGATCTTTCCGTTCCGCGGCGCGCGCGCGAGGCGCTGGAGGATGGGAAGAACGAACGCCGCGGTCTTGCCGGTTCCGGTCTGGGCGCAGCCGAGGACGTCACGTCCCTCGAGGACGTGCGGGATGGCCCGCGCCTGGACGGGCGTGGGGGTGGAGTAGCCCTCCGAGGCCACCGCGCGCACGAAGGGCGCCGCGAGGCCGAGGGCCGCAAACGGGTGCGCGCCGGTCATGTCCGGCTGCGCTTGGGAAATCGTCACTGGGTCTCTCTGAATCTCGCGGCTCGGCCCCAAATTTCGCCGGGGCACATGCCTGCTTGCTCTTTCTCGCTGTCCCGCTAGCCGCGCGTGTCGGGAGTGCGCAACGCCCATCCCTGACGCCAACAAGGTCGCGGAGGAGAAGGTTCGTGAGCGCGTGAGGTGTACCGCGCTTTGCCCCTGCTCGCAAGCTCAGGCCTTCGTGCCGCGGTCGCGCCGAACCTCGTCGAGGAGCTGTTCGATCCGGTCGCGCGCGTCCTGTCCTTCGTCGTAGACGAAGCGGAGCTCGGGCGCGACACGCAGCCCGAGGCGCGCGGTCAGCGCCTTCTTGAGGCGGCCGCCCGCCTTCTCGAGCGCCTTCTCGGCCCCCTTCTTCATCGCCTCGTGCTCGGCGCCGGTCGCGATGGTCGCGATGCGGAAGAAGATCTTGGCGACGCGGAGGTCGTTGCTCAGCCACACGTTCGACACGACCAGCCCCTCGAGCCGCGGGTCGGCCAGCTCGTGCGCGATGAAGCGCGCAGCCTCCTGCCGGATGCGGACGGCCACCCGGGTGGGGCGCTCCTTCGCCGTCACGCTGCTGCTGCTCGGGGCTGTCCTCTTCTTCGCCGCCATGGCCGGCATCGTCTTATCACGCCCGTGTTATGCGGGCCCCATGCATGTCGCTCGCACGCTCTCGGTCTCGCTCGCGCGCTCCCCGGCCGACGTCTACGCGTTCGTGTCCGAACCGGCGAACCTGCCGCGCTGGGCGGCCGGCCTCGATCCGTCGCTGCCCATCCGCTTCGCCGAGAAGAATGCGTTCGGCGTGCTCGACCACTGGGTGTCGCTGCCCGACGGCACGGTCGTGTACGTGCCCGTCCGCGTGATCGCGAACGGCGACGGCAGCGAGCTTTCGTTCACGCTGTTCGACGCACCGGCCGGCGACGTCGCGATGGTCGAGCGAGACCTGCAGGCGCTGAAGGCGCTCCTCGAGGCGCGGTAGACGAGCCGGACACAAAAGCGAGACGCCGCGCGGCGGTCTCTCGACCATCGCGCGGCGCCCGCGAGACCGAAGCGGCGGTCAGAGCTTCTGCTTGACCTCTTCGATCTCGTAGGACTCGATGATGTCCTTCTCCTTGATGTCCGTGTAGCCCTCGAGGCTGATACCGCACTCGAAGCCCTCGGCCACGTCCTTCACGTCGTCCTTGAAGCGCTTGAGCGCGTCGAGCTTGCCTTCCCAGACGACCGCGTTGTCGCGGAGCAGGCGGGCGAAGTTCGCTCGGATGATCTTGCCCTGGACCACGTAGCAGCCGGCGACGATGACGCCGCGGATCTTGAAGATCGCGCGGACCTCCGCCTTGCCGGTGCTCTTCTCCACCTTC
Organism: Labilithrix sp.; assembly: GCA_039809525.1. Classification (GTDB taxonomy): domain Bacteria; phylum Myxococcota_A; class Polyangia; order Polyangiales; family Polyangiaceae; genus Labilithrix. The sequence goes on along the minus strand of JBDHVD010000502.1, from coordinate 64 downwards.
GTCGTCGGGAGGAGGCCTTCCATGGCGCTCTTCACGTCGTCGACGGCGTCGTAGATGATCGAGT
>JBDHVD010000501.1:0-6637 GCA_039809525.1 Labilithrix sp. | reverse complement strand
CGTCACCCGTTACGCGCACGGCCACGCGGTCGAGAGCATCCCGGTGCCGGCGGTCCACGGCGAGCTCGCGGCGGACGCAGGGCCGTGCGGGCTCGTGCACGTGGCGGGCGACGCGCTGGTGCGCGCGATCGACGGCACGCGCATCGGCCAGGTGCTCGAGGGCCAGACGCGCGTGCGCGTCGGCGCGGCGCTCGGCTTCGCGTTCTATCGCGCAGGCGCGATCACCGTGTCGTTCGTGTTCGACACGAGGCGAGGACCGCTCCGGCAGGTCGCGCTCCCCAACCTGGCCGGCCGGCTCGTCGACTGGTCGGCGGCGTTCGACGATCGCCACGTCCTCCTCACGTTCGCGACCGAGGAGAGCGGCCGCATCGTCCACGCGGCGCACCTCGTCGACGACAAGGGCGAGCTCGTCGCGACCGAGCGCGGCGCGCCGGACGCGTCGCCCGTGCTCGCGTCGCTGCGCGGCAAGTGCCTCGCGGGCGGCGCGGTGATGTGCGCCACGGGCGACGGCCTCGTGCTCGTCCGCCCCGATCGCGCACGCCGCGCGTTCGTGCCCGCGCGCAGCTTCGCCGACGCGAGGGACCTCGTGTCGCCGGACGACGAGCTGCTCGTCGGCCCCGGCGGCTCGCTCTACGCGGTCTCGCACGACGAGATCGTCCACCTGTCCTTCACCGAGACAACCTGAGAACCTAGGAGGATCCCCATGCTGCCCGCCCCGATGTTCTACGAGCCCACGCAGGTCCGCGAGGTCTTCGTCGAGCGCGCCGGTCTCGTGCACGAGATCGCCGTCGAGTATCGCAAGAAGCACCAGGTCGCGCCGGCGGCGCAGGACCGGTTCCGCATCGCGGCCTTCGGCATCGACGCGCAGATCGGCTTCTGCACCCCGGGCGCGTCGCTGTTCGTGCCCGGCGCCGTCGAGGACACGCAGCGCGTGATCGACTGGCTCTACCGCAACCTCGACAAGGTCACCCAGCTCCACTTCTCGCTCGACACGCACCGCGTGTTCCAGATCTTCCACCCCGCCTGGTGGATCGACGACGACGGCAAGCACCCGGCGCCGTTCACCCCCATCGGCCTCGCCGACGTGAAGAGCGGCCGCTGGAAGCCGGTGGCGCACCCGGCGGAGGCGCTCGAGTACGTCAAGCGGCTCGAGGCGACGGGCAAGTACGTGCTCACCGTCTGGCCGTACCACACGCTCCTCGGCGGCGTGAGCCACTCGCTCGTGCCCGCGCTGATGGAGGCGTCGATCTTCCACTCGCTCGTGCGCTCGGCGCAGACGCACTTCGAGACGAAGGGCACCCACGCGATGACCGAGAACTACTCGGTGCTCGCGCCGGAGGTGCGCGAGCTCGGCGGGCAGAGCGTCGGCACGTTCAACGCGGCCTTCTTCAAGATGCTGATGGAGTTCGATCGCATCTACGTCTTCGGCCAGGCGAAGTCGCACTGCGTGCTCTCCACGCTGCGCGACATGCAGGCGAACATCGCGAGCGTCGATCCGAAGCTGATGAGCAAGGTGTGGATCCTCGAGGACGCGACGAGCCCGGTGCCGGCTCCCCCGATCGATCCCCTGCCGAAGGCGCTCGACTTCCCGCGCATCGCCGAGGAGGCGTTCGCCGAGCTGCGCGCCGCGGGCATGAACATCGTCAAGACGACCGACCCGATCGTCTTCTGAGACCCGGCCGCTCCGGCCCCGAACACCAACACCTCGACGCGCGCGGCCTCCGCGTGCACGGGAGAGCTCCATGTCGAACACGAAGAGTCACGGTCTCCAGAACCTCGTCACCGGAAACCTCGGCGCGGTCGTCATCGCCGGCGCCGCGGGCAAGGATGCGGAGGACATCGTCGCGAGCGACGTCCTCCTCGTCACCCTGCTCGTCGACGCCTCGTCGTCGATCCACGCGCGCGGCCTCGACGACGCGGTGCGCGACGGCGCGAACATGCTCGCCGATGCGCTCTCGCACACGCGCGAGCGCGACGCCATCCTCATGGCCCTCTGGACGTTCAACGACGACGTGCGGGTGGTCCACTCGTACGTCGGCCTCGACGACGTCACCCGGCTCGACCCGACGAACTACGCCGGCGTCGGCTGCACGCGGCTGTTCGACACCTGGTGCGACGCGCTCACCGCGAACGTGCTCTACGCGCAGCGCCTCCGCGACTCCGGCACGCCGTGCAAGTCGATCGTGGTCGTCGTCACCGACGGCGAGGACGTCGGCTCGAAGCGGCGAGCCGCCGACTGCAAGCGCATCAGCCAGGACGTCCTCGCGTCGGAGCAGTTCACGCTGGCCTTCGTCGGCGTGGGCAAGGACGTCGACTTCCACGCGGTCGCGCGCGACATGGGCGTCCCCGACGGATGCGTGACCGTCCAGGCCCAGGCGACGCCGAGCGCCATCCGGAAGGTCTTCCGGATGGTGAGCCAGTCGGCGGTGCGCGCGAGCCAGGGGCTCGTGGCGCCGGGTGCCAACGCAGGCTTCTTCGCGCCGTAGTACGATGGCGGCCTCTGTCCGATGACGACGAAGGCCGCGAAGAAGAAGACCGAGCCGAGCGAAGAGCAGAAGTTCCTCGACGAGTACCGGGCGGGCGACTTCCCTCGCCCGTCGGTCACCGTCGACCTCGTCATCTTGACGGTGGTGGACAAGGAGCTGCGCATCCTGCTCGTCCAGCGCAGCGAGCACCCGTTCAAGGGAAGATGGGCGCTGCCCGGCGGGTTCGTCCGGGTGAAGGACGACCGGAAGGACCAGGGCGAGGACCTGGACGCGGCCGCCGCGCGCGAGCTCGAAGAAGAAACGGGGCTTGCATCCGGCGCGGCCGGACGCATCTTCCTCGACCAAGTTCGTGCGTTCGGCAAGCCCGGGCGCGATCCGCGCATGCGCGTCATCAGTGTCGCGTACTTCGCGCTCGTGCGCCCGACGCTCGTGCCGCTCATTCGTGCGGGCGGTGACGTGTCGAGCGCGCGATGGTTTCCGATCAACGAGGTGCCGCGAGACATGCTCGCGTTCGATCACGGCGAGATCCTCGACGCGGCGCTCGCCCGCGCGAGGTTGGACCTCGACCGTACGGCGATCGCGTTCGAGCTCGTCCCGGAGACGTTCACCATCCAGGAGCTCCGCGCGGTGCACGAGGCCATCCGTGGAGAGCCGCTCGATCCCGGCAACTTCCGCAAGAAGTTCCTGCGCATGATCGAGGACGGCCTCATCGACGCCGCGCGCGGCAAGCGCCCGACCGTATCGAAGCCCGCGAGCGTGTACCGCTTCGTGCGCGAGGGGAAGCACGCGGACGTTTGACCGGCGCGCCCCCGTCTGTCACTGTGAGCGCGCGATGAGCGACCAGCGCCGCCTCGATCCGAACGCCAGCCAGCCGATGAACGGCTGCGTCCGCGTCTGCATCGTCGAGGTCTGCGTCTAGCCATCGCCAGCACGTGCTTCCCCGGATCCCCCAGGACGCGTTGGCGCCTGAGATGGGGGATCCGAAGGAGAAGCGCTCGTCATGGACGCACCTGAACGAAGCTCCGAGCCCGGCTCGGAAGAACGCTTGAAACTCTCGGTCGCCCGCGAAGAGACCGTCGATCACGGGCGACCCGAAGAGCAAAGCGGTACGTTTCCGACCCCGCCGCAGGACAATCGGAACCCCACGCGTGAGCTCGTCGCGCTCGCGTGGCCCATCGCGGCGGCGATGCTCGGCGAGACGGCGATCGGTCTCGTCGATACCAAGCTCGTAGGAGGCCTCGGCGCCAATGCGCTGGCCGGCGTGGGCATCGGCACCACGCTCATGTTCCTCGGCTACTCGCTCGTCTTCGGCCTGATGCGCGGCGTGAAGGTCTGCACCGCGCACGCCATCGGCGAAGGACGCGATCGCGACGGCTTCGCCTATGCGCGCGCGGGCGTCGTGCTCGGCGCGACGCTCGGCCTCGTGCAGCTCGTCCTCTGCCGCGACGTCAGCGGCGTCTTACGCGCGCTCGGCACCGATCCGGAGGCCATCCCCTACGCGCGTGACTTCCTCGCGGCGGTGACGCTCGGCGCGCCCGCGACGTGCGCGCTGTCGGCGCTCATCCAGCACCGGCAGGCGATGGGTGACTCGCGGACGCCGATGATCGTCGGCATCGCGGGCAACCTGTTCAACGCGTCGTTCGCGTGGGCGCTCATCTACGGGCGCCTCGGCCTCCCCGCGCTCGGCGTGCGCGGCGGCGGGTACGCGACCGCGGTGACGGAGTGCCTCGAGCTCGCGGCGATGCTCGTCCTCCTCGTTCGCGAGGAACGTCGAGCGGCTCCCCGCCCGTCCCTCTCGATGGCGAAGGCCGCGCGCGAGGTGACCGCCATCGGCGGCCCCACCGGCGTGCAGTTCGTGGTCGAGATGACGGCGTTCACCACCTTCACCATGATCCTCGGAGGCATCAGCGCCGGGGAGATCGCCGCGCACCAGATCGCGCTCAGCACCATCCGCGTGTCCTTCCTCCCGGGCGTCGCCGTGGCCGAGGCCGCGAGCGTGCTCGTCGGCCGCGCGCTCGGCCGGCGTGACCTCGCGGGCGCCGACGCGGTGACGCGGAGCGCGCTCCGCATCGCCGTGGGCTTCATGGCGCTCTGCGGGCTGTTCTTCGCCGCGGGCGGCGGCTTCGTCGCGGAGTTCTTCTCGCGCGATCCGGCGGTCTCGCTCATCGCGCGGAGGCTCCTCCTCGTGGCGGCGGTGTTCCAGGTGCTCGACGCGGTGAACATCGTCCTCCGCGGCGCGCTCCGCGGCGCGAAGGACGTGCGCGCGGTGATGCTGATCGGCGTCCTCGTCGTGTGGACGTGCGTGCCCAGCGCGGCATGGTTCCTCGGCAAGCAGCTCGGTCTCGGATCGCTCGGAGGCTGGCTCGGCTTCGTCGGAGAGACGACGATCGGCGCGACGCTCTTCTGGCTCCGCTGGAAGCGCGGCGGCTGGCGCTCGACGTACGAGGCGCGCGGAGGTAGGTAACCTCATGGTCCCGGTACGCGTGGCCCTGGGCACGTTCGCGGTCGCATCGACCCTCGTGCTCGGGGCCGCGGCGTGCACGGGCGACGAGTCCGAGCCCGAGCTGCCGGAGATCAACCTCCCCTCGCGGCGCCGCGATGGGGCCAAGGACGGGGGCGGGCCGCTCGAGCCCGCGGACGCCGGCGCCGGCGAGGCCGAGGCCGGTCCCCCGCCCGATCCGTTCTGCATCGAGCCGGACCTCGTCGCGTGCTTCGCGTTCGAGGGATCGCTCGCCGACGGATCGCCGAGCAAGCTCGTCGCCGAGAAGGCGATCGCCGTCGGCTTCACCGCCGGCAAGCAGGGTCAGGCCCTGAAGATGGAGGACGCGACCGAGATCCGCCTCGCCCCCTCGGGCGCCTTCGACGCGAACGCGGCGACGATCGAGGCGTGGGTCTATCGCGATCCCATCTCCTTCGGCGACGACACGGTCTTCTCCGTCGACGGCCGCTTCGCGATGCTCGTCGAGCAGGACGGCACGCTCCGCTGCCGCGCGAGCACCGGCGCCGCGCGCGGAGGCAACGTCCCGATCGCCGCGTGGACGCACGTCGGCTGCACGTTCGACGGCGCGACGATCACCGGGTACGTCGCCGGCGTCGCGAAGAGCAGCGCCCCCGGCACCCTCGCGACGACCGCGGACGGCGGCGCGGGCGCACGCGCGACCATCGGCGCCGGGCTGGTCGGGATGATCGATCAGCTGCGCGTCTTCTCCGTCGCGCGCACGCCGAAGCCGGTCAGCGCAGCGCCTCCGCGAGCGCCTCGTCGCTCCGACCGATGACCGCCTTGCCGTCGGCGCGCACGAGGATGGGCCGCTCGATCAGGATCGGGTGCTTCACCATCACGTCGATCCACGCGGCGCGGTCCTTGGCCATCGACGCGAGCCCGAGCTCCTGCGCGACGGGCTCCTTCATCCGGCAGATCTCCCACGGCTCCCTGCCGAGCATCCGCAGCACGTTCTCGAGCTCGGCCGGCGTGGGCGGTACCTCGAGGTAGCTCCGCAGCGTATAGGCGTGCCCGGTGTCCTCGACCGCCTTCACCGCGTTCTGACACTTCGAGCACTTCGGGTTGAACCAGATCTCCATGGCGCCCCGAACGATACGCCACGCGCGCCGTCCTGGGCGGCCCGCGGGTGGTGCCCCGTCGCGGGGTCCTTTCACTCGATGATCATCGATTGAAAGCACCGCTCGGCGGACCGACGCCGGTCGGTGCGGCATCGGCGCGCGAAGCCGGCGATCCGTCGACCGAGCCGTTCGCCGAACGCGAAACCCGCAGGAAGGCTCATCTCACCGACCGCGAGATGAGGCGCCGCCAAGTCTTGCCCAGGCGCAGCGCGCCCCCCGCGCGAAGCGCCGCGACGAGCCGAGCGGGCCATCGGCGAGCGAAGCGAGCCGTTCGCCGCAGGCGAAGCCCGCGGGCGAGCACCACACAAGACGGGGGAGGCTCATTTCGCCGAAGGCGAAATGAGGGGGCGGCAAGTCTTGCCCAGGCGCAGCGCGCCCCCCGCGCGAAGCGCCGCCACGAGCCGAGCGGGCCATCGGCGAGCGAAGCGAGCCGTTCGCCGAAGGCGAAGCCCGCGAGCGAGCACCACACAAGACGGGGGAGGCTCATTTCGCCGAAGGCGAAATGAGGGGGCGGCAAGTCTTGCCCAGGCGCA
>JBDHVD010000500.1:0-6657 GCA_039809525.1 Labilithrix sp. | reverse complement strand
GAACGCGCCCGGCTCGTCGGGCGCGCGGCCGCGCCGTGACGATCACCGAGCAGGACGTGCGCCGGCTCGAGGCGGTGGCCGACCTCTACGAGGAGACCGACCACGACGGCGTGTCCGCGCTCAGGGGCGCGCTCGCGCGAAGCAAGACCGTGCGCGCGTCGAAGCTGCCGGCTTCGACCGTGACGATGCGATCACGCGTGGCGTGTGCCGACGAGTCCGGAGACCTCCGCGAGCTCACGCTCGCGTATCCGTGGGAAGCCGGCGGAGATCGCGTGTCCGTGCTCGGCGGCAGCGGAGCGGCGCTGCTCGGCGCGTCCGTCGGGGCGACGCTCCGCCACGAAGGGCGCACCCTGAAGATCGTGCGCGTCGCGTATCAGCCCGAGGCCGCCGGCGACCAGCACCTCTGATGCACGCCGCTCCCAAGCGGCGCGTCCGGTCGGGCGGTCAGGGCACGGCGACGGGCACGAACGGGGTGGTGCACGGCGGCCCCTCGGCCCACTGCATCTCCCAGCGCGCGCCCTTGCGCTCGAGCACCATCGCGCTCCGCGTGCCGTAGTCGATCGCGGGCGCGTGCACGCAGGTGGCGGCGAGGGGATCGACCTCGTCGTGCTCGGTGAGGAGCTCGGCCAAGCGATCTGGCGCTACCCGCTGCCATGCGGCGAGGATCCGATTCACGCGCGGGCGATCGTCGGCGGCCCCGAAGCTCCGCTCGGTGACGATGGTGAGGCCGCGGCCGAACGAGAGCTGCGCGAGCGTCTTGCCGTCGGCCACCGTCGCGAGCACGTCGCGCGCGTCGACGTACACGAGATGAAAGCCGTTGTACGCCGCGGGATCGATCGCGCGCATCGCGTCGTGGATCGCGCGCGCCGACGGCAGCTCGAGCGCGCGCACCACGAGCTCGCCCCGGCTCCTGCGCGTCGCGTCGCGCGGGCCGAGGAAGCGGTTGGTGATGCCGACGAACACGCCGTGCGCGTTCACGCCGAGCCACGTCCCGCCGGCGACCTCGTCGCGCGGCGCGAAGAAGCCCTGCGGCCACACCCGCGGAGGCGACGAGGCGCGCGTCAGCGACTCGTCGCGGTTCGCGACGACGACGAGCGGGCGGTCGGGCAGGACGTTCGCGGCGACGACGAGCGTGCACATCAGCGGGCCTCCTGGAGATCGGCGAGGTCGCCGGCCGTCGCGATCGCCGCTTCGACCTCGTCCGCTCGCTCGACGATCGCGGGGGCGCTCCGCGCCGCGAGCGCGTCGTAGCCCTCGGCGACGAGGAGCTCGGCGCGCGCGGCGGCCGCCGCGGTCATCACGTTCGCCGCGCGCTCGGCGCCATCGGCGTCCTTCTTCGCGATCGCGTCGTGCTCGTCGCCCGAGAGGACGCGCACCGGCGGGACCGCCTCGGCGTCGCTCGTCGTCTTGCGCACGGCGAGGCGGAGATGGAGGCGATCGAGCGCGAAGGGCAGGGGACGGAGCAGCGACGCCTTGCGCGACTTCACCAGCTCCTTGCGGCGCGCGTCGATCGCGGCGCGCGCGGCCTTCGCGTCCGCGCACGCGCGCGCGAGGATCGCCGCGAGGACGTCGCGCACGACGCCGCGCAGGCGGCGGCCGCGGCGGAGCCACGGGAGCGGCGGAAGCCACTCGAACCAGCGCGCGTGGCCTCGCGCCGCGAAGTCGAGCCACGCGAAGAGCTCGACGAAGCGCCGGCCGCGATCGCTCGCGAGATCGATCGGCTCGGCGAAGGCGTCGCTCGCGAGCAGAGAGAGCATCGGCATCGCGCGGAGGAGGTCCTCGCGCGAGGCGCCGCGGTTCCACGCGAAGCGCGCGAGCGCGCGCTGCTCGCGGAGGAGGTCGAGCAGCACGGCGCCGCAGAAGACGTCGCTGCAGCCGCCCGACGCCGCCGCGGTGCGCGCCCCGAAGCCGAACGACGTCTGCTCGAGGAGGCGCAGCTTCGCGGCGAACGGCAGCGAGCACACCGTCGACGCGAACGTCGCGTCGGCGCGGGCGAACGCCGGATCGTGCATCTCGCTTGCGTCGACCTCGATCTCGGTGAGCGCGCCGCGCGCCGCGTCGAGCGTCCGCCGCGTCTCGATCGTGCCGAGACGCATGCGCCGCGCCCACAGCCGCTTGCGATCGAGCTCGGGGGCGAAGCGGTGGACGACGACGTGTCGCTGATCGGCGGCGGCGCGCGCGAGATCCTCGCCGAGCTTCGTCGCGATCGCCTCGAGCTCGGCGTCCTTCGCCACCGACCACGGCCAGAGGTACCAGCGGAAGACGTCGCGGCGCTCGTCGGGCTCGCCCGTCGGCACCGCGAGCTCGACCAGATCCGGCGCCTGACCGACGTACGCGACGTGCGTGCCCGCGAGGGCGAGCGCGTGCACCGTGCGCTTGTCGACGAGGACGCTCGGACGGCGCTGGCCGGCCGCGGTGTCCATCGTGTCGTTCAGCATCACCACGGCGCGGTAGCTCTTCGAGCCCGCGGCCGCCTCGTCGAGCACGCGCATTCCGCCCTCGAGGGACGCGTCCCACACCGCGACGTCGAGATCGAGCGAGCGGAGCAGCGCGTGCCAGGTCGCGACCTCCTCGCGCGTCGTGCGGTTGCTCGTGACGAGCAGCACGTCCGCGCCGCGATCGTCGAAGGGCTGCCCGACGCGGACGGTGAGCTCCTGGAGCTGCACGGGGCGGGTGATGTCCGGCGAGGCGATGTGCCCGAGCTCGGCGCTCGCGACGAGGCGCGCGCTCGTGTACGCGGGCGCGTCCTTCGCGATCGCGATCGTGCCCTCGAACGTCCTCGTCTCGCGCGGCCCGAGGCGCGGGAGCGCGATCTCGTGACCGGCGACGAGGGACACGCGATTGCCGGATCCGTCGACGAAGAGCACGTGCTCGTCGCCGAGCTCGCCGCCCTGGAGGCGGAGGCGCACCGCGACCGCGCGGCCGATCATCGACTCCATGCCGAAGGCCCGCTCCGACACGTTCGTGATCGACCAGCGCACGCGCGCGGCCTGCCCCGGCGCGAGCGAGTAGAGGCTGGTGATCGGCGAGACCTCGACGGGGAAGCGGATGACGATGCGGCCCATCGCTTCGCTCTCGGCCGTGGTGAAAGGCGAGAAGCGCCGGCGCGCGCTCGGCAGCTCGGCCAGCAGGCGGATCGTCTCCGGCGCGGCGAGCGGCGCGCCCGTGGCCTGCGGGCGGAACACGCGCAACGTCAGCGCGAGCTCGCGATCGGAGAAGACGTGCGACTCGCCGGGGCCGAGCGATCGCGGCAGCACGAGGCGCTCGCCCTCGGCCGGCGCGATCCAGCCGTCGTCCACCAGGCGCACGAGGACGTCGTGATGCGCGGGGAGGGGCATGCCGCCGGTGTTCACGATCTCCACGTGCGAGACGAAGACCGTCTCCTCCGGCTCGTAGATGCCGTCGTCGTTCGCGTTGCGGTGCTTGAACGAGCGGAGCGTCACGTCGTAGCGCGAGGTCGCCTTCGTCGTGACGCGGCCTGCGTCGTCGGTGACCTCGATGACGAAGCTGCCCGCCTGGCCGTTCGCGCCGTGATCGAGCACGGCGCGGGCGTCGCGCCCGTCTCGGCCGCGCGGTCCGTCGGAGCCGCCCGGGTTCGAGTGGTACGTCGTGCGCGTCTGCGACTGGCCGTTCGAGTCGTTGTACGACTCGCTCTCGGTCCACGAGTACGAGCTGCCGCCACGCCCGCCCGGACCGCCGCTGCCGCCGGCGCCGTTCACGCCCGCGCGTCCGCCGTCGCCGCCGCGGACGTCGTGGGCCACGAGCATGAGCAGATGCGTGTCGCGCTCGTTCACGCGGACCACGACGTCGCCGCCGGTCCCTCCCGGCGCGCCGCTCGTCCCATTTCCGCCGTCGCCGCCGTCTCCGCCCGGTCCGCCGTCGCTGCCCGACGACCAGCGCGTCGCGTCGGAGCCCGAAGCGCCGCGCGCGCCGTCGCCGCCGTTGCCGCCGCTGCCTCCCTTTCCGCCCGCGCCGCCGCGCGCGACGAGCTCGATCTCGCCGGCGCGATCGAACGCGACCTCGGCGTCGACGGGCGCGCCCGCCTGGCCGCGGACGATCGCCATGCCGTCACGCGTGTCCGAGGCGAGCTCGATCGCGATCCGTCCGCCGCGCTCGCCGGGCGACGCCGGGCCCGCATCGCCGCCGCGCGAACCGTCGGAGCCCGAGCCGATGCCGTCGGCGCCCCGCGACCCGGGCGCTCCGCCTTCGCCCGCGCGACCGGTGACGTCGAGGTGAAGGAGCGGCCCGCTCTCGGCGCGCGTCGCACGACGCGCGAGCTCGTCGGCGGGCTCACGGTACACCATGCGCTGGATGCTAGCGCCCAGCGTGCGTCGCCGTCACTCTGCGGCGGCCCGTGCCTGCTTCGCCATGAGCGGGAAGCCGAGCGCCTCGCGCTGCGCGTAGTACGCCTCGGCGACGCCCTTCGCGAGGCCGCGCACGCGTCCGATGAAGCGCGCGCGCTCGGTGACGCCGATCGCGCCGCGCGCGTCGAGCACGTTGAACTGGTGCGCCGCCTTCGTCACGAAGTCGTAGGCGGGGAGCACGAGCTTCTTCGTCGGATCGTCCGAGAGCGCGAGGAGGCGCTTGGCCTCCTTCTCGTAGTGATCGAACGCGGCGAAGTGCGCGGGCACGTCGGCCTGCTCGAAGTTGTACGTGCTCCACTCCCACTCCGAGCGCTTGAACAGCTCGCCGTAGGTCACGCCGGGCGCGTACGCCATGTCGAAGAAGGAATCTGCATCCTGCAAGTACATGCAGATGCGCTCGAGGCCGTAGGTCAGCTCGCCCGAGACCGGACGGCAGTCGATGCCTCCGACCTGCTGGAAGTAGGTGAACTGCGAGATCTCGAGCCCGTCGAGCCACACCTGCCAGCCGAGGCCCCACGCGCCGAGCGTCGGCGACTCCCAGTCGTCCTCGACGAAGCGCACGTCGTGCTCCTGGGGCTTCGTGCCGATCGCGAGCAGCGACTCGAGGTACTGGTCCTGGATGTCGAGCGGGCTCGGCTTGAGGATCACCTGGAACTGGTGGAACTGCTGCGTGCGGTTCGGGTTCTCGCCGTAGCGGCCGTCGGTCGGGCGCCGCGAGGGCTCGACGAACGCGACGTTCCAGGGCTCGGGACCGATCGCGCGGAGGAACGTGGCCGGGTTGTACGTGCCCGCGCCGACCTCGGAGTTGTAAGGCTGCACGATGAGGCATCCGCGCTTCGCCCAGAAATCCTGAAGCGCGAGAATGAGCTCCTGGAAATACATGCGCCGCTTTCTAGCACGCGCGGGATATCCTGACCCGACATGCTTTCATCGCGTCTGTTCTTCATTTCCCTCTCGGCCGCGCTCTCGATCTCGGCGGCAACCCTGAACGCATGCAGCGACGATCCCGCGCCCGCCTCGTCGGGCGACGGCGGCGCGTCGTCGAGCAGCAGCAGCAGCAGCAGCGGCGGCAGCTCCTCGAGCAGCAGCGGGAGCACGTCGAGCAGCAGCGGCTCGAGCGGCGACCCGGGCGACGGCGGCGGCGACGCGGGCTGCACGGAGAACCCGGCGCCGCCGAACCTCGACGGCGGCGAGGCGTGCGGCACGCTCCCGTTCGGCAAGACGGCGGCGCAGTTCCAGGCGGTCCTCGATGCGAGCGACAACGGCGGCTACGACGGCGGCACGTTCGAGCCGGGCATCTACGACGCGGTGATCGCCGAGCGCGGGAGCGGCAACCCGGGCTCGTGGCGCGAGACGTTCGTCGTCGGGCCGAACAACCGCTTCACGCGCATCCGCCAGGTCGACACCGGCGGCGGCGGCGGAGCTGGGCCGGTGACCCACCGCTCGGGCACCATCTCGACGAACAACGGCTCGCTCGTGATGACGTTCGACTGCGCCGTCGACGACGCCGATCCGGTCGACGCGAGCACCAGCACCATCCCGTACGAGATCAAGAAGGAGTGCGGGAAGACGTACTACCGCTACGGCGCCGCGGGCATCCGCATCTGGCTCCAGCGGCGATAGCGGCGATGACCGCAGCGCGCGTTCGCAAGCTGAAGGTGCTCCACGCGGAGCTCGATGCGTGCGGCGCCTGCTCGAACATGATCGGGCCGGTGGTCCACGGGCCGCCGGTCCTGTCGAAGGTCATGCTCGTCGGGCAGGCGCCCGGACCGCGCGAGGGCAGCTTCGGCAAGCCGTTCGCGTGGACCGCGGGCAAGACGCTCTTCCGGTGGTTCGAGGAGTCGATGGGCATCCCGGAGGAGTCGTTCCGGGAGCGCGTCTACATCGCGGCGGTCGCGCGCTGCTTCCCCGGCAAGGCGAAGGGCGGCGGCGATCGCAAGCCCGATCCCGGCGAGATCGAGCGCTGCCGCCGCTTCCTCGCCGCGGAGGTCGCGATCCTCGAGCCGGACCTCGTGCTCGCCGTGGGCACGCTCGCGATCTACGAGGTGCTCGGGCGCGAGGCGGCGAAGAAGAAGCTCGACGAGCTCGTCGGACACGTCGAGCGCGTGACCTGGCACGGGCGCGAGGTGGACGTCATCGCGCTGCCCCACCCGAGCGGTGCGTCGCCCTGGCACAAGATGGAGCCGGGCAAGACCCTGCTCGCGAAGGCGCTCGGGCTCGCGCGGCGTCACCCCGCGATGCGCGCCGCGATAGGATGAGCCCATGAACGGGGACGGGCCGAGCTACAGCGGGC
>JBDHVD010000499.1:0-6658 GCA_039809525.1 Labilithrix sp. | reverse complement strand
CGTCGCTCAACGTCTACGAGGCGGACCTGCCGTACTTCCGCGTGGGCGAGGAGGCCGACATCCACATCGATGCGATGCCGGGCAAGATCTACAAGGGCAAGATCATCCTCGTCGAGCCGCAGATCGGAAAGCAGAGCCGCTCGGCGCGCGCGTTCATCAACGTCCCCAACCCCGACGGCGCGCTCAAGCCCGGGCTCTTCGTCCGCGCGAGCATCAAGCTGCCCGAGGACGTCACCCAGGGTCGCGTGCTCATCCCCGCGCCGGCGGTGCAGCCGATCGGTGACGACAAGGTCGTGTTCGTCGAGCAGCAGCCCGGCTCCTTCGAGGTCCGCAAGGTCAAGGTGACCCGGACGACGACGCAGGTCGCCGAGATCGGCGAAGGCATCGGCAAGGGCGAGAACTGCGTCGTCGACGGCGCGTTCGTCCTCCGCGGAGAGGTCACCAAGCAGTGAAGTCGCTCGTCCTCTGGGCGTCGAAGAACGCCTTCGTCGCGATCATGATCTGCCTCGGCATCATCGCCGGGGGAGCCGTCGCCGCAAGCAAGCTCGTCATCGACGCCGTCCCCGACCTCACGAACGTGCAGGTGCAGGTCGTCACGCGCGCGTCCGCGCTCTCGGCGACCGAGGTCGAGTCGCAGATCACGCAGCCGATCGAGCGCGGGATGCAGGGCATCCCCGGCCTGAAGCTCACGCGCAGCATCTCGAAGCTCGGCATCTCGATCGTCACGCTGATCTTCACCGACGACGTCGACGTCTACTTCGCGCGTCAGCTCGTCAACGAGCGCCTCATCCAGATCAAGGAGCAGATCCCGCCGTCGGTCGGAAAGCCCGAGCTCGGGCCGATCACCACCGCGCTCGGCGAGATCTACATGTTCGAGCTGAAGGGGCCCGGGCGATCGCCCGAGGAGCTCCGCACCATCGTCGAGTGGCAGCTCGGCCCGAAGCTCCGCCAGGTGCCCGGCGTGATCGAGGTCGTCGGCTTCGGCGGCGCGCTCAAGCAGTACCGCGTCACCCTCGATCCCGCGCGCCTCGCGGCGCACGGCGTGTCGATCGAGGACGTCCGGTCGACGATCGAGAAGGACAACCGCGTGGGCGGCGGCGGCTACGTCGAGTCCGCGGGCGAGCAGATCGTGCTCCGCGGCGACGCGCGCTACCGCGGCCTCGAGGACATCCAGGCCGCGGTCGTCCACACGGACGACAACGGCATCCCCATCCGCATCGGTCAGCTCGGCGTGGTCGACACCGGCCCGGCGCTCCGGCAGGGCGCGATGACGCGCGACGGCCGCCGCGAGATCGTCGGCGGCAGCGTCCTCATGCTGAAGGGCGAGAACAGCCGCGAGGTCGTCGCCGGCGTGAAGGCGAAGATCAAGGAGGTCACGCCGCACCTCCCGACCGGCGTCACCGTCGAAGCCTATTACGATCGCGCCGACTACATCGATCGCGTCCTCAAGACCGTCGGCAAGAACCTCACCGAAGGCGCGCTGATCGTCGTCGTCTGCCTCCTCCTCACGCTCGGCAGCCTCCGCGCGGGCTTGCTCGTCGCCGGCGCGATCCCGTTCGCGATGCTCGTCGGCTTCATCGGGCTCAACGCGGTCGGTTACTCCGGCAACGTCATGAGCCTCGGCGCGATCGACTTCGGCATCGTCGTCGAGGGCGCGGTCCTGACGGTCGAGCACGCGATGACGCACGGCGGATCGATCGCCGATCGCGCGCGCAGACGGCGCGCGATCATGCACGCGATGAGCGACGTGGCGAAGCCCGCCGTCTTCAGCGTCGTCATCACCATCCTCGTCTTCTTGCCGCTCATGACCCTCGAGGACATCGAGGGCAAGATGTTCCGGCCGGTCGTCGTCTCGCTCTGCTTCATGCTCGCCGGAGCGCTGGTCTACGCGCTCGTCCTCGTCCCGGCGATCGGTCCGCGGTTCCTGAAGGGCTCGGCGGACGGGCGCGAGCCGTGGCTCATCCGCCACATGCGCCGCGCGTATCTCCCGGCCCTCGACTTCGCGCTCAAGCGACCGACCATGGCGATCGCGGGTGCGTTCGCGCTCACCGTCGGGCTCTTCGCGAGCGGCGCCTCGATGGGCGCGGACTTCCTCCCCCGCATCTTCGAGGGCGCCTACGCGCTCGACACGCTCCGGCCGCCGAGCACGAACGTGAAGCAGGCGATCGAGCTGTCGAAGATCGCCGAGCAGACGCTGAAGGAGACGCCGGAGGTCGACACCGTCGTGAGCCGCATCGGCCGGCCCGAGGGCGCGGTCGACTTCGCCGGTCCCGAGTCGAGTGACTGCTTCGTCATGCTCAAGCCGAAGGAGCAGTGGCGGAAGGGCATGACGCCGGAGAAGCTCGCCGAGGAGCTCTCGGCGAAGCTCGAAGAGCGCGTGCCGGCCACCCTGCACGCGTTCAGCCAGCCGATCGAGATGCGCGTGAACGACCTCGTCGCCGGCATCAAGGGCGACGTCGCGATCAAGGTCTACGGCGACGACCTCGCGCAGATGCAGGACGCCGCCGACCAGATCCGCAAGGCCGTCGCGTCGGTCCCGGGCGCGGCGGACACGAAGATGGAGATCGTGACGGGGCTCCCGTCGATCCGCGTCGTCGTGAACCGCGATCGCGTCGGCCGCCTCGGCGTCCCGCCGGGCTCGGTGCTCGATGCCCTCGCGATGGCGCGCGCCGGCATGCCGGTCGGCATCGTGCGCGAGGGCGAGCGCGTCTTCGACCTCGTGCTCCGCATCGGCGGAGAGCGGATCGACGACGAGCGCGATCTCGCGCGCCTGCCGCTCGCCACGCAGCAGGGCAACCTCGTCCCGCTCAGCATGGTCGCCGACGTGAACCTCGAGGACGCCGTCGTCGTCGTCGGTCGCGAGCAGATGAAGCGCCGCATCGTCGTGCAGACGAACGTGCGCGGCCGCGACATGGTCGGCTTCGTCAAGGAGGCGCAGGCCAAGGTCAAGGAGCTCCAGATTCCGAAGAGCATGGAGGTCGTCTGGGGCGGTCAGTTCGAGAACTTCAACCGCGCGAAGGATCGCCTTGCGATCCTCGTCCCGATCTCGATCGGCGTCATCGCCCTGATGCTCGTGTTCATGTTCCGCAGCATCAAGTACATGATCATCACCGTGCTGAACCTGCCGTTCGCGGTCGCCGGCGGCGTCCTCGCGCTCGCGATCCGCGGCCTCCCGTTCAGCATCCCGGCGGGCGTCGGGTTCATCGCCCTCTGCGGCGTCGCCGTCATGACCGGCATCGTCATGACGCAGGCGCTGATCGACACGCCGCGCGAGCCGGACGTGGTCGCCCGGGTGCGCAAGGCGTCGCTCGCGGCGTTCCGCGCCCCGATCAGCACCGCGCTCGTCGCCGCCATCGGCTTCATCCCGGCGGCGACCGCGACCGGCACCGGCTCGGAGGTCCAGCGCCCGCTGGCCACCGTCGTCATCGGCGGCCTCCTCATCGGCATGGTCGTCTCGATGCTCGCCCTGCCGGCGATGCTCCTCGTCGTCGCCAAGCGCGAGGCGCTCCACCCGCAGGAAGAGGAGATCGACGAGTTCGCCGACGATCCCCTCGACGCGCACGGGGCCCACGCGCACGGCGAGTGAACGCGCGCGGTTCAGTGGCAGGCGACGCCGCGGAAGCCGGTGACGCTGACGCTGAACGCGCCCCTCGCGAAGTACACGCCGCAGTGGATCTGCGCCCGCACCGCCGGGCCAGGCATCTGCACGTCGAACGGATGGCCTACGTCGTCGTACGAGAGCGTTCCGGAGAGCCGCGTTCCCGCGCTGGAGAGCGAGAGCCGTACGGCGTGCGTGCCCGCGTTCGGCGGTAGCGCGCCGAGGTCGACCTTCGAGAGGTCCACGCCCTCACCGCTCACCGGCTTGGTCGCGATCTCGAACGAAAGGGCACGCGTGTCCGCGTGCACGAAGTAGAGCTGCGTCGCGGGACGCGCGTTCGTCGCATCCGCGAACAGGTCGACCGAGCACGCCGGCTCGGCATACACGCCGTCGACGCCGGCGATGCCGAGATCGTAGCTCATCGTCAGCGACGAGATGCCGTCGAGGTCGAGCCGGAGATAAGCCTGGGAACCGGTGCCCGACGCGGCCATCGTCATCGCCTCGAGCGCGTCGCCGGCGAGGTGCGTCGAGCCCGTCGCGGTGGGGGCCGCGACGAACTTCCCGAGCTCGAGCTCGAGGGGCCCGTTGCACGTGCCCGCGTCGCCCGGCGTCGCGTCGGCGGCGGAGGAGGCGTCGGCTGCGGCGGCGTCGGCTCCTGGTGCCGGGTCGGCCCGCTCGGGGGACGGCGTCGCGTCCCCGAACGAAGAACAGCCGATCAGAGCCAGCACCGGCAGAGCGACGCTCGTTCCCCGCACAGCTCGAGACTATGCTGTCTGCCCGATGGACTGGAAGCTCTTCGCCACGACCTTCGCCGCCATCTTCGTCGCCGAGCTCGGAGACAAGACGCAGCTCGCCGCCCTCTCTCTCTCGGCGGGGTCGACCTCGAAGTGGACGGTGTTCGCCGCCTCCGCGTTCGCCCTGGTCTGCACCTCGGCGATCGCCGTGGCGGCGGGCGAGCTCGTCTCGCGCACCGTCCCGCCGATCTGGATCCGGCGCGCGGCCGGGGTGATCTTCGTGATCCTCGGCGTCGTGTTCCTCGTCCGCCGGAGCGACTGAAGGCGCGCCTACGCGAGCTTGCGGAGGAACGGCGCGCTCGCCGCTCCTGCGTCCTCGTCCTCGGGCAGCGGGAGCTCGAGCAGCCCGAGCGCGAAGCGGACGAGCTGGTCCGGCGTGCACGGCTTCTCGAGGAACGCGTCGCAGCCCGCGACCAGCGCCCCCTCGACGTCGCCGCGGCCGCGGCTCGCGGTGAACGCGATGATCGGCGTGTTCTTCGTCAGCGGGGACGCCTTGAGCGCGCGCGCGACGTCCCAGCCGTCGCCGTCGATCAGATGACGATCGAGGACGACGAGATCGGGACAGAGGCGCGGCCCGATCTCGAGCGCCTCGGCCACGCTCGAGATCTCGACGACGGCGAGCCCCGCGTCGCGCAGCGCGAGCGCGTAGACCTCGCGCACGTCCGCGTTGTCCTCGGCAAAGAGCACGATCCGCGTCTTCGTTCGGTAACCCGAGCCCGGCGCCGTGTGCATGTCCGATCAACTACGGGTGCGGGCGGTCGCACGCAACTGGTCGTCTCGTCGTCCAGGCCGCGAAGCGGCCGATGGACGCGCGACAGCGGTCCGCGCAGGCGCAAAACCTGCACGAGTCTGCGGGGTAACGTTCGGGGGCCCGAGCGTGGGCCGTTGTGGGCGGAACCACGACCGATTTTCGGCGTGCGGCACGCGCCCTCGGCATCGGCCACGCGCGCAGCGCAAAGACGGTGCGCGCGCCGAGCTACTTCTTGCAGCCGTTGTTGGGTCGCGAGCCGTCCGGCTCGCACATGATCGCGCACTCGTTCGTGGTGGCGTCGACGAGCTCGTCGGGCGCGCAGTCGTCGTCGGTCGGGTCCTTGACGCCGCCCGAGATCTTCACCTTGTACGAGAAGTACATCCACTTCGAGACCATGCGCTCGCTGATCCACGCGTAGCCGTTGTCGCCCCAGCCCGTGCCCCACGAGTTGTGGATCAGGAACTGACGGCCGCTCGGCGTGTCGCGGTATCCGGAAAGCGTGACCGCGTGACCGCCCGAGTAGTCGTCGTAGTCGGGGATGACGCCGTTCTTCATCGCGCCGTTCGTCCACTTCGAGCCGTCGATCAAGAACGCGACCCAGAGGTCCTGCCCGCTCGCGAGCGCGCTGACGACCTCGTCCATGTTCGGGGGGCGCGTCGACATCTTCTCGATGTAGGCGATCTTGTAGAGGCCGGCGGCGTTCGCCTTGTCGTACTTGGCCATCAACGCCGAGTCGTTGCGCCACGAGCCGGCCTTCACGCCGTAGGCGTCGCCGCAGTCCTCGCGGTACGTCTCGGTCGAGTTCGCGAGCTTGCACGCCTCCGGGTTGTTCTGATCCCAGAGGGCCATGGTCGCGAGCGGACGCGCGATGTTCGAGTCCGCGGCCGCGCCCATGTTCGGGATGCCGTAGCCCGACCACACGTGGTTCGGCGACGTCGCGCCCGTCCGATCGCCTCCGCGCAGCTTGCCCGCGCGGATGGCGGCGTTGTCGACGACCGCGGAGAGCGCGAACGCGGTGCACGAGCCGACCGCGCCCTGGCTCTTCACCGGTCCCTCGAGGCTGTCGGAGCGGTGATCGACCGTGCCGGGGAAGCTGTCGGCCACGATGATGCCCGGCGGATCGTTGCCTCCGCCTGCGGCCGCGGCGGCAGCCGGCGCCGCGCCCCCGCCCGGACGGACCAGGGACGTGCCGCCGCGAGTGAACGATCCGCGCACCGCCGCGGCGACGGACTTCATCGGCTTCCACAGAGTCTTGTGCGCCTTGAGGAGCTTCAGCTTGCGCGCCGAGAGGCTCGTCACCGCCTTGTTCGCGGGCGCGTACATCTGGCAATCGATGCGCGTCCAGAAGCCGGGCGCGACCTCGTACACGCCGCACGCCTTCGGCTGGCGCTTCGCGATCTCCTGCAGCTTGGCGACGTTCACCGACTCGGCCGCCGTCTGCGCGCCGCCGCTCGGATAGAGCGCCATCGCGCCGAGCTTCCCTCCGCCCGACGGCGCCGGGGCCGGCGCGGGGGC
>JBDHVD010000498.1:0-6667 GCA_039809525.1 Labilithrix sp. | reverse complement strand
GCCGCGACCGCGCTCACCGGCGATCTCGCGACGATGAAGAAGTACGACATCCTGATGCTCTCCTGCGAATGCGGGGAGCACGACGAGACGAAGCCGCCGGCGGCGAAGAAGGCGCTCTACGACTTCATGAACGCAGGCGGACGCGTGTTCGCCTCGCACTTCCACTACACGTGGGCGGACTCCGGGCCGCTCGCGAGCACCGCGCAGTGGGTCGGCAGCCCCGACAACCCGTCGAACAAGCCCGGCCCCTACCTCGTCGACCAGTCGTTCCCCAAGGGCTCGGCGTTCGCGAAGTGGCTGGTGAACGTGGATGCGTCGAAGACGCTCGGCCAGGTCCCGATCAGTCAGCCGCGCCACGACGTGGTCGGCGTCGTATCGCCGACGCAGCGCTGGGTCTATCGCAAGGAGGCGAACGCCTCGCTGCCGGAGACGACGAACTACCTCACGGTGAACACGCCGGTCGGCGCGCCCGCGGATCAGCAGTGCGGGAAGTTCGTGTTCGGCGACATGCACCTCTGGGGCGGCGACGTGCAGGATCCGGCGACCGCGCTGCCGAACGATGCGTTCCCGCAGAGCTGCGGCACGGAGCTGACGCCCGAGGAGAAGGCCCTCGCCTTCCTCTTCTTCGACCTCGCCTCCTGCGTGCAGGACGAGCAAGCGGAGCCGATCGCGCCGATCCGCTGACGGCTTGAACATCTGGGCGCGACGTGCAACGAAGCACGTGTGCTCCGCGTCCGCGCACCGTACCCGTCTGCGGTGATCGCGGCGCTCGCCCACGTCCTCGTGATCGCGGCGCTGCCGCGCGCAAGGCCCGCCGCGCCGATCGCGGACGCCCCTGCGATCGAGCCGATCGAGCTCGAAACGTCGATCGATCCCCAGCCGGCGGACACGCCGCACGCGGCCGAGCCGGCGTCGCCCGCCACGGACGATGCCCGTCTCGCGGTCCACGTCCCCGCGCCGCAAGCGTCCGGTGGCGGCGCATCGTCGAGCGCGCCGGCCGCGAGCGGCGAGCCGTCGGGCGCGCCCGACGTCGCGCCCGCGCCGGGCGGATCGGCGACGTTCACCATGCCGCGATCGTTGTCGCCCGCCGAGCTCGGCCTCGCGAGCGGCGGACCGAACCCGTTCGCGACCTCGCCCGGCTTCGCGCCGCCGTCGTCGTCGTCGTCCGAGGCGCCTCGTCCCGCCGCGGAGCGCGCGCTGCGGGATGCGCTCCGCGCGAGCGATCGCATCGTCGGCCTCGGTCCGGAGGGACCGGCGGTCACCGCGCTCCGCGAGGCGACGTCGTCGAGCCTCGCGCCGCTGAACGGCCGCGCGCGATTCACCATCCGCGCCGGCGAGAACGGCGAGGTGCTCGGCATCGATCTGCTCGACGCGACGGGCGGCACCGGATGGGACGACGCGAAGCGCCTCGCGCTCGAGGCGCTGCGCTCGAAGAAGCTCGTGCTCCCGCGCGGCGCGAAGGGCGCGAACATCCACGTCGAGATCGTGTCCGAGCTCTCGTATCCGAGCGGCCAGAAGTCGGGGCTCGAGCTCGGGCTGCGCCCCGGCGCGGTCGTGCTCCCGGACGAGTCGAACATCGGCCAGCGGCCCACGCGCAAGATCCACGCGCGGGCGACCGGGACCGAGGTCTTCTAGAGGCTCGGCTCGCCGCTCAGCGGGGCGCGAAGGTCATGCACTCGACGACGTTCAGCCGCCGGCCGACGCGGATCGCGCTCGCCTGACACTCGTAGTCGTCGTTGTACCGGCAGCCCTTCACCTTGCACGCGCCGACGCCTGCGCCCTCGCTCCTGCGGCTGTGCTCCTGTGCGCGCATGAACGTGTCACAGCCGGGGTGCACGCCGTTGCCGACGGTGATCGCGCGCGCGTGGCAGCCGCGGTCCTTGTTGTAGACGCAGTCTGCGACGTCGCACGCGGCGACGTCAGGCATGTCGATCGTCTTCGTGTTCATGGCCGGCCTCCCCGATGCGTCGTCGACGCTTCGAGGTGCATGTGCAACGCGCGCGCCCACCCACGTCGAGCTCATGCGGCCGCGCGAAGCGGAAGAGGGCGCTGGCTCATCCTGGGCGTCGAGGACACGTTCCACGATGTTCCGATCTGGAGCACGACGCGGCGATCGATGCCCGTTTTCCTCGTGGTACGCCGGCCGCAGCCCAGGAACGGCGGATGCTCGAGCGCGCGGCATGAGTGCCTTCCTCGACGCGCGCGTCCTCTCCGTTCATCACTGGACCGACCGGCTCTTCAGCTTCACCACGACGCGCGACGCGGGCCTCCGCTTCAGCAACGGTCACTTCACGATGATCGGCCTGCGCCGCGACGACGGCAGGCCGCTCCTCCGCGCCTACAGCTTCGTCGCCCCGAACCACGAGAGTCACCTCGAGTTCCTCAGCATCAAGATCCCGAACGGCGAGCTGACGAGCCGCCTTTCGCACGTGCGGCCCGGCGATCCCATCCTCGTCGGGCGCAAGCCGACGGGCACGCTGCGCATCGCGCATCTCCGGCCGGCGAAGAACCTCTACCTCCTCGCGACCGGCACCGGCATCGCGCCGTTCATGAGCATCATCCGCGATCCCACGACGTACGAGCAGTTCGAGCGCATCGTCCTCGTGCACGGCGTCCGGCAGGTGAGCGAGCTCGCCTATCGCGCGTACATCCTCCGCGATCTGCCCCGGCACGAGGTCCTCGGCGAGCTCGTGCAGCGCCAGCTCGTCTACTACCCGACGGTCACGCGCGAGCCGTTCGAGCGCCAGGACCGCATTCCGCGCCTGATCGAGTCCGGCCGGATGGCGCACGACCTGTCGCTGCCCGACCTCGGTCCGGCGACCGATCGCGTGATGATCTGCGGGAGCCCCGCGATGCTGCGCGATCTGAAACGTCTCTGCGAGGCGCGCGGCTTCGAGGAGGGCAACACCGGCGAGCCGGGCGACTTCGTGGTCGAGCGCGCGTTCGCGGAGACGTGACGACCGGGGGCGGCACGTTCGTTGCTCCGATGCCTCGCATGCGCATCCGACGACATGAAGCCCTTCGCCCCCTCTCGCGTGATCACCACCTCGCCCTGCAGCTCGCGCGCGGTTTGCAGGCCGGCGCCTCGGCGCACCTGCGCGCCGAGCTGCCGGCCGCAAGAAGCGCGCTGGTCGCGCACGTTCAGCGCGTCTTCACCGAGGAGCTCGCCGCGCACTTCGACGACGAGGACCGCGTCCTCGCGCCGGCGGTCGCGGGCAAGTCGCCCGACCTCGACCGCGTCCGCACCGAGATCGAAGCGGAGCACGCGGAGCTCGCCGCGCTCGTCGCGCGCCTCTCGGACCCGGCGCTCGACGACGCCGCGATCGACGCCGCGCTCGACCGCTTCGGGCGCATGCTCGAAGGCCACGTCCGGCGCGAAGAGCGCGAGTACTACGAGCGGATCCAGGAGGTGCTCGACGACGCGAGCATGCAGGCGCTCGGCGTGGCGCTCGATCGTCACCTCGTCTTCCACGGCAAGCCGACGGCTCCCGCGACGCGCGAAGGCGCCGCTCTCTCGGGAGGTCGATGATGAACGCGCCGACCTACCCCGCCGACGCGGCGATCCTCCTCGAGACGCGGCTCGAGCACCGCGACGGCGGCACGTGGCTCACCGGGCTCTGCTCGTTCTGCTGGGAGCGCGTCGGTTTCCGGGACCTCGCCGAGAGCCAGACGAGGGTCCAGTGCAAGAACGGCCACGCGCTCCGCATCATCGACCGGCAGTGCGCGGGAGAGTGCGCGCTCCACTAGCGATTCATGTTCACTGCTTCACTGCGCCCAGCCCGCGCCCGCGGCGAGCGCGGACAGCGCGCTCACCTCGAGGCGGACGATGTTGTCGACGAGGTGGGTGATCGGTCGGATCACGATCTCGCCCAGGTACAGCTCCGTCGGCGACACCGCGAGCACGTTCCAGAAGAAGGCGCCCGGGCGGCCGGAGATCGCGACGGTCTGGTTCGTCGCCATGTTCCACGCGATGACCTGGCACTTCGACAGATCGTTCGGCACGAGACACCGAGTCGCTGCCGCCCAGTCCCCGCCCGTCTTGATGTCCTCGAGGAGCGGGCCGCTGCCGTCGATGGTCGGCCCGTCGTGCACGACGACGTCGGCGGGGTCCTCGACCCGGGGCGACCAGTGCCAGCGTCGGTCGGTGTACTGATCGTTCACGCGCACGCCGCTCATCCAGACGATCCGTTCGTCCGAGAGCGCGACGCCGATCGCGCCGCGGCCCGGCAGCGGCACGAGCTCCACGTGGCCCTTGGCCTTGGTGTAGCCGTGAATCGCGGGCGTGTACCCCGCGGCCCAGACGAGCTGCTTGCCGCGGCCGACGATGCGGTCCGCGCCGCCGGGTAGCTGCACGACGGGCCCGGTGTCGTCCTCCATCAAGAGCGGGCCTCCCGGCGTGCCGACGCCGATCCCGTCATCGAAGACGAAGCGCTGCGGGCCGCCGTTCGCGTCGCTGCGCCAATCCGGCTGCCAGGCGATCGGCTGGCCTGCTTGCTTCGGCGCGCGGCCGAACCGGAACTGATCGTCGCCGCCCAGCATGAGGAACATGAACGGCGCCGCGCCCCCGAGGCGAGCGAGTACACCGGTGCCGGGCGCCTGCCGCGCCATGGTCGCCGCGATCGTCGTCCCTTCGGGAAGTCGCTCGAGGCGCGTGATCCGGGCGAGCGGATTTCCGAACGAGGACGTCATGTAGACCCCGCCGCTCACGTAGTCGGCGGCCAACGTGGCCGCGTAGGTCCCGACGCTCGGCGCGAACGGCAGCGAGGCGGTCGTCACCAGGCACCCCGGTCCGCAAGCGCTCCACTCCCGCTTCGGAAACGGATCGGGGACGACGTTCCCCTCGTGCAGGTTGCATGCACCCGGATTGGCGATCGGCTTCCAGCGCGAGGGATCGTCGACGAGCGCGGCGAAGCTCGCGGCGTCCGGCCCCGCGTCGACGAAGTCACCGCCGTCCCCCGCATCGAAGGGAGCGTCGCTCGGCGGCGCGTCGAGCGCGGCATCGACCGCGGATGGCGGACTGCCGGCCGAGTCACCGCATCCAGGAGCGCCGACCGCGAAGAGCGAAGCGAGCCCGATGGTGGCTGCGGCGCCCCCTCCGAGGACCGACCAAGAAGCTGTCCGTCTCGTGATCATGGGGTACCAGGCTGCTCCGGCGACCAAACGGCTGCAACCGCCGTGGTACCGTCGCCTCGCGTCGAGGACGGATCGTCGAAGCATGCGAATCGAAATCGCGGCATGACGGGAAGGACGGATACCGACCGATTGCGAACGATCTTCAGCGGTATTCGTCTCCTCGCTCCTTCCCTTCGACGCACGCTCCTGACCGCAGCCCTCGGCGGCGCGTGCTTGGTTTCCCCCCAGGGACGCAGTCGGTCGTGTACGGCACAGGCAGAGACCGCGATTGGCGTACGCGTTCTCGACGATGAAACAGCGGCCGAGATCTGCGATGCAGAGGTCAATGCGAGCGACGGCGTGCACACCGCTCGGCTCGAGCGCGTAAGAACCGACAATTGCACGTACATCACCGTCAGCCTTCCAGCCGGAGAGTACGAGGTGCTGGTTCGCCGGGTCGGCTACGAGACCATCGAGCTCCACGACGTCGAGGTACACGACGACGGATGCCAGGTCATCGCGGCGAACCGAGACGTGCGACTCAGGCCGAGCCGATCATGAGCTGGCGCACGCTCATGCCGAGCTCCCCTGATCTTCGTCCTGGCTCGTTCGCGCACCTCACCGGGGGCGCCGGCGTGCTCCTCGCGACGTGGCTAGGAGGTTGCAGGCACGCTTGCCTCGACGTAGGCCTAGCCGGAATCAGCGTCACCGTGATCGATGCAGAGACGAAGGAGCGAATCTGCGATGCGAGCCTCGGCGCCGGTGACGGCACCACGGCGCGCAGTCTGATCCTCGTAAGCGTCGGCGGTCAGTGCCAGTACGCCGCGTACAACATTCCTCCCGGTGAGTACGAAGTACTCGTCTCGCGAAGGGGATACGACAGCGTGCAGCTTCACGATGTCGAGGTACGGGAAGCGGACGACGGCTGCTCTGTCGAGACCGCTCGACGCGAGGTCGCCCTCTCGCATTCTCCGTAGAAGTCGCCTTCAACGAATACCACGAAACTCTCGTACGTCGACGAGCCGGCCAAAGTGAGTCGGAGTCGCACGCTCGTGCGCGCACCGTGCGCACAGCTGCAGCGCGCCCCGTCGGTGAGGCGCCGTCAGCGGCTGCGAAGCGACGCGACGGCGTTCGCGAGCTGGCGGAGCGCGGACTCCTGCGCGCGCGCGGTCTCCTCGATGCGCGTCGCGCCGGAGAGGAGCTGCTTGGCGCCGTCGGCCTGCGCTTTGTGGCCGGTGTTGAGCTGCGAGACCATCCCCGAGATGTTCTCGATCGCGCTCGTGATCTGACGGCCGCCCTTCGCCTGCTCCTGCGCGCTCCGCTCCACGTGCTGCGTGATGAGGCGCATCTTCTCCGCGCTCTTCATGATGAGCTCGGAGCCGCGCGCCTGCTGCGCGGTGGCCGCGGCGATCTGCTGGACGGTCTCGGCGATGCGGCCGATCGCGTCGGTCACTTGCTTCGAGCCCTTCGCCTGCTCGACCGTCGCGCGCGCGATGGCGCGGACCATGTTGGTCGACTTCTGGCTCGACTCGAGGATCTTCTTCAGCGCGCGCTC
>JBDHVD010000497.1:0-6687 GCA_039809525.1 Labilithrix sp. | reverse complement strand
GAGCCCGGCTTCGACGACATCTACGACGTCGGCACGGTCGCCCGCGTGGTGAAGGTCATCCGCCTGGGCGTCGCGAACTACTCGGTCGTCCTCCACGGCCTCTCGCGCCTCCGGGTCGCGGGAAAGGCGTCGCTCGAGCCGTACATGCGCGCGAAGGTCCGCCGCGTCGCCGAGGACCTCGAGCGCGACGCGGAGCTCGACCGCCTCGGTACGCAGCTCCGCGACGCGACGCGCGAGCTGCTCGAGATCATGCCGAACCTCCCCAAGGAGACGAGCGGCATCCTCGAGAACGTGCGCGAGTCCGGCGCGCTCGCCGATCTCATCGCGTCGAACCTCACCGTCGATCACGTCACCGTCGCCGACAAGCAGAAGGTCCTCGCGACGTTCGACGTGAAGGAGCGCGTGCGGCTCGTCCTCTCGATGGTCACCAAGCAGCTCGAGCTGCTGCGCGTGAAGCGCGAGATCTCGAGCATGGTGGCGGACGAGGGGAAGAACCAGCGCGAGCTCATCCTCCGCCAGCAGATGAAGAGCATCCGCGAGGAGCTCGGCGAGAGCGACGAGGACGACGTCGAGGAGCTCCGCGAGCGCATCCGCCTCGCGCAGCTGCCGGAGGACGCTCTCAAGATCGCGAAGAAGCAGCTCTCGCGTCTCGCGGGCATGCAGCAGCAGAGCGCCGAGTACAACGTCACGCGCACGTACCTCGAGTGGCTCGCCGATCTGCCGTGGAACAAGACGACCACGGACAAGCTCGATCCGGCCGATTGCCGCCGCTGCCTCGACGAGGATCACTTCGGCCTCGAGAAGGTGAAGAAGCGCATCGTCGAGTACATCGCGGTGCGGAAGCTCCGGGCGGACAAGAAGGGCCCGATCCTCTGCTTCATCGGGCCTCCCGGCGTGGGCAAGACCAGCCTCGGTCGCTCGATCGCGCGCTCGATGGGGCGCCGCTATCACCGCATCGCCCTCGGCGGCGTGCGCGACGAGGCCGAGATCCGCGGGCACCGCCGCACGTACGTCGGCGCGCTGCCCGGACGCATCGTGCAGGGCCTGAAGAAGGTCGGGGTGAAGAACCCCGTCTTCGTCCTCGACGAGATCGACAAGCTCGGCGTCGACATGATGGGCGATCCGGCGGCGGCGCTCCTCGAGGTGCTCGATCCCGCGCAGAACGGCACGTTCCAGGACCACTACATCGACACGCCGTTCGATCTCTCGCAGATCACGTTCCTCGCGACCGCGAACAACCCCGAGACCATCCAGGGCCCGCTCTGGGACCGCCTCGAGGTCATCGAGGTCGCTGGCTACACGCGCGCCGAGAAGAAGTCGATCGCCAAGGAGTTCCTCGTCCCCAAGCAGCTCAGCTCGCACGGGCTCACCGACGAGCGCCTCCACTTCGAGGACGAAGGCATCGTCACCATCCTCGAGAGCTACACCCGGGAGGCCGGCGTGCGCGGTCTCGAGCGCGAGATCGGATCGGTCTGCCGTCATGTCGCGATGCGGCTCGCCGAGGGCGAGGACGTGCACGAGGTGGCGACCCCCGAGCTGGTGATGAAGGCGCTCGGTCCGCCGAAGTACACCCCGGACCTCGCCGAGCGCACCAGCTCGCCCGGCGTCGCGACGGGGCTCGCGTGGACGCCGTCGGGCGGCGACATCCTCTTCATCGAGGCGACCAAGATGCCCGGCAAGGGCGAGATCATGGTCACCGGCAACCTCAAGGGCGTGATGCAGGAGTCCGCCGCGGCCGCGATGTCGTTCGTGCGCGCGCACGCGAAGGATCTCGGTCTCGATCCGGAGTTCCTCAAGTCGATCGACCTTCACCTCCACGTACCCAAGGGC
This sequence comes from Labilithrix sp., assembly GCA_039809525.1. Lineage (GTDB taxonomy): Bacteria > Myxococcota_A > Polyangia > Polyangiales > Polyangiaceae > Labilithrix. Next base: position 4,857 of record JBDHVD010000497.1, on the reverse strand, counting down.
GGGACGCCGAAGGACGGTCCGTCCGCGGGCATCACCATGTTCTCGGCGGTCGCGTCGCTCCTCCTCGCCGCCGCGGTGAAGAAGGAGGTCGCGATGACCGGCGAGATCTCGCTCCGCGGACAGGTCCTGCCGGTCGGCGGGATCAAGGAGAAGCTCCTCGCGGCGCACCGTGCGGGCATCAAGGAGGTGCTCGTGCCGTCGCGCAACGAGAAGGACCTCGAGGAGGTCCCGAAGGACGTGCTCGCCGATCTGAAGGTGCACCTGGTGAAGCGCGTCGACGAGGTCCTGCCGCTCGTCCTCGAGCCGCCGGCATCGTCGCCGACGACGGACGGCGCGCAGGCCGAGCCCTGACCCGTGACCGCGGTCAGTAGAACGACAGGCCGACGACGCCGGTGACGCTCCCATAGGGCACCGGCGTGCCGCCGAGCGACACGAGGGCGTCCACGTCGCCTCGCACGGCGGTGAAGATGCCGGCGTGCGACAGGGCGTGGACGTCGAGCCCGAGCATCGCATGCGCGCCCATGCCGAGGCGCCAGAGGACCGGCTCGGGCTCCATGAAGCCCAGCGTCGGCCCGTGGCTCTTCCGGCTCGCGCCGAACCAGACCGCGTGCGGTCCCACGCCGGCGAAGACGGGACCGAGATGCGCCTCGAAGGTGCCGCCCAGCGCGACGCGCGTCATCGCGATGCCGTGATCCGAGCGTCCCGGCTCGATGACGAGCGAGGCGCTCGCGGCGATGTGCTCGAAGACCATCATCCCGCCTTCGAGCGAGAGCGGGACGCGCGAGGCTGGACGCCGGTGATCGGACGCGAGGAACAGCTCGCCGCGTCCGACGCCTGCGCCCGCGCGGACGAAGAAGGCCGGCTCCGGACGCGGCGGTGCCTCGGGCGCGACGTCGGCGTCCGAGGCCGCGACCGCCGCCGCGAGCAGCACGGGGAGCGCGATCATCGGCACAGCGCCTCGGTGTTGCGCGAGCTCGTCCCGTCCGTCGGGATGCCCATCTCGTAGTGCGCCGCGTCCCGCTCGGGCACGAGCCGCCGCGCGCGATCGCAGACGCCGCGCTCGCGGAGCGCGCCGCAATCGAGCGCCAGCACGCACTCGGCCTGATCGATCGGGATCGCGGGATCCTCGCGGAACGTCGTGTACGCGTCGCAGCCGCTCTCGGTGTGCCGGGTGTACACGCAGCGGACGGCGCGGGCCCGGAACTGGGGACAGCACGCCGCGAGATGCGAGACGGCGTCCTCGCACGCGAAGACGTCGGGCCGGAAGTTGTCGTCGTCTTCGTCCTCGTTCGCGCGGGCGGTGCGCGTGCTCAGGGAAACGAAGGCAAGGAGGAAGAGGAGGAATCGGGGTCGCATCCAGCGACGAAGGTGGGTCCCCCGGGCCGTCTCCTCAAATGACACGCCCTGACGTGCGTCGCGTCGGCGGTGAGCGCGACGGAGCAGGCGAGCGCGAGCACGCCGGTTGCGCGGTTCGCGCACGCTCCCGGGTCTCCCTCCGCATCGTGCTATGACCTCCGCGATCGTGCGGATACCGCGGCCCTACCGCAATGCAGGGATCGTCGTCGGCCTGCTCATGGCCGGCATCGGCTTCCTCCCGCTCTTCGGCGGGCCGGGCTACGAGCAGTCGCTCGCGTCCGGGCTCGTGACGCCCTCGGCCGCGGCGATCGCGACGGCCCTCGACGTCTCGCGTGACGACGAGCGCGTCACGCCGCTCGGCGCGCTCCGACGCGGCGTCCTCGCGGGGCTCGCGTTCGCGGGGATCTCGCTCGTCACCGCGCTGCTCCACGCGGCGCGCGTCGGGATCTGCGAGCTCTGGGGCGCGCTCCTCTTCTTCCTCCTCTCCGCCGGCATCGGCGCGGTCATGGGCGGTGCATGGGGCGCCTTCGCCGGCGAGTGGCTGGGCGTCGCCGTCCGCCGCGGGCGCCTCCGCAAGCGACGCCTCGCGGCGGTGCTGCTCGCGCTCGCCGGACCGATCGGCGGCATCGTCATCAGCCTGTGGCGCTTCCACGCGTCGCCGATGGTCTTCGCGTTCGATCCGTTCGCCGGGTACTTCAGCGGGACGCTCTACGACACGGTGATCGACGCGGGCACCCCGCTGCTCACGTACCGCCTGGGATCGCTCGCGACGCTCGTCGCGTACGCGCTCGCGGCCGGGACGATGCAGCGCACGCCGCGCGGGTGGCGCATGACGCTCGACGGACGTTCGCTCCTCGCGGCGGCGGCCGGCGCGGCGAGCCTCGGCATCTTCCTCGCCGGCGCCGAGCTCGGGCACATGAGCACGCCCGCGTCGATCGCGAAGGATCTCGGCGCGGAGAAGCACGGCACGCGCTGCGACGTCGTGTATCCGTCGACCACGCGCGAGCAGGAGGCGAACCTGCTGGTGAAGGACTGCGACGAGCAGGTCGCGCAGGTCGAGAGGGCGCTCGGGACGAAGGGGCCCGCGCGCGTCCGCGCGTTCTTCTTCCGCGACGCCGAGGACAAGAAGCGGCTGATGGGCGCCGCGCACACGTACATCGCGAAGCCGTGGCGCGAGGAGGTCTACCTCCAGCTCGGCGGCTACCCGCACCCCGTGCTCGGGCACGAGCTCGCGCACGTCGTGGCCGGCAGCTTCGGCCGCGGCCCGTTCCGCATCGCCGGCGCGGCCGGTGGCCTCGTACCGAACCCCGGTCTCATCGAGGGCGTGGCGGTGTTCGCATCGCCGGACGACGAGGACCTCACCGATCCCCAGTGGGCGCGCGCGATGATGCGGATCGGGATCCTGCCCTCGATGCAGCACGTGTTCTCGCTCGGGTTCCTCGGGGATGCATCGGCGAAGAGCTACACGCTCGCCGGCGCGTTCATCGAGTGGGTGGGCAAGACGTTCGGCATCGAGAAGGTCCACGCGTGGTACGGCGGCGGGGACATCGTCGCGCTCACGGGCAAGGACTGGCCCGCGCTCGATCGCGAGTTCCGCGCCTGGCTCGAGCATGTGCCGCTGCCGGACGAGGCGGAGAGCTTCGCGCGCGCGAAGTTCCAGCGGCCGGGCATCTTCGGGCGCAAGTGCCCGCACGTCGTGGATGCGCTCCGCGGCGAGGCCGACACGTGCCGTGACTCGCAGCGGTACGCCGAGGCGATAGCGAAGTACGAGAAGGCCCTCGCCAAGGATCCGGCCGACTGGGCGTCACGCCAGGGCCGCGCGGCGACGATGCGCCGGCACGGCGATCGCGAGGCGGGGAAGGCGGCGCTCGAGGCGCTCGCGCAGAGCGACAAGACCCCGCGCTCGTGGCGGGACCGCGCAGAGGAGGCCCTCGCCGACGCCGAGCTGCTCGAGGGGGCGTACGAGAGCGCCGCGAAGCGCTACGACGGGCTCGCCGCGCGCTCGCTCGACGAGGACGCCGCGCGCACGCTCGAGGTGAAGGCGATCGCCGCACGACGCGAAGATGCGCGGCCGGCCGTCCTCGCGCTCCTCCTCGGCGACGACAAGCACGGGCCCGACATCTTCGTCGGCGGCGTCGCGCTCGGATCGTGGCAGACGGGCAGCGCCTCGCCGCTCGCCGACTACCTCGCGGGGCGCAACATGATCTCGCGCGGCTTCTACGAGAAGGGCGCCGCCGCGCTCGACGCCGCGCTGGCCGACACGCTGCCGACCGTGCGCGTCGCGCGCGAGACGCTGCGCCAGCGCGCGATCGCCGCGTGCGCGCTCGGGGACAAGGACGCGCTCGCCCGCGTCGCCGCTCGCATCGCGTCCCCCGACGACCCGTTCAAGGGCGCGTCGGGGGGACGTCGCGATTCGGTGCTGAGGATGATCGACCGCTGCGGGCGGTGATCACGAACGACGACGGCGACGCGACAGACCGAGCACGGCGAGCGTCGCGAAGGCGAGGAGGCCGGCCGACGACGCGGACCCGCCCGACGTGCGGCAGTCGCATCCGCCGCCGCCGCTCGCGTCTCCGGGCGCCGCGTTCGTGCCCGCGTCCGCCGCAGCCCCGCTCGAGGACGATCCGCTCGTCGCGCCGCTGCTCGATGACGACGCGCCCGCGTCGTTGCCCTCGACGCGCGCATCGACGCGCATGGTCAAGGGGGCCGACACGCTCGAGGCGAACTTCGCGTCGCCCGCGTACGTCGCGACCATCGCGTGCGTGCCCGTCGGGAGCGAGCTCGTGGTGATCGTCGCGCGGCCGTTCGCGTCGAGCGCCACCGCCGCTCCGACGGGCGTGCCGTCCGCGGCCACCGAGACCGTGCCGGTCGGCGTGCCCGTCGCAGGCGCGACCGCGCCGACGATGACCGTGAAGTGGACGGTGTTGCCGACCACCGTGGGGTTCTGGTCGACCGCCATCGACGTGCTCGTCTTGCCGGTGGTCACCGCCTGCGAGACGACGGCGCTGGTGGCGGGCTCGAACGTCGCGTTGCCCGCGTAGCTCGCCGTGATCGGATGCACGCCGACGGCGAGCATGGTGGTCGAGAACGTCGCGCTGCCGGTGTTGCTCAGCGCGACCGTACCGATCGTGGTCGTGCCGTCCTTGAAGACGATGTTGCCGGTCGGCGTGCCGGCGGCGCTCGTGGCGGTCGCGGTGAACGTGACGTTCTGTCCGACGATCGACGGGTTCGCGCTCGACGCGACGGTGAGCGTGGTCGCGGTCGGCGCGACGTACACGAAGCCGTCGGTGAGCGTCGAGGAGGCGCCGCCGGGGTTCGTCACGACCACCGCCGTGGGGCCGGGCGCGCCGGGAGGCGTGGTCGCGGTGATCGTCGTGTCGTTCGCGACGGTGACGCCGAGCGCATCGACCCCGCCGAACGTGACGGTCGCGCCGGCGACGAAGCCCGAGCCGGTGACGGTGACGCTCGTGCCGCCCGCGATCGGTCCCGCGTTCGGATTCA
>JBDHVD010000496.1:0-6705 GCA_039809525.1 Labilithrix sp. | reverse complement strand
CGCGCCTCGCGCCCCACGTCGCGACGGTCCGCGTGCGGACCGCGCCCGCGTCGCGCATCACCGTCGACGGTCGCGACGAGGCCGGCGGCCCGATCCGCCTCGCACCGGGCGGCCACGTGCTCGAGGCCGCGGGGCCAGAGCCCGGCCGGCGGCGCAGCGAGGCGATCGAGCTCGCCGCGGGCGAGACGCGGGAGATCGATCTCGTCGCCCTCGCGCCCGAGCCCGCGCGATCGCCGCGCACGCAGCAGGCATCACCGCCCCTCGCGACCTGGGCCGCGTTCGGCGTCGCGGCGGCGGCGTCGGGCGTCGCGGTGGTCTACGGGATCCGCACGATCGACGCGAAGGACGCGTTCGACGCATCACCCACCTTCGAGACGCGCGACGACTTCGTGCGCGAGCGGGCGATCACGAACGTCGCGATCGGCGTCGCGGCGGTGAGCGTGGTCGCGGGCGGCGTGCTCTGGCTCTTCGCGCCGAGACGCGAGCGATGAGACGCGCGATCTTCCCCGCGATCGCCGCCGGCACCCTCGGCGGCTGCCTGCTGACCATCGACGAGTCGAGGATCGGCGCGCTCGACGCCTCGGCGCCCGAGGCAGGCGGCGCCGACGCCTCCGCGATCGACGCGTGCGCGACGTGCGGCGAGCGCCCGCCCTCGTCGTGCCGGGAGGTCCTCGCCGCGAACCCGTCCGCGCCGAGCGGGCTCCACACCATCGCGTTCGGGGGAACGAACCTCCCCGTGCATTGCGACATGGAGACGGACGGCGGCGGCTTCACGCTCGTCTTCCGAGTCACGTCCGGCCTCGCCGGCGATCCCTACGCGCTCTACGTCGGTCCCGCGCAGAACGACGAGCGGCCCGAAGAGGCGACGCCGGTCGCGACGAACGCTCACTACGTGAGCCGGCTCCTCGCGCACTGGAACGTCGACTTCCCCGTCGCGCAGGCGCGCGTGCGGCTCCTCGACGGTGCGGGAGCGCGCGTCGCCGAGATGGTGTTCGACGCGAAGGGCACCACGCCGACGAGCTTCTTCGCGAAGGAGCACCTCCTCGAGAGCCCGTGGAGCGACACGAAGGAGGCCTCGTTCTTCTCCATCGTGGGCGACGCCAACGACCAGCGCCGGTTCTTCGTGCACAAGCCCTATGCGACGTGCGAGACGGACGAGGGCTGGCTCATCGTCCACGGCGCGAACACCTTCGGCTTCTGCCCCTACGAGACGCCGTTCGACCGTATCCGGATCCTCTACGCGCGCGGGACGACCGCGCAGCGATGGAGCGCGCTCGTCACCGAGGCACGAGCATTCGACGTGCTCGTGCGCTAAGGACGACGCGCCATGGACCGGCGTGACGACCAGACCGACGCCCTCGGCGAGACACCGACCGCCACGCTGCGCGTCCACGCGGCCCATCTCACGGTGACGAGCGGTCCCGACGCGGGCCGCACCGCGCGCGTGGACCGTCCCTCGTTCGTGATCGGCACCGGACCGAGCGCCGATCTCCGCCTCACGGACGACACCGTCTCGCGCGAGCACCTCCGCCTCACGCTCTCGCCCGACGGCATCCGGGTGAAGGATCCGGGCAGCACGAACGGCTCGTGGATGGGCACGCTCCGCGTCTTCGAGGTGGTCCTCGCGCAGTCGACGACGCTGTCGCTCGGAGCGACGACGATCGACCTGACGATCGAGGCTGCGCCGGTCGATCTCCCGCTGAGCGAGCGCACCCGCTTCGGCGATGCGCTCGGCGAGTCGAGCGCGATGCGCCATCTCTTCGCCGTCCTCGAACGCGCCGCCCGCTCGGGCGCGAACGTGCTCATCGAGGGCGAGAGCGGGACGGGCAAGGACGTCCTCGCCAGCGGCGTCCACCTCGAGTCGAGCCGCGCCGACGGCCCGTTCGTCGCGCTCGACTGCGGGGCGATCCCGCCGACGCTGATCGAGAGCGAGCTGTTCGGCCACGAGAAGGGCGCGTTCACCGGCGCCGATCGCGCGCGGGACGGCGCGTTCGTGCAGGCCGACGGCGGGACGCTCCTGCTCGACGAGATCGGCGAGCTGCCGCTCGAGATGCAGCCCAAGCTGCTCCGCGTCCTCGAGACGCGCGAGGTCCGTCCGGTGGGGAGCAACCGCGCGCGCCGCGTCGACGTGCGCATCGTCGCGGCGACGAACCGGAACCTCGCCGAGGGATCGCGCCGGGGCGAGTTCCGCCAGGACCTCTTCTACCGGCTCGCGGTGGTGCGCATCGGCGTGCCGCCGCTCCGCGAGCGCAAGGAGGACATCCTCCCGCTCGCCCGCGCGTTCCTCCGTCGCGTCGAAGGCTTCGAGCAGGCGGACGTCCCTCCCGAGCTCGCGGCCATGCTCCACGCGCATCCGTGGCCGGGCAACGTGCGCGAGCTCCGCAACGTCATCCAGCGCTACACCGTGTTCGGCGCCGCGGGCGCAGGCCTGTTCGACGATGCGCGCACCGCGGGCACGAACGACGATCTCTCGCACCTGCCGTACCACGAGGCGCGCGCGGTGGCCCTCGAGCGCTTCGAGCGCGCGTACCTGCCGGGCGTGCTCGCTCGCGCGGGCAACGTCGTCGTGCGCGCCGCCGAGCTGGCGGGCGTCCGGCGACCGAGCTTCCACCGCATGCTCCAGCGGATGCGCGCCAGCCACCTGCCTCCCGACGAGTGACACGTGTCACCCGCCGGGTGTCACTCCGGTCCCTGACCCGCGGCAAATCAGCGGCATGATCGCTGGCACCCCGGTTGCTCGAGGCGCCGGCCGCCATGCTCGTCCGGCCGCCGCTCCTCGCCGTCGTCCTCTCCCTCGGCGGCGTCGCCGCCTGCGCGGCGGAGACCGATCCGGAGGACGTCTCCGTCCCGCCGAGCATCACGAGCGCACCCGAGGAGCCGCAGGACGGCGGCATCGATCCGCGCGCGCTCTCGCCCGAGGCGATGCATCGTCCGCCGCTGCCGATCCCGAAGCTCGTGTCGACCGCCGAGCGCTGCAAGTTGATCAACGGCGTCGGGCTCGAGGATCCGACGGCGAACCAGACGCACTTCCGCGCGAACCTGATGGGCACCGATCTCGGCATCCCCGTCCGTCACGACGATCGCGTGTTCTTCTTCTTCGGCGACACCGCCGGCTTCCGCGGGATCTGGCGCTTCGGCGACTCGCTGCCGGACGCCGTCGGCTACGCGGACGAGAGCGCCGCGGCGCTGGCGGAGGACCCTTCGCTCCTGTGCTCGAAGCTCCGGTTCCTCGGCCTCGATCCCGACGTCAGCATCGGGCCGTCGCTCGATCCGCGCGTCGAGCGTGACTTCGCCGGCACGTCGATGACCCCTCCGCCCGGCCACACCATCGGCGAGTTCATCCACAACCCCGCCGGGCACGGCAGCTTCCCCACGCTGCCGGGCGACTTCGAGGTGCCGTCGGGCGCGTTCTCCCACGGCGGGTCGATCTACGTGTTCTTCACCACCGTCGATCCGAGCATCCAGATGAAGGGCTCGTACCTCGCGAAGTGGAGCGCGCCGAAGACGACCGGCGTCCCGAGCTACGACATCCTCTACCACGTCGATCAGCGCTTCGACGCGAGCGGTCCCCTGCGCGGCGACTTCATCAACGTCGCGGCGATGGTGCACGGCGCGTACGTCTATCTCTACGGGACCGGCGACTACCGCCGGAGCCCGGTGCACCTCGCGCGCAAGGCACTGGCGACGATCGAGCAGCCCGGCGGCTTCGAGCGCTTCGACGGCAAGACGCGCACCTGGGTGAGCGCCGCGGCGAAGGCCGATCCGGTCGTCGCCGTCGCGGGCAACGGCGAGATGTCCGTCGTGCACTACCCGGAGATCGATCGCTTCATGATGCTGAACCAGCTCGGGACGCCCGGGCAGAACCGCGTCGTCGCGCGCTTCTCCGAGTCGCCCGAGGGGCCGTGGAGCGACGCGATCGTCGTGCACGACATGGGCGATCCCGCGTTCCGCGCGAAGTACTGCTGCACGAAGGACGCATGCCTCGGCGAGCAGCTGTTCCACTGCGACCGCGCCGGCTTCTACGGCACGTACCTCTTCCCCGAGGCCCGCGTGCTGCCGGACGGCCGCTTCGTGGTGACGTACACGATGTCGACGTGGGATCCGTACAACGTGGCCCTGATGCAGGCGACGTTCGCCGTCCCGTGAGTCGCCGCTCAGAGGCGATCGAGCCGCCAGATCTGGGGCGCGAGATCGTTGCACGTCCACTGGGCGACGTTCCCGCCCTGCGCCTTCGATCCTCCGGCGACGTCGAGGCAGGAGCCGGTGCCCGCGTGCCGGAGCTCGTAGTGGCCGACGCCGACGTTGCGCAGCGTCCATGCCTGGCCCGCGCCGCCGCACGGCTGCTGGACGACGTTCGCTCCGGGCGCCGCCGCGTTGCCGGCGACGGTGAGGCACATCCCGCTGACCGCCGCCGCGAGCGCGACGTCGCCGTTCGCGCTCCGCGTGACCTTCCAGCGCTGCGCGGTGAGGCCGTTGCATCCGTACTGCTGCACGTTCGCGCCCGCCGCGGTCGATCCGCCGGCCACGTCGAGGCACAGGTTGCTCTGCAGGCTGACGAGGCGGTAGTCGCCGGCCGTGATCTCGGAGGCGTCGGTCGTCTCGATCAGCGGACCGCGCGCGAAGTACGACCGGCACACGTTGCCGTCCCAGCGCGACGCGATCTCGAGGCCCACCGTCCCGTCCTCGAGCGGGAGCAGCGTCGAGCTGTAGTTGGGACAGAAGTTGTCGTACGCGTCCGGGACCGGCACCGGCGCGGGCACCGGGTACCACGCGCCGTAGCCGCGCTCGCTGTTCGCGAAGAGCACCTTGCCGTTGTCCGGCGCGACCGTGCCGTCCGCGCGATGGGTCACCTGTCCGACGAGGAAGAAGCGGCCGCCCGCGCCCGGCTTCGGGCTGAAGGCGAGCGTCGGCGCGTGACGGAAGTGCCGGCCGTCGAGCGTCGTCGGACGGAAGCCGGGGCTTGCGGGATCGCCCCAGGTCCAGCCGTCGTCCGACGTTCGGAACCAGGCGGTACAGCTGTCACCCGCGACGCCGCAGATCTCGTACGAGAGGACGAACGGTCCACCGGGCGGCCGGCGCACGTTCGGCATCCCCGGCCGATGGCCCTGCGGGAGCACCGCGACGGTGTCGTGCTTGCCGGTCCACGTCACCCCGTCGGTGCTGCGCGCGACCACCAGCTTCTGGCTGTGCACCGCGCCCTGCGTCTCGTCGGACCAGTGACAGGTGAGTGATCCGTCGTCGAGCATGGCGAGCTCGGGCTCCCACAGTCCGCCGTTCTTCCGTGGGACCGCGCCCACCGCGACGTTCGCGACGAACGCCCACGTGCGCCCGCCGTCTCCGCTCTTCCATACCGGGAGCGTCATCGGCGCGTTCGGCGCATCGCCGCCGGCGGAGGCGGAGAAGAGCAGCGTGCCCGCGGGCATCGCGCCGAGCGGCTTCGGCAGCTCGTAGAGCGTCCCGCAGCAGAGACCGCCCTGCGTGCGCGGATCGTCGAGGTTGCCGATCGCAGCGAACGACACCCCACCGTCCTTGCTCTCGAAGAAGGACGCGCCCATGCGCCCGCTGGCGGGGAGGAAGCGCACGACCGACGCGACGATGGTGCCGTCCGCGCGCAGGACGAGCCGCGGGTAGAACCCGTCGGGCACGCCGGGCAGCGGCTGCGGGCTCGTCTTCCTCGGCCCCTTCGGCCTGACCGCGCCGCCGTCCGCCGGACCCGTCGCGCCGTCGCCGCCGGCTCCGTTCGAGCCCGGTCCGGCGCCTCCCGGTGCGGGCGACGAAGCGCCGGGCGGCGTGTCGTCCTGGGCGACGAACGGGTCGGCCGGGGCGTCGGAGCCCCCGCAGGCCGCCGCCGTCGCGCCGAGCGCGAATGTGTAGAGTGCACGAATATTCATCGGTAGTAGACCTCGATCTCGCTGGCGGACGTGAAGGTGCGCGAACCGCCGGGCTTGCCGATCACCCGCACGCCGTCCGCCGCGGTGGGCGCGAAGGTCATCTCGTAGGTCACGTTGCTCCCGGCCGCGGCGCTGCCCGGGTACGGCGGCGTCACCGTCGTCCCGGCCACGTCGGTCCAGGCGCCGTTCTTCCGGACCTGCACGCGGATCGACTCGAACCAGCCGCCGTCGGGGAACTGCTTGCCCGTGGTGTAGCGGAGGACGTTCACCGTCTGCGCGCGCGGCCAGACGACGCCCCAGAAGTCCTCGCTCTTCGCATCGCCCGTCCAGCTGTCGATCGATCCGGTCTTCGCTCCGTCGAGCAGCAGCGCGGTCGGGCCCGCGTGTCCCGCGCGGAAGATCGGACGCGCGCCGCCGACCTGCGCGAGGTCCTGCGCGCCCTGGACGTTCGCCGGCGCCGCGGGCACGAAGGGATCGACGTACAGCTTGCGGAACGACAGGAGGTAGTTCGAGACGCCCCCGGTGAACGTGTTCGACTGCACGAACATGGTCTTGCCGTCGGCGCTGATGAACTTCGACGGGATGGTCGTGGCGTAGCCGCCGTTCAACGCAGGGGACCACGGGTAGACGCCGTAGTCGCGCGTCAAGAAGTGCTTCCACGGACCCCACGGCGCGGGCGCCTCGTAGAGCTCGAACGTGAACTCGGTCCACGACGCGTAGATGTACCGCTTCAGCGGGGCGTCGTAGACGATGCTGCCCTGCGAGAGGCGCGTCATGTTCGTGCCGAACGGCTCCGGCGGGGAGGGCGCGCCGT
>JBDHVD010000495.1:0-6734 GCA_039809525.1 Labilithrix sp. | reverse complement strand
GATGGTCACGTTCGTCGGGTGGAGCGGCTTCCACTTCTTGCCCTCGAGCACGATGCGCGAATAGGCCTTGCCGAAGTACTCGCCGAGGTGACGCTCGCCGTGGTTCGAGTAGTGCCGGCAGTCGTCGGCCCAGTCCATGATGTAGCCGGGCGTGACGATCGTGACCTTGTACTTCGTCCGCATCATCGCCTCGAACTGGAACTGGGTGACCGCGCTGTGCGCGATGTCGTTCCAGCCCGAGAACTGCGAGATGAGGAGCGGGACGTCGAGCGTCTGACCGGTCTTCGCCTTCACGCCGCTCTCGTAGTCCTTCTGCCACTCGACGAGCGCATCGGCGTAGGTGTTGATCGCGTTCGGCGTGCCGTCGGTGCCGGCGATGGGCACCTCCTGCGTGCCGGTCGCCCATGCGTAGTCGTCGCTCTCGCCGTGCACCGCGGTGACGGCGCGCACGACGTAGCTCTTGCCCGCCGCGGTCGCGATCGCCTTCGCGTCGTCGACCTGGCGCATGTTCTCGTCGAACGCGTTGAGGTACGTGGGGTCGAGGAAGTCGCAGCCGCCCTTGCGGAGGCACCAGTAGGTCAGGCCGTTGCGGCCGGCGAGGCTGACGAGGACGTCGTGCGACGCCTTCTGGTACTTCGTCTTCGCGAGCATCGCCGCCTCGTTCGCGAGGCCCGACGACATCGTCTCGACCGGGTACCAGAACGTGTCGCCCTCGTGGAGGGGGACGAACGACGACGGCTTCTCGTACTGCCGGCAGCCTTCGCGCTCGCAGACGCCCGACGTCATGACGCCGACGTCGAACATCAGGTTCGTGAACGGCTGCTCGTTCGTCAGCACCGGGCGCCCCTCGTGCGCGACGGAGTTCGACTGCCCCGTCGAGAGCACGTGGTTCACGTCGAAGTGCTGATACGGGACCGCCGCGTCGTCATCGGGGCTCGGACCGCCGGACGAGGATGATCCTCCGCCGCTGCTCGCGGGGCCGCCGCTGGACGAGGGGCCGCTCCCGCCGGGCGACCCCGGCGAGGTCGGGTCGGTGCTGCCCGTGGCGCCCTGACCGTCGTTGGACGATGCGGCGTCACACGCCGCGGCGATGGTGAGGAGCCCGAAGGTACCGAGTAGAAGTGCGGATCGCAGCGCAGCCATGACGCGAGGCAGGTGCATCCACCGTGCCCCGCACGGACCGGCTCATTTCGCGCGGGTGACCGGGTTGCCCGGCGTCGTGACGACGACGTCACCCGTCGCGCGATCGACGAGCACGAGGCGCGCGCCGTAAGCCCGCACCGGGACGGCGTACGACCGCGCATCGACCACGATCCTCCGCGACGCCGGCTCGGCGCGCTCGTTCACCACGGCCACCAGCGCCGCGCGAGGAGCGGCGAGCACCCGCGCCGCGACGCCCCACTCCCTCGCGTCGGCCGGCTTCATCGTGGGCACACCGGCCGCAGCCAGCGCGGCGTCGAGCAGCTTCGCGAGCGGTTCGCGCTCGCGCGCCAGCTCCATCGGCAGGGGCTCGTGCCACACGGCGCCTTCGAGTTTCGCCACACTGGGCTTGTCCGCACGGCGCGCGGTCTCCTGGAGCAGGCCCTCGAAGGCGACCGACCCGCTCTCGCTCCACCGCGTCGTCTCGTACATCGCCAGCGGGCGCGAAGGACCGAGCACGCCGAGGGCGCGGAGCGACGGCGTCTCGAGGCCGTACGAGTCGCCCTCGATCGGGCCGGTGAAGAGCACCTTCGTGCCGGCGCGCGACGCCTCGAGCAGGGCCTTGGCCGCGGGCTCGTCGAGCACATCCGCCGAGGGGACCAGCACGAGCTTCGCCGAACGGAGGCGCTCGCGCCCGAGGCGGAGATCGCTGATCGCGGTGGGCACCACCCCGAAGCGTTCGGCCAGCGTTCGCACGACGATCTTCGTCGCCTCGATGCCGCCGGTCTTGCCGAGGAACGCACGCGCGTGCGGGACCACGAGCACGACCGGATCGGGCGCGAAGTCGTCGAGCCGTGGGGCTGCCTTCGCGAAGAACGCGGCGAAGCGCTCGAGCACGTCGAGCTCGGGCTTGGCGGTGCCGTCCGGGCGGAACAGGCCGATGGTCGACTCCTCGTCGATCGGCATCGTGGGGTTCACGTTCCACGCCCACTCGACGACGCCGGCGCCGCGGGCGGCGAACGCATGGCCGAGCTTGCGCTCGAGCAGGCTCGCGGCCGCCTCCGGCGTCCGCCAGGGCGCGCCGTCGAGATCCTCGAGGCGCATCAGCCCGGTCTCCTGGTGCAGCGTCGGCTTCTCCGGCACCTTCGTGAGCACGCCGTCCCAGAGAAGGTCGTCGTTCTTCCACCACGTGTGGACCGCCGAGTAGTCGAGCGCGCTCGCGAGGAGCTGCTGCGTCGGACGCTCGGAGATGCCGCCCTCGTCCTGTCCGAGCGTCACGAGCGTGGCCTCGCCGTGCGCGGCCCTGAGCACCGCCCGCATGCGCGCGGCCCAGCCCGCGACGACGTCCTCGGTGAGCTCGCGGAAGTCGCGCGTCTTGCGCGGCCGATGCCACGCTTGCATCGCGGTCTGCGACCAGTCGCCCTCGCCGGGCACCGCGAGCACGTCGTCGCCGGGCTCGCGCCAGAGCGCGCGGAGCTTGCCCTCGTCGAGCCCGTGCCGCTTCTTCACCCATTCGGTCCACGCGCGGCGCTCGTGCGCGTCGCCGATCGCGCGCGTGCTCCACAGCTTCGACGGCGGCGCGTACGACGGCTCGTTGATGAGGTCCCAGTGCACCCAGCCGCTGCCCTTCACGCGGCCGGCGAAGGCGCGCAGCATCGCCTCCTGACGCTCGAGCGCGTGCGGATCGAGGTAGGGGTTCGCCGCTCCGTACGCGGGCGGGAGGAACGCGAAGAAGTCGAAGCACACGACGATGCCGTGCCTCGCGGCCGTCTGCACGTACGCCTCGAACGCCGCGAGCACGCCCTCGTCGACGCCGCCGGTGCTCCCGAGCACGCGCGACCACGCGGTCCAGAGCCCGGTGCGTACGAACCCGATGCCTCGGCGCTTCATGTCGGCGAAGTCTGCGTCCCAGGCGGCCGGGTTCGGCTCGAAGAGGAAGCGGCGGTGCACGTCGCTCGCCATGTACGTGGTGCCGATGACCGGGAAGGGGCGGCCGTCCTTGCGCAGCCAGTCGCGCGAGACGCTCAGGCGCGGCGCCGACGCGAGCAGCCTGTCGTCGCGCACCCAGAACGCGGTCTCCGCGGTGCGCGGCGAGAAGGGCGCGTCGATCGCCTCGATGGTCACGCGATACAGGCCCGGCGCGAGCTTCGCGGTGGGGGTCACCGCGGTCGCTCCCGGCGCGACGTCGTGCTCGGCGACGCGCCGGCCGCGATCGTCGGTGACGACGACGTGGACGCGCGAGACCGCTCGCTCGTTTCGCTGCGCGAAGCGCTCGACGATCACGCGGACCTCGGCGGGCTCGCCCTTCTTCACCGACGCGCGCACGGGGATCGCGCGGACCTCCGAGGACCCTTCGAGCGCGCGCGTCACGAGCGCGCGGATCGACCGCGCGTCCATCGCGGCGTCGGACGTCGCGAGCACCCAGCGGGCGCCGGTCGCGCTGCCCAGGCGGTGATCGATCTCGATCGCGGCCGAACCGCGAGGCGTGCCCTGCGCGTCGACCACGTGCGCGAGCGGCCTCACGAGCGCGTCGCGCGGGCCGTCGGAGCCGTGCTCGTCGGGGAAGTCCTTCTTCGTCGCGAGGCGGATGGTGAGCGCCCACGTGGTCTGCGGATCGAGCGCGAGCGGGAGCCCCTGATGGACCACCACCTTCGATCCGCCCGGGCGCGCGACGGCCTCGGCCGGGCCGATCAGGAGATCGTGCGCGAACGCGGTCGAGCGCGGCCCTCGCACCCAGCGGTCGCCCTCGCGCCGGACGGGCTCGTGGAGCGGCGCGCCGCCGAGCACCGCGAGACCTCCGCCCCCGCGCAAGAACGCCCGGATGCGCGGCCACGCATCGATGGGGAACGCGCTGCCGTAGGGGAGGACGAGGACGTCGATCTGCTCGAGCCGGAGCTTGTCGCCGAGCTCGGCGGGCGTCGCGGCGCGCTCGATCGGCAGACCCGCGAGCGCCTCGTCGAGGGTGCGGTCCGGGATCGGGGGCGCGTCGACGGTGGGGAACGCGGCGTCGGCGCGGAACACGAGCGCGCGCGCGGGACGCGAAGGATCGCGCGGGGCCCTGGACGAAGAGGACGCCTTCGGCTCCTCGGGCGCGGGCGCGCTCGGCGTCGGGGCCCGAGGAGCGGAAGGCGAAGGCCGTGGCGTCGCCCCCGCGCATGCCGCGAGGGACGCACCGAAGAGCAGAGCTCGCGCCGGATGCACGCGGGCCGCTTACCAAACGCGGCCCGCGCGCGATAGGGCGAGCTCGGTCGTCGCGCTCGTCGCGCTCACGTTCGCGCGTGCGCGAGGCCGAGGAGCGGAACGGGGTGCCGGAGCGCGAGCGCCGGACGCCGAGCCAGCCACGCGAGATCGGCCTCGACGCCGGCCACCAGGCGCTCGCGCACCGGCAGCCAGCGATCGCACCACGCGACGAGCTCGGCGTCCGCTTCGTCGTCCGCCGCCACGCGCAGCAGGCGGACGAGATCGATCCCGTGACGCATCCCGAGGAGCGTGCCGCGGTACGACCTCTCGACGTCCAGGAAGCGGTCGACCACGAAGTGGCGCACCGCCGAGAACGTCTCGCCGACGAGCTGCCCCGCCGAAGTCAGGCGGATGCCGCGCGTACGAGCGAGCTTCGGGAGCTCGTCGAGCGCCTCGTTCGCGTGCGCCGCGACCGCGCGGAGCGCGATCGACGGGGGCACGTCGCCGAGACGACCGGCTTCACGGATCGGGTGGCGGTACGCGGACCGCTCCGTCTGGAAGAGCTCCACGAAGAGCGAGGGAAGTAGCCGCGGACGTTCCATGGGCGTTGGTCTCTCCGGAAGGAACCGCGCGCGATCACAGACCCGTCGACGCGTAGCCCGCGCCGTGCTCGGACGACATGCCGTTCGCGATCGGCTTCTCGCCCTTCGTCAGCTGGGAGATCTGCGTGTTGATCTTGCCGTACGTGTGCTTCGCCACGTCGAGCGCGCGGTAACGCGTGCGCGGGCTGAAGAACATGACGGCGGCGATGCCACCGGCCACGGCGACGCCGATTCCGCCGAGCACGAACGGCAGCATCATGCTGCTGCGCCGCTTGGTGACGTACGGGATCGCGGGCATGGACGCGATGACGCCCTTGAGGACCTTGTTGAAGGACTTGTTGGAGATCATGGGCGAGCGGTCTGCATCGGCCATACCGCCGCCGACGTGCGCACGAGGCGCGTTCAAGCGCGGCGCTGACGCCCAATTCGCGTTGCACATTGCCTCGGATGTGCCGCGGTGTCACCGAGCCGCGCGCGCGACGTCCACCGCTCCGAGGCCGAGGGCCTCGATCCCCTTCACAATCTCGGCAGCATCGCCCACGACGACGATGCAACGGTCCTTCGGATCGAGGCGGCGCTCCGCGGCGGCGCGGACGTCCTCGGCGGAGAGCGCCCTGCGCCGCGACGCGTGCTCGGCGACGTGCGCCGCGGGAAGGCCCGCCGCGGCGGCATGCGCGAGGAGGGCGCCGATGCCGTGGTTCGAGCGGCCGCTATCGCCGTAGAGCGCCTTCGTCTTCGCGCCGTCGAGCTCGGCGGCCTCGAGCGGCTCCGTGCGCAGGCGCTCGTTCTCGGTCACGATGCCCGCGAGCGAGTCGGCGGTCCGCGGCGTCTCGACCGCGGTCGTCAGCTCGAGCGTTCCACCGTGCCGTAGCGTCACGGCGCGCGCGTGAACGCCATAGCTCGCGCCGAGCTCCTTGCGGACCGTGAGGTTCAGCCGGCTCGAGAGCCATCCGCCGCTCGCCGCCGCCACGAGCTCGAGCGCTCCGGCGTCCGGCTCGCCGGCCGCGGCGCCGGGCCAACCGATCGCGATCGCCGACTGCTTCGCGCCCGGACGATCGACCACCTGCACGTGGCCGGCGCAGGACGGCGGCGAGGTCACCACCGTCGGCGGCGGCGAGGCATCGAGCCGTGGGAGCGCGCCGAAGCGCAGGTACGCGTAGGCCTCGTGCTCGTCGAACACGGCGGAGTCGCCGAGCAGGGCCTGCGCGTAAAGGGCGGCGACGCCCGACGCGCCGCGATCGAGCACGAACAGCACCTCGACCGACGGGAAGTCGCGCCGCGGGACCACCACCACCGGCACGCCGTTCGACAGGCGGCGCTCGACGGGCGAGCGAGGCATCGCCGCGCGCCAGCGCATCCGCGCGGGCGACTCCTTCGCCGACGGCTCGCCTCCGCCGCGCGGGCCGAAGGGCGCGATCGCCGGGCCCTCGGCGAACGCGGACGCCGGGTGATACCGCCGGCCGGGCATCTCGCACGCGCAAACATCGAGGGCGAGGAGGGCGACGAGCGCGCGGTTCATCGCAGCATCCCCGCGCGCGGCGCGGACGGATCGGGCGTGACCACGATCGTGGCGTGCGGGGCGTCGGCGAGCAACTGCTCGACCGCGCTCCCCACGTCGGCCGCGGGGAGCAAGACGAGCGATGCGAGGCGCCCGGGATCGATGGCGACGTCGACGCTCTCGGCGATCTTCTTCTCCACGACCAGCCGGTATGCGAGGTTCGCCTCGAGCAGGCCGAGGCCGAGGCCGAGACGGAGCTCGTCGTAGCCGTCCGCGCCGGGAGGTGTTGCCGGCCACGCCATCGCGACCATCGG
>JBDHVD010000494.1:0-6739 GCA_039809525.1 Labilithrix sp. | reverse complement strand
ATGCGGCGCGCGCCTCCTTCGCCTGCCGGCGGAAGCGCGCGGCAGCGACGAGCGGGACGAGCGCGACGACGAGGCCGCCCGCCGCGGCGTGCGTCCAGCCGACCGGCGGCGCGAGGCTCCGGTGCACGTCGCGCGGGTGCAGGCCGGTGTGCTCGAGGCGCGCGCCGCGCAGCGCGCCGACGGCGGTCTTCGACGGATCGGTCGTGCGAAGGATCCACACGTCGCTGACCGCGTCGTGCAGCACGTCGAGCCCGGTGCACGTCAGGCGATCGGCCATGACGAGCTCCTCGATGGTGCCGTGGCGGAGGATGCACGTGCGCTCGTACTCGGCCTGCGAGCGCGAGATCGGCGCCACGTGCGCGTAGACCAGGCGCTGGCCGGCGAGCTCGACGCCGTCGCCCGGCGCGATCGTGGCCGTGACGGGGACGCGCGCGACGTAGGTGTCGGGATCGGGTCGGGCGCTCCGCGCGAACGCGAGCGCCGTCATCGCGAGCGCGACGAGCCACGCGACCGGCGCCGCCACGCGCGCGATCCTCCCGAGCGCGTGCTCGGCGTTCGCGGCCATCGGCGCGAGCGCCCAGCCGACGAACGGAGAGAGGTACGCGAGCGTGCCCCAGAAGCCGAGCAGGCTCGCCTCGCGGTACGGCGGGCCGGTCACCAGCTGTGCGCCGAGGACGCCGTCGGCGGTGACGAAGAGCACGAGCGGCCAGGTCGCGATCGCGAGCGCGGCGACGGTGCCCGCGCGTCCCGCGAGCGCGCGGCTCCGCAGCGCGTACCCGACGAGGACGAGCGACGCCGCGAGCGCGAACATCGCCATGAACGACCTGCGCGTCTGCCCCGCGAGGATCTGCGCGGCGAAGACGACGCCTGCGAGGCCGAGCGCGCCCGTACCGGCGATCGCCGCCACCGGATAGCGCCGCGAGATGGTCATTCGCTCATCGTACCGACCGCGCGCTGCGTCGTCTCGCGGCCGGCCCAGCCGAAGCTCACCGACACCACGGGCTCGCGATCGCGGGCGGTCTGGCTCACGCTCAGCTGCACGCGCGCCTCGCGGAGGCGGATCTCGCGCTCCTCGCTCTTCGCCTCGCGCGGTGGGAGCTCCAGCGTCGTGGTCACCGTCGCGCCGTCGCCCTCGCCGCCGCGGATCGGGACGGCCACCCGCAGGTGGGAGCACGACGTCGCGTTCGACGATCCTCCGTCGTGGTGCATCGCCATGATCGTCATCGTCTGCGGGACCTCGGGCCGGCGCGGCTGGACGATCACGAACTGCACGAGCCGCACGTCCTTCCGCTCGTCGCGCGCCGCGTAGATCTTCAGGCCGCCGATCGCCGTGCGCACGAGCCGCAAGGGGAGCGTGGCGCTCGTGATCTTGCGCACGCCGCGCGTCGCCGGATCGACCCACGCGTCGACCGACTCGATGCGGGCGCCTCGCTCGTCCTCGATCAGCTGCTCGGCATGCACCGGCGTGACGCCGCCGTTATTGTGCTCCGACCGGGGGAAGACGAACGCCTGGTTCTGGAAGCCCTCGGTCCAGTCGAACGAGCGCTCGCCGGGATCCTCGCTCTCTTCCGTCGGCCCGAAGCCCCGTTGCTGCGAGAAGCACACCGGCGAGGTCTCCCCGCTTGCGCCGCCGTTGGCCTTCACCTGCTCGGCGAGCTTCGCGTTCGCGACGACGAGGAGGTGCCGCGAGCCCTTGGCAATGGCCGGATGGAGCATCGGCTGCACCACGACGAAGCCGGGCACGCGCTCGTGGGGCGCGATCGACGCCGGCGCCTTGGTGCGCGGAGGAGCGGTGGCATGGCCCTCCGGCAGCGCGGACCAGGCGGGCACCTCGGCGTGCGCATCGGAGGTGGCGACGACCGTCGCCGAGAGGACGAAGGGAGCGAGGAGCGCGCGCTTCATCGGCGTCCTCACAGCGTCCCCAGGTACGCCTCGAGGGCGTCGAGATCGTCGTTCGAGAGGTGCTTCGTCCGTCCCATGCGTCCGTCGCTCTCGCGGAGCAGCTCGCCGAGCGTCGCGTAGCGGCCGTCGTGGAAGTACGGCCCGGTGCCCCCGACGAACCGGAGCGACGGCGTGTTGAACGCGCTCGCGCGATCGGCCTTGTGCTTGCTGCCGACGTCGTGGTTCTTGCCGTCGGTGAACGACGCGCCGGAGTGGCATCCCGAGCACCCCGCCTCGTTCGACGTGAAGATCGCCCGACCGCGCGCGACCTTCGTCGCGTCGTCGGGCGCGGCGCGCGGCGGCGCCGGCAGCGACGAGAGGTAGGTCACGAGCGCGTCGAGCTCGATGCTGCGGAGTCCGCGCCCGCTCAGGCGATCGAAGGTGTTGCCGAGGTGGTTCGCGACGGACTGCTCGTTGCCGTTCCACGAGTAGGGCGGCGTCAGCGCCACGCGACCGGCGAGCATGATCGAGCGGCGCGGCCCCTCGGGCGTCGCCCAGGTGATCGCGTCGTCGCGCCCGTCCGGATGGCAGCTCGCGCATGCGCGACCGTCGGCGGAGATGCGGGCGTCGCCGGCGGCATGGAAGAGGATGCGGCCGAGCGCGTACTCCGCCGGCAGCTTCTCGCGGAGCGGCGCGGCCGCGGTCTTCCGCAGGCCTGGCGGCGCGCCCCGCTCGTCGGTGAGCTCGGTGCCGCCGATCGGGAAGGTGCTCACCGTCCGATCGAACTGCGACCAGACGACCGCGCGGTGCTTCTCGACGTCGATGGCGATGCCGCTCGGGCCTGCGCCGACGATCCAGCGCTTGCGCTCGGCGGCGAGCGGAGAGGCGGCCGTCGCGTCGTAGGCGATGACCGCGTCGATGCCGTAACAGGTCACGAGGAGCGACCTGGTGGCCGGGTCGACGGCCGCTGCGCGCGGGAGGAGGCACTCCAACTGCGCGTCGCGCGGCTCGGGCCGCCCCCGCATCATCACGTCCGCGGCGATCACCAGGCTCGCCTCGAGCGGCCTCTGCGCGTCCTCGTCGATCACCGCGATGTCGGGCGTCTCGGTCGGCGTGTTCTCGTCGCCGTAGCCGTCGGGGCGCTGCTCGGGATCGCCCGGATCGACGAGCACCTGGGGCGCGAAGATGCGCCCGCCGACGGCGGAGGACTTCGCGAGCGCGAAGCCCTGACAGCTCGGACGGCCGTCGTCCTTCTCGTCGGGCGCGAACCGCGCCCGCACGCCCGGCAGGCGGCCCCGCAGCGCGATCGGCTTCGTCGCGTGCGCCGGCTGCGCGAGGTCGACGGCGGTGACCAGCGATCCGACGGCGTGCGAGACGAACGCCGTCTTGCCGTCATCGGAGATCGCGATCGCCCGCGGCTCGCGCGGCACCTTCACCTCGAAGCTCGACGCGAGCGTCGCTCCGTCGAACGCGGCGACCTTCTGCGCCCAGCCGGCGCTCACGACGAGCGTGCGATCGTCCGGGGTCGCCGCGATGGCGATCGGCTCCGCGGGGGTCGGCGCAGCGGCGATGCGCACGAGGGGCGCGTCGGCGCGCGCCGCGGCGTACGCGGCGATCGCGTTCTCGTCACGGAGCGTCGTGATCACGCGCCCGTCCTTCGTCACGTAGAGCTGACCGGGCGTGGCGCCGAGCGGCGTCTCGGCGATCGTCTGGTGGGTGTCGAGATCGAGCGTGAGGATCGCCTTCGCGTCCTCGTCGGCGACGAACATCACGCGGCGGCCCTCGATCCGGGCGAGCGCGACGGTCGACCCCGCGCCCGTGCGGTCGAGCGGCACCACCCGTGCCACCGCGCCGCCGCGCGCCGCTGCGGGCGCCGACGGCGTCGCCGCCTCCCTGCCTCCGCCGCATGCGGCTGCCGCCGCGGCCACCACGCACGCCACGCTCGCGAGCTTCGTCTTCCGCATTCCTCGTCCCGTCCTGATCCGTTTCCTACGCGCGACGGAAGCGGCTTCTTCCAGGCCTACATCGTGCGCTCGCGCCAGGCGCCTCCGTGCTCGACGAGCGCGTGCACCAGCCTATTCACGTCCGCGCGCGCGCCGCGGCGGACGAGGGCGACGTAACGCACGCGCGGCAGCTCGCGGAGCGGCTTCTTCCGCAGCGTCTTCGGCGTCCGACACGACGCGTTGACGATCCCGAGGCCGATCCCGAGGTCCACCAGGCGCAGGGTGACGTCCCACCCCGTCGCCGTCGCCGAGGGACGGAGCTCGACGCCCGCCTGACGGAACGCCGCCTCCAGCGCCACCCGCTGCGGGCGGCCGGACGGAGGGACCACGAGGCGCTCGCCCGCGAGGTCGCGGAGGCGCACCGTCCTCCGCGTCGCGAGGCGGTGAGCCTTCGGCACGACCAGCGCCTGCTCGACCTCGGTGATGGCGCGCGCCTCGACGACGGGATCGATCGCCTCCGCCGCGGGGCCGAGCGCAGCCACGCCGGCGTGCGCCTCGCCCCGCACGACCGCGGCGATCGCCGCGCGCGCGTCGCAGGTGACGACCTCGAGGCGGCCGTCCCATCCGCGAACGAACGCCCGAAGGCCCTCGGCGATCACGTCGACGATCGCGCCGGCGCCGGCGGCGAGGACGATCCGCCGCTCGCCCTGCTCGCCCCGGAGACGTCCGGCGAGCTCGGTGCAGGACTCGTCCATCCGCCGCGCGAAGGCGGCGACCTCCTCGCCCTCACGCGTGAGCGCGAGCCCGCGACCGGCGCGCCGGTAGAGGGGCACGCCGAGGAGCTCCTGCAGCTTCTTGAGCTGCGCGTGCACCGCCGGCTGCGAGAGATGGAGCCGGCGCGCGGCGCCGGAGAGCGACGCGTCCTCGGCGAAGACCGCGAACGCCGCCAGCCAGTCGGACGGGATCATTCACCGCCAATGATAGATCATCAGGAACGACGAATGGCGGATGAATCCTGGCGATCCACCCTCTCGCCATCATGAACCGCATCGGAATCGACATCGGCCGCGTCATCATCCAGGGCGACGGCCCCGACACCTCCTTCGTCGGAGGCTCCGACGAGGAGGCCCTCCGCGCGCCCGCCGTCGACGGCGCCTTCGCGTCGCTCGCGCGCATCGTCGCGCTCTTCGGGCCGGACGACGTCTTCCTCGTCTCGAAGTGCGGAAAGCGCGTGGAGGCGAGGACCCGCACCTGGCTCGCGCATCACCGCTTCTTCGAGGCGACGGGGATCCGCGAGGAGAACCTCCGCTTCTGCCGCGCGCGCGAGCAGAAGGCGCCGATCTGCGCCGAGCTCGGGATCCGCTTCTTCGTCGACGACCGCATCGACGTGCTCGCCTTCATGACCGCCGTGGTCCCGTACCGCTTCCTCTTCGGCGCGCACGGCTCCGATCGCGCCGGGGTCTTCCCGGTCCCGACGTGGGCGGACGCGGAGGCGGCGATCGTGCGCGCGCTCAGCGAGTCGACGGCGGCGGAGGGATCTCGAGGAAGCGCGGCGGCACGTGCTCCGTGAGCCACACGCCGTTGTCGCTGAGGTAGAAGGCGCGTCCGTCCTCGTGCATCGCCCGCGCGAGCACCTTGATCACGACGGGCGCGCCTCGCCGCTTCGCCACGGTCTCCGCCGTGCGGACGTCCGCGGACAGGTGCACGTGCGTGCGCTTGCCCTTGATCAGCCCCTCGTCGCGGATCGCGCCGAGGAAGCGCGCGACGGTGCCGTGGTAGAGCAGCTCCGGCGGCTGGTGGCGCGCGAGGCCGAGCTCGACGTCGACCGAGTGTCCCTGGTTCGCGCGCAGGCGCGAGCCCTCGAGGGCGAAGCGCTGCTTGTCGCTCGTGCGCACGATCTCTTCGAGCTCCTCGCGGGTGACCGTCTCGCCCTTCGCGGCGAGGCCCGCGAGGACCGCGCCGACGTCGGTCCAGCCGGCTTCGTCGAGCGCGAGGCCGAGCGCCGTGGGCTCGTGCCGCAGCGCGAGCGAGAGGAGCTTCGAGATGCGGACGGCGCGCGCTCGATCCACGAGGACTGAGTGTATGCTGGCGATCGTGCGCACCGCCACCGTCTCCGAGGTCACGAGGCGCATCGACGCGGAGATGGATCGTGCGCCCGGCGGCGCGATCGCGACGGACGGGGACGGCACGCTGTGGAGCGGCGACATCGGCGAGGACTTCTTCGCCGCGCTGCTCCAGGGCGATCGCCTGCTCTCGACGGTCCACGAGCCGCTCGCGCGCGAGGCGGAGGCGGAGGGCATCGCCACCGACGGCAGCGCGGTCGAGATCGCGCACCGGATCCACGCCGCCTACCTCGCGGGCACGTTCCCCGAGGAGCGCGTCTGCGAGGTGATGACCTGGGCGGTCGCAGGATGGCGGGCGGACGACGTGGACGCCCTCGCCGACGAGGTCGTGCGCGCGGTCGGTCTCGCCGGTCGTCTGCACGGCGAGGCGCTGCGCGTCGTCGAGCACGCGCGCTCGCGCGGCGTGCCGGTGTACCTCGTCAGCGCGTCGCCTCGCCCGATCGTCTTCGCCGCGGCGCGGCTCGTCGGCATCGAGCCCGATCGCGTCACCGCCGCGATGGAGCAGACGGACGGCGACGGGACGGTGCTCCCGGGCGTGCACCGCCCGATCCCGTACGGGGAGGGGAAGGTGAAGCGCCTGCGCGAGAAGCTCGGCGATCGCCCGCTCTACGCCGCGATGGGGGACAACGCGTTCGACGTCGCGCTGCTCAACGCGTCGCGGACGCCGATCGCCATCCGTCCGAAGGCGCGCCTGGTCGAGCGCGCGGCCGAGGTCGCGGATCTCGTCGTCCTCGAGCGCGTCTAATCAGTCGACGCGCTTGGCCGCGAGGGCCTCCTGCGCGAGCTCGTCGA
>JBDHVD010000493.1:0-6769 GCA_039809525.1 Labilithrix sp. | reverse complement strand
GCGGGGATCGAGCACGCGATGGACGTCGTCGCGGCGGACGCGGGAGCCGCGCCATGAGCGAGCTGCTCCGCGCGCTGCTCGGACTGCCGCCCGCGGCGTCGACCGTGGCCGGCGACGTCGACGGGCTCCACTTCCTCGTCATCACCGCGACGATGCTGGTCGCGACGTACGTCTTCGCGAGCGCGGCGTGGTTCGCGTTCCGCTACGCGCGCCGCCACGAGGGCCAGCTCACCGAGCGCCTCGTCGCGACGCGCAAGCACGAGGCGATGACCATCGGCGCGTTGCTCGGCGCGTTCCTCCTCTTCTGGGTGATCGGCTACCGCCAGTACCTCCGGATGACCCAGCCGCCCGCCGATGCCGACGTGGTGTTCGTCGAGGCGAAGCAGTGGATGTGGAAGTTCTCGTACGCCGACGGCCGCGACGCGAACGACGTGCTCACGGTGCCCGCCGGACGTCCGATCCGGCTCGTGATGAGCTCGCGCGACGTCATCCACAGCTTCTACGTGCCCGCGTTCCGCATCAAGGCCGACGTCCTGCCGGGGCGCGAGACGACCGCGTGGTTCGAGGCGAAGGAGCCGGGCACGTATCCGATCTGGTGCGCCGAGTACTGCGGCACGAGCCACTCGCGCATGCGAGGGCACGTGGTGGTGCTCTCGCCCGAGGACTACGCGCGGTGGCGGGGCACGCGCGGCACCGGCGATCTCGCGAGCCTCGGCCGCGAGGTGGCGATGCGCCGTGGCTGCGCCGCGTGCCACACGCTCGACGGCCAGCGCCACATCGGACCGACGTGGAGCGGCCTCTACGGATCCGAGCGCGTGCTCGCCGACGGACGCCGGATCGTCGCCGACGACGCGTACCTCACGCGATCGATGATGGATCCGCTCGCGGACGTGGTCGCCGGCTACCCGCAGGTGATGCCGACGTACCGCGGACAGCTCAGCGCCGCGGAGGCGGGCGCGCTCGTCGAGCTGATCAAGTCGCTGCGCGCCGGACCGACCGCGAGCGCGGGCATCCTGCCTCCGCTCGACGTCGCGCCGGCGGCCGACGCGGGGAGGGCGCCATGAGCGCGATCGCGTTCCCTTCGTACGCCGGCGAGCGCACGACCATCCGGTCGTGGGCGCTCACCACCGATCACAAGCGGATCGGCGTCCTCTACCTCGTCACCGTGCTGCTGATGCTCGCCCTCGGCGGCTTCTTCGCCATGGCGCTGCGCATCGAGCACCTCGGGCCGACCCGCACGGTGATGAGCCCGATGACGTACAACCGCATGTTCACGCTGCACGGCGTCGTCATGGTGTGGCTCTTCATGATCCCGTCGATCCCCTCGTCGTTCGGGAACTTCCTCCTGCCGATCATGATCGGCGCGAAGGACGTCGCGTTCCCGCGCCTGAACCTGCTCAGCTACTGGCTCTACGTCGCCGGCTCGGCGCTCGTGCTGGTGTCGATGTTCGCGGGCGGGATCGACACCGGCTGGACGTTCTACGTGCCGTACAGCTCCTCGTCGGCGACCGCCGTGCCGCTGGCGCTGCTCGGCGTCTTCGTCGTCGGCTTTTCGACCATCCTCACCGGCGTCAACTTCATCGTCACCACGCACACCATGCGCGCGAGCGGCGTGACGTGGATGCGGCTGCCGCTCTTCGTCTGGTCGATCTACGCGACGAGCATCATCCAGGTGCTCGCGACGCCGGTGCTCGGGATGGTGCTGCTCCTCGTGGTGATGAACAACGCCTTCTCGTGGGGGTTCTTCGACCCGGCGCAGGGCGGCGATCCGGTGCTCTACCAGCACCTCTTCTGGTTCTACTCGCACCCGGCCGTTTACATCATGATCCTCCCCGGCATGGGCGTGGTGAGCGAGGTCGTCGCGACCTTCGCCCGCAAGAACCCGTACTCGTACCGCGCGATCGCCTACTCGTCGCTCGGGATCGCGTTCGTCGGCTTCCTCACGTGGGGGCACCACATGTTCGTCGCCGGCATGAGCAAGTTCGACGCGGGCGCGTTCGGCGTGCTCTCGATGCTCGTCGCCGTCTTCTCCGCCATCAAGGTGTTCAACTGGACGTGGACCCTGAAGAAGGGCGCCGTCGCGCTGAAGACGCCGCTGCTCTACGTCTTCGCGTTCCTCTTCCTCTTCGTCTTCGGCGGGATGACCGGCGTCGCGGTCGCGTCGATGAGCCTCGACGTCCACTGGCACGACACCTACTTCGTCGTGGCGCACTTCCATTTCATCATGGTCGGCGGGACGCTCACCGCGTTCCTCGCCGCGATCCACTACTGGTTCCCGAAGATCACCGGCCGGCTCTACTCCGAGCGCCTCGGCGTGCTGTCCGCGGCGCTCGTCTTCGCGGGGTTCTTCATCACGTTCTTCCCGCAGTTCATCCTCGGGAACGGCGGGATGCCCCGGCGGTACTTCGACTACCCGGCGCACTTCCAGGTCCTGCACGTCGTCTCGACGGTCGGCTCGTGGATCCTCGGCACCGGGATGCTGATCACCGCGGGCTACCTCCTGCACGCCCTCGTCCGGGGCCCGCGCGCCGGCGCCAATCCGTGGGGGTCGCGCTCGTTCGAGTGGCGCACCGCCTCGCCGCCGCCGGTCCACAACTTCGAGGAGCCGCCGCTCTTCCTCCTCGACGCCTACGACTACACGCAGGAGGAGCGTCCATGACCCTCCCCGCCGCGCACTTCGAGGACGCCGAGAAGCAGGCGCACGCCGCGCGGCTCGGCCTGTGGGTGTTCCTCGCGAGCGAGGTCCTGCTCTTCGGCGCGATCATCACGCTGTTCGTGGCCTGCCGCGCGGAGGACCGCGCCGGCTTCCACCAGGCGGTGCTGCACAACACCAAGCTCCTCGGATCGATCAACACCGGCGTGCTCCTGGTGAGCAGTACGCTCGTCGCGTGTAGTGTGCATGCGATCCGCGCGGGGCGGCGCTGGCTCGCGTCCGCCCTCGTCGGCGGGACCCTGGTGCTCGGGGCGGTGTTCCTCGCGATCAAGCTCACCGAGTACGCGAGGCACTTCCGGGAGGGGATCTATCCGGGCACGAGCTCGCAGTTCTGGACGCTCTACTTCGGGATGACCGGGCTCCATGCCATCCACGTGACCGTGGGCATGGGCGTCCTCGCGGTCCTCCTGCTCGGCGTCCTCCGCGGGCGCATCCATGCCGCGCGCGCCCATCCGCTCGAGCTCGGCGCGACGTACTGGCACCTCGTCGACATCGTCTGGATCTTCCTCTGGCCGCTCCTCTACCTGTCATGACCACCGCACGTCTCTCGCTCCGAGCAGTGCTCGCCACCGGCGCCGCGGTCCTCGCGCTGTGGGCGGCGAGCTTCGCGCTGTCGTACGTGCCGCTCGGCGCGGCGGCGCTTCCGGTCGCGCTCGGCATCGCGGTGGTGAAGGCGGCGCTCGTCGTGCTCGTGTTCATGGAGCTCGCGCGCGAGGCGCTGTCGATCAAGCTGACGGCGCTCTCGGCCGGCGCGCTCCTGATGACGCTGATCGGCCTCGTGCTCGCCGACGTGGCGACGCGGTGACCGGACGGCTGCGCGGCGCTCGGCCACGTCCGCCTGCGCGCGATCTTGCATGGACGGCGACCATGGCTGGTGATTTCGAGGGCAAGGTCGTGGTCGTGACCGGTGCTTCCGCGGGGGTCGGCCGCGCCATCGTGCGCGCGTTCGCCGCGCAGGGGGCGCACATCGGCCTCATCGCGCGCGGACGCGACGGCCTCGAGGCGGCGCGGCGCGAGGTGGAGGCCGCGGGCGGTCGTGCGCTCGTGCTTCCGCTCGACGTGGCCGACGCGGGAGCGGTCGACCGCGCGGCCGAGGAGGTGGAGCAGAAGCTCGGCCCGATCGACATCTGGGTGAACGACGCGATGGTCTCGGTGTTCGCGCCGATCGTCCAGACGACGCCCGAGGAGTTCCGCCGCGTCACCGAGGTGACGTACCTCGGCTACGTGCACGGCACGCTCGCCGCGCTCGAGCGGATGCGCTTGCGCGACCGCGGGATGATCATCCAGATCGGCTCCGCCCTCGCGTACCGCTCGATCCCGCTCCAGGCCGCGTACTGCGCGGCGAAGCACGCGGTCAAGGGCTTCACCGAGTCGCTCCGCTCGGAGCTGCTCCATGACGAGAGCAACATCCACGTCACCGCGGTGCACCTTCCGGCGATCAACACGCCCCAGTTCTCCTGGTCGCGCTCGAAGCTCCCGCGGGAGCCGCAGCCGGTGCCGCCGATCTTCCAGCCCGAGATGGTCGCCGACGCGGTGCTCTTCGCCGCGCGCCACCGCCGGCGCGAGATCTGGCTCGCGTGGCCGGCGGTCAAGGCGATCACCGGCGAGCGGGTGGTGCCCGGCTACATCGACAAGTACCTCGCCGAGCACGCCTACGACGAGCAGCAGACCGACACGCCCGTTCGTCCGGACCGTCGCGACAACCTCTACGAGCCGCTGCCCGGGGACCACGGCGCGCACGGTCGCTTCGACGCGCGCGCGAAGCGCACGAGCGCCGAGTGGTGGCTGTCGAAGCACCGCTCGGCCTTGCTCGCCGCGGCGTTCGGGACGATCGGGACCACGATGGCGCTCGCCGGGATCGCGCGCCTCGCGCGCCGCTGACGTGGCATGATCGAGCGCGATGGCTCCCCTCGCGCTCGCACCCGCGGAGGTCGTCGCTCGACGACGCGGCGACGACTGGCTGCTCGAATCGCCGCTCGCGCTCGCCGAGCCGCCGGCGACGCTCGGCCTGCTCCTCCGGCGTCATGCCTCGCACCGGCCCGATCGCGACTTCCTCCTCGAGCGCGATCGCGACGGCGACGGGATCCGCCGCGTGACCTGGGCCGAGGCCCTGGCGGCGGCCGAGGGGATCGCGAGCTGGCTGGTGCGCACGAACGAGGCGCGCCGTCCGGTGGCGGCGCTCTCCGGAGGCAGCGTCGATCATGCGCTGCTCATGCTCGGCTGCTTCCTCGCCGGCGTGCCGTTCGTGCCGGTCTCGCCGGCGTACTCGCTCCTCAGCCAGGACCTCGCGAAGCTCCGCATCATCGCCGAGAAGGTGAAGCCGGGCGTCGTCTACGTGGAGACGCGCGAGCCGTTCGCGCGGGCGCTCGACGCGATCGGCGGAAGGGGCGTCGAGGTCGTCACGAGCGCGTCGCTGCGCGCGCGCTTCGCCGAGCCGCTCGCGCCCGAGCTCGCCGCGCGCGAGGCGGCGATCCGGCCGGACGACGTCGCGAAGGTCCTCTTCACCTCCGGATCGACGGGCTTCCCCAAGGGCGTGCCCAACACGCACCGGATGCTCGCCTCGAACCAGCAGATGATCGCGCAGCTGTGGCCGTTCCTCGCCGAGGAGCCGCCGGTGCTCGTCGACTGGCTCCCGTGGAGTCACACGTTCGGCGGCAACCACAACTTCAACATGGTGCTGTTCCACGGGGGGACGCTCTTCGTCGATCAGGGCAAGCCCACCGAGGCGCTCATGCCCGTGACGGTGCGGAACCTGCGCGACGTCTCGCCGACCATCTACTTCAACGTGCCCGCCGGCTATGCGGCGCTCGTCCCGCGGCTCGAGGCGGACGACGATCTCCGGCGCGCGTTCTTCGCGAAGCTTCGCGTCCTCTTCTACGCCGCGGCCGCGCTGCCGGACGATCTCTGGCAGCGGCTCCGGCGGCTGGCCGATCGCACCGCGGAGCACGAGGTCTTCCTCACCACCGCGTGGGGTTCGACCGAGACGTCGCCCCTCGCGACCAGCGCGCACTTCCCGCTCGAGCGGGCGGGGAACATCGGCCTCCCGGCGCCGGGGGTGACGCTGAAGCTCGTGCCGAACGGCTCGAAGCTCGAGGTGCGCGTCCGCGGTCCCAACGTGATGAGCGGCTACCTGGACGAGCCCGAGCTCACGCGCGCGGCGTTCGACGACGAGGGCTTCTACCGCATCGGCGACGCCGTCCGCTTCGCCGATCCCGGCGATCCCGGCCGCGGCCTCCTCTTCGACGGGCGCGTCGCCGAGGACTTCAAGCTGACGTCGGGCACGTGGGTGAGCGTCGGCACGCTCCGCACCGGCCTCCTCACCGCGGCCGCGCCCGCGCTCTCCGATCTCGTGGTCGCCGGTCAAGACCGCGAGCACGTGGGGATCCTCGTGTGGCCCGGCCCGAACGCGCCGGCCGATCTCCGTGGCCACCTGCGTGCCGCGCTCGCGCGGTGGAACGCCGAGCACCCCGAGAGCTCGATGAAGGTCTGCCGCGCGCTCGTCCTCGCCGAGCCGCCGAGCCTCGACGCGGGCGAGATCACCGACAAGGGCTACGTCAACCAGCGCGCGACGCTCGAGCGACGCAGGGCGCTCGTCGACGCGCTCTTCGCCGATCCGCCGGGCGCGGACGTCCTCGTCCCGTGACCCGCACGGCGCACGGCATCGTCCTCGTGCCGGGGTTCTTCGGGTTCGGAACGTTCGGGAGCCCGGACGGTTCGCACATCGACTACTTCGCGCGCGTCCGGGACGAGCTGGCGAAGCGGCTCCACGACCTCGCGCCGGTGTTCGTCACCCACGAGCCGCCCGCGCCGACCGGCCGGCTCCGCGCACGTGCGGCCGCGCTCTTCGCGCAGGTCGCGGCGGTCGCGAAGACGGTCGACCGCATCCATCTCGTCGGACATTCGACCGGGGGCGTCGACGCGCGCCACGTCGCGAACCACGCCTATGCGATCGACGGCGCCTCGAACGAGGAGCGGAGGCAGGGGATCGCGAAGATCGCCTCGGTGGTCACCGTGTCCGCGCCGTTCCACGGGACGCCGATCGCGCGCAACCTCGCG
>JBDHVD010000492.1:0-6794 GCA_039809525.1 Labilithrix sp. | reverse complement strand
GCTCCCTCGCCATCTCGACTGGATGGAGTTCCACGAGCACCTCCTCGCCGAGGCGATGGCGCGCTTCGCGCAGGCGCTCGAGAACGCGGGCTGCGCCGCGGTGCCGACGATGCACAACCTCCCGCTGGGTGAGGCGGCGACCGCGCTCAATCCGGGGCGGCTCGGGCAGGTCGTCGACCTCGTCGGGCTCGACTACTACCACCCGGCGAATCCGAAGCACCACGTGACGATCATGCGCCGGACGAGCGAGCTCGCCGTGCGCTGCGACGGCGCGAACGTGGCGCCGTACGGAGCGGAGGTCGGTGCGGGCTTCCCGCCGTTCTTCGCCCCGCTTGACGAGAAGGACTCGCTCTACACGCTCATGGCCGCGATCGCCTACGGCCTCCGCGGGTTCAATCTCTACATGGCGGTCGATCGCGATCGCTGGGTCGGCGCGCCGATCGACGTGCACGGCCTGCCGCGCCGCCTCGCCGACGACTACCACGCGCTCATCGAGGCGCTCGAGCGGGCGCGCATCCACGAGCTGCATCGCCGCGTGCCGGTGCGCCTCGTGGTGCCGCGCGCGCTCCGTCGCCTCTCGCGCGCGACCCACGCGTTCGGACCGGTCACGCCGGTCGTCTTCAACGTCGCGGGCCTCGGGCCGCTCGAGAGCTGCCTCGAAGACGACCTCGGTCTCGGCGAGCCCGCGGCGCCTCCCATCGCGGGCGAGTCGTTCGTGCGCGCGTTCGAGCGGGCGCTGCTCGCGCGCGGCGTCCCCTTCGCCTACGCGGGCGGCGAGGCGCTCGACGCGAGCATCCGCGGCGCCGAGTGGATCGTGTGCACGACCGCCGGCGGCCTCAAGCGCGAGGTGCTCGCCACGCTGCGCGGCGCCCACGACGCGGGCGTCGCGGTCACCATCGGACCGTCGGTGCCGGCGCGCGACGGATCGATGCGCGCGCTGGCCCATCCTCACGACGTCCGCGGGCTCGAGCTCGAGCCGCTCGAGGACCCCGCGCGCGCCGATGCGCTCGTCGCCCGCTACGTCGAGGAGCTGGGCCTGCCGGCGTTCCCCGTCGATCCGCCGGACGTGTTCGTCTCGGTGCACGACGACGAGCGCGGCGTCCCGCGCGTGGCGTTCGTGATGAACCCCGAGCACGAGACCGTCGTGGCGACGGTCGGTCTCGGGCGCGCACGCGCGCTCGTCGATCTGCTCCCGCGCGGTCGCGAGAACGCGCGCATCGAGGCGCAGGCCGGGGGCTTCGTCGTCGAGGTCCCGGCCCGCACCGTGCGGATGTTCGCGATCGAGTCGTGAGCCTTCAGTTGCAGCCGAGCGGCTTCTTGCAGAGGCTCAGCTTGTTGCCGCCGAAGCACGTGTACTCGGTGCAGGGCCCGGCGTCGTCGATGCACTCGTTCGCCGCCTTGCACAGCTGGACGCCCTGACCGCAATCGGTCTTGCACGAGGCGCCGAAGCCCCCGCCGCCGCCGCCACCCCCGCCGCCGCCGCCGATGCAGCAGACCTGGTTCGCCGGGCAGTCGCTCTTGTCGTCGCACGTGGCGTTCGCGCCGTTCTGGCACGTGTCGGCCGCCGCGATGCACGTCTGCGTGACGGTGCCGCCGCCGGCGAACGCGGTGCAGCACTTCTGCGCGGGGAGGTTGCAGGTCGCCGTCCCGCACGCGATCGTGTTCGGGGTCGCGCCGCTCGATCCGCCGTCGGACTTCGTCCCCGAGTCGGTCGTCGTTCCGCCGTCGGTCGGCCCGCCCGAGCTGCTCGAGCTGGTGCTCCCTCCCGACGAGGACGACGAGGACGACGACGAGCTCGAGCTCGCTCCGCCGTCTCCGCTGTTCGTGATCGACGAGTCGTCGGCGGTCGACCCGCCGCATGCGGCGAGCGCTCCCGCGATGGCCCACACGCCGAGCGCGCCCCCGGTGACGTACCAAGCAAGCTGCTTCATGACCTACCTCCGCCGGGGATTCTTCCCCAGATCCGGGCGGCGCGCCATTACGACGGGGTCAGCGAGCCGGTCCGTGAGGGGCGGAGAGGCTGGTCAGAACGCGTACCGGATGGACGCGGCGGCGTCGCCGACCAGCGGGGTGTCGCTGGTGCCGACGCGGGTGATCCCGAAGCCCTGCGCGAGGCGCGCGCCCGCCGACAGGCCGAGCGCGAAGTGCCGATCGAGCTGGTACCACTCGATGCCGAGCCGGCCGCCCGCATAGGTGTCGAGCGACTCCGCGTCCCGGAACCCGAGGTTGCCGAGCGCATTCCGGCCGACGTCCGCCTTCATGAAGCCGAGGCTCGCCTGGCCGTACGCGCCGACGCGGTCGGTGAAGCGCACGGTGAAGCGCACGCCGCCGCCCGCGCCGAAGATGGCGAACGCGCGCGTCTTGGGCGCAGGCTCGCGGCCGGACGTGTCGGTGAACGCGAGCTCGCCCTCGCCGAACACCATGAGCCACCGGAGCAGCTCGTAGCCGAGCTGCGTGTGCAGCCACGGACCGGGCGGCGCGACCTTCCCGAACTCGCCGAAGAACGCGAGCACGCCGAGCGACGAGTCGAGCACGACGCTCTTCTTGTACGGCGGAGGAGGCGGCGCCTCCGGCGGCGGAGCGTTCGCGTCCGCGGGCTCGCCCTTCACGTCCTTCTCGAGGTCGACGCTCACCGGCTGCTCCTCGGCCGCCGCGGCCTTCGGCAGCGCGGTCGCCGCGATCGTCACCGCGAGCAGGATCGCCCTCCGCATCGCGCCCGAGACTACACGAGTCATCGGAAGTTCTGCACGCTCCACACGGCGCCGCGGGAGGTCGTGTGGAAGCCGCAGGCCACCTCCTTGTACCGCGTGCTCGCCATCTGGTCGTAGTGGCCCTCGACCGGTCCCTGCGCCCACATCATCGCGAGGCACTTCTTGATCATCGTCTCCGGCGGACCGGGCTGGCCGGGACACTCGTTCTGCCCCATCTCCTTGCAGCGCGGGAACGCGCCGTGAGGGGTGTTCGTGTCCGCGTCGCTCTTCGCCTCCGAATCCGCACACGCCTCGCCCGCCGACCAGCGCGCATACGGCGGGAGGCCCTTCGACTTGCGGTAGCCGTTGATCGTCTCGACGCAGATCTCGGCCGGCGTCGACCCGGTCGTCTCCGGCGGATCGGCGCTCGTTCCGCCGGTCGAGCCGGGCGACGCGCCCCCGCTCGGTGGATCGTCCCCGCACGAGACGAGGAGCATCGCCGCGAGCACCGCCCGGAGACCGCGCATGCGCCGATGGTAGCGCTACTTCAGGAGCCAGCCGAAGAGCATGTGCTTCGTGGCCTGTCGCGAGACCACCGCGATCGAGTCGACGAGCGGGATCTCCTTCGGACAGACCTCGACGCAGTTCTGCGCCTTTCCGCAGTCCTGGACGCCGCCTTCGCCCATCAGCGTCTCGAGGCGCTCGGAGGCGTGCATCTTCCCGCTGGGGTGCAGGTTGAAGAGGCGCACCTGGCTGATCGCCGCGGGCCCGATGAACTTCGAGTGGCCGTTGACCTGCGGGCACGCCTCGAGGCAGCAGCCGCACGTCATGCAGCGCGAGAGGGGATAGGCCTCTTCCTGGTTCTCCGGCGCCTGCCGCGGCCCGGGGCCGAGCTCGTGCGAGCCGTCGAGCTGGATCCACGCCTTCACCCGCTTCAGATCGTCGAACATCCGCGAGCGGTCGACGACGAGGTCGCGGATGAGCGGGAACTTCGTCATCGGCGCGAGCTCGATCACGTCGCCCTCGTCCTTCTGGAGCCGATCGATCAGCGTCGAGCAGGCCTGGCGGACGCGGCCGTTCACCAGCATGGTGCAGGCGCCGCAGACCTCCTCGAGGCAGCTCGACTCCCAGCACACCGGGGCGACCTCCTTGCCGTCGGCGGTCTTCGGGTTCCGCTGGATCTCCATCAGCGCGCTGATGACGTTCATCTGCGGCTGCCACCGGACCGCGAACTCCTCCCAGCGCTTCGGGTCGTTCGGACCGTCCTGGCGGAGGATCTTCAGACGCACCTTGCGGGTCTCGGCCATGACACGGGCACTATGGGACCAAGGGTGCAGCGAAACAAGCGCCGGGATACATTCGTACCGACGATGAGGTCGGTGCCGAGGTCCGCCGCCTGCCTGCTCTTGCTCGCGGGAGCGATCGCCTCGTGCGGCTCGTTCGGGGCGGAGGACGATCCGACGCCCGCTCCGGGCGCGGACGCCGCGGTCGACGGCGGACCGGCAGGCGACGGTGCGCCCGGTGCGCCGTTCTGTCCGAAGGCGGGCACGTTCGTGTGCGACGACTTCGAGGGCGCCACGGGGTTCCGCTGGCTCGGCTGGAGCAAGGACGACGAGGCGGGCCGCAACCGCATCGCCGTCGACGAGATCATGGGCGTGCCCTCCGGCACGCACGCGCTCCACGCGTCGATCGCGTCCGGGGCGAGCGGCCCGACCGACGCGTACGTCGAGGCGAAGACCAGCGTCGCGCCGAAGCTCCGGCTCGAGGCCGACGTGCGCGTCGCATCGGGCGGCGCGAACCAGGCCATCCTCGCCGAGATCGAGGACGACTCCGCGGCGTGGGCCGTGCGCATCCGTCCGTCCGGCGCCGTCGAGGAGCGGCTCCTCGACGGCGACGGCGGCGTTCGGAAGAGGACGCTCGGACGCCCGGGCCTGCCCGCCGGCGGGACGTGGGTGCACCTCGCGCTCGCCGTCGACATCGAGGCGCACAGGGTGACGGCGACCATCGGTGATCGGACGGAGACCTACCCGCTCGATCCGTCCTGGGCGCCGGGCCTGCTCCGGGCGCGCGTCGGGCTGATCGACGCGTCGCCGGACGTGAGCTGGGACGTCTTCGTCGACGACGTGATCGTGGCCGTCGAGTGACGGCGATGAATGGCGCGCGTGCGCCCGACGTCCTTCCGGGCGTGAGCTTTCTTCGTGCGGTCGTCGTCGCGGGCGCCCTGCTCGGCGCGAGCGGCTGTGCTTCGGGCGCGGCCGTCCGTCCGTTCCGCTTCGACGTCGGCGCGCCGGTCCCGGCGACCACCGATCTCGTGGCGCGCCGCATGGCCGCCGATCCCGAGCTGCGGCCCACGTGGGTCGACCCGCCGACGGGCGTCGTCCTCGCGCCGTGGCGCATGGTCGGCGTGCACGCGAGCGTCACCCTCTGGCCGCCGGGCGAGGAGCGCGGATGGATCGTCGAGCGCTACCGCGTCGTCGTGCGCGCGAGCGGGCCGTGGGCGAGCATGGCGCTCGTCGACGTCGAGCGGCTGCTCTGCGACAAGCGCGGCTTCCGCTGGAGCGCGCTCGAGGTCTGGGGGAGCTGCCGGCGCGACGGCGAGATCGGCGAGGGAGCGCAGGCGCGCATCGACGCGAAGGCGAAGCAGATCGCCGACGCGCGCCCGTGATCTCTCTTCAGCCGGCGCCCGAATCGGTGCGCTGCTCTCCGCGATCGCTCGCGCTCGCCTTGATGAAGTCGCGGTTCATGCGGGCGATCGTCTCGAGGCTGATGCCCTTCGGGCACACGGCCGAGCACTCGCCGTGGTTCGTGCAGCCGCCGAAGCCCTCGTCGTCCATCTGGTTCACCATCGCGAGGGCGCGCGAACGCCGCTCGGGCTGGCCCTGCGGGAGCAGGCCGAGGTGCGTGATCTTCGCGGCGACGAACAGCATCGCCGACGCGTTCGGGCAGGCCGCGACGCACGCGCCGCAGCCGATGCACGCCGCGGCGTCCATCGCGAGGTCGGCGTTCTCCTTCGGGACCGGGATCGCGTTCGCGTCCTGGGGCGTGCCGGTCGGAACCGAGACGTAGCCGCCGGCCGCGATGATGCGGTCGAACGCGCGCCGGTCGACGACCAGATCGCGCTGGACGGGGAACGCGGTCGCGCGCCACGGCTCGATCGAGATGGTGTCGCCGTCCTTGAAGCTCCGCATGTGGAGCTGGCAGGCGGTCGTACGGTCGCGCGGTCCGTGGGGCCGCCCGTTGATGACCATCGAGCACATCCCGCAGATGCCCTCGCGGCAGTCGTGATCGAACGCGATCGGATCCTTGCCTTGCGCGAGGAGACGCTCGTTCACGACGTCGAGCATCTCGAGGAAGGACATGTCCGGGCTGATGTCCTTCGCGTCGTAGGTCTCGAAGCCGCCGGCGTCCTTCGCGCTCTTCTGGCGCCACACGATCAGGGTGAGGTTCATCGCGTCGTCCTACTTGTAGCTGCGGGTCGCGAGCTTCACGTACTCGAAGCTCAGGGGTTCGATGTGACGCGCGGGCAGCTCGCCCTCGCCTTTGTACTCCCACGCGGCGACGTGGGCGAAGTGCTCGTCGTCGCGCACCGCCTCGCCCTCGGGGGACGAGTGCTCCTCGCGGAAGTGTCCGCCGCAGCTCTCCTCGCGGATGAGCGCGTCACGGCACATGAGCTCGCCGAGCTCGATGAAGTCGGCGACGCGCGCCGCCATCTCCAGCGACTGATTGAGCTCGGTCCCGGTGCCGGGGACGAGGAGGTCCTTCCAGAACTCCTCCTTGAGGGCGCCGATCATGCCGATGGCCTTCTCGAGACCGGCCTTGTTCCGGGCCATCCCGCAGTACTCCCACATGATCTTGCCGAGCTCGCGATGCAGGTGCGTCGGCGTCTTCTTCCCCTGGATGCCGAGGAGCTTCTTCGTGCGGTCCTCGACCTCCTTCACCGTCGCCTTCACCTCGGGGTGATCGGCCTTCGGGCGGCTGCCGGGGCTCACGTTCGCGAGGTAGTTGCCGATGGTGTACGGGATGACGAAGTAGCCGTCGGCGAGGCCCTGCATCAGCGCGGACGCGCCGAGGCGGTTCGCGCCGTGGTCGCTGAAGTTCGCCTCG
>JBDHVD010000491.1:0-6811 GCA_039809525.1 Labilithrix sp. | reverse complement strand
GCCGACCACCATCGCGGCGAGCGCGCTGCCCGACTCGCCGCGCGCGGTGCCCGCGCCGGCGCCGTCGCCGATCGCGAAGCCGCGTCCGACCCCGAAGACCGCGCCGAGCGCGCCCGCGGCGACGGCCGCGCCCGCCGCCGCTCCTGCCGCCACCGTCCAACCCGAGCCGAAGGCATCCGACGATGATCTCCGCCGCTTCCTCGATGACCGCCGCTAAGCGAACCTCGATCGCGCTCGTCCTCGCCGCGTTCGCCTTCGTGCCCGCGGCTGCGCACGCGTCCGAGGCGGACGTCCTCTTCAAGGAGGGGCGCGCGCTGCTCGACGCGAAGAAGTACGAGCAGGCCTGTCCGAAGCTCGCCGAGAGCCAGAGGCTCGATCCCGGCGCGGGCACGCTGCTCGCGCTCGCGCTCTGTCACGAGGGGCAGGGCAAGACCGCCACCGCGCAGGCCGAGCTCAAGGAGGCGGCCGCGATGGGCCGCAAGATCGGTCGAAGCGATCTGGCGAACGCCGCGGAGAAGAAGGCGGCCGCGATGGAGCCCGCGCTCTCGAAGCTCGTCGTGCGCATGCCCAAGGGCGAGAGCGGCTACCAGGTCCGCGCCGACGGCGAGCCGCTTCCGGCCGAGCGCCTCGATGCGCCGTTCGCCGTCGATCCGGGCGAGCACCGCGTCGAGGTCTCGGCGAAGGGCAAGGTCTCGAAGACGTACGCCGTGCGCCTCAGCGGCGCCGGGCTCACCGAGATCCTCGTCGACCGCCTCGAGGACGCGCCTTCGCCGAAGCCCGCGATCGCCGCGGCGCCCGCGCCGAAGCCGAGCCCGATCGTGGTCACGAACGAGCCGCCGCCCGAGGCCGACGGCAACCGCGGCGGAGGCCAGCGCGCGCTCGGCGTGATCGGCATGGTGGCGGGCACCGGCGCGATCATCGCGGGTGGCGTCTTCGCGGCCAAGGGGCTCAGCGAGAAGTCGGCCGCCAACCGCGTCTGCTCGACGAGGCCCTGCAACGAGCAGGCGGAGATCGAGGGCAACGCGAACGCGAGGGAGTCGATGAACATCGCCATGATCAGCGCGGCGGCCGGCACCGGCGCCATCGCCATCGGCGCCATCGTCTACTTCACCGCGCCGAGCCGCTCGTCGAGCGCCGCGGTCGCGCCGCCGAAGAAGGCGACCGCCCGCGTGGTGCCGCAGACCTCGCCGACCCACCTCGGCCTGAGCCTGCAGGGCACCTTCTAACCCGCGCACTTTCCACGCAACTTCCGCGCGCGATGGGCCGAACCAGGGGCCCATGATGCACGACGGGTACGCGAACCAGGTCTACGGCGCGGACTTCCGCATCGTCCGCCGGCTCGGAGCCGGAGGGATGGGCAAGGTGTTCGTCGCCGAGCAGATGTCGACCGGCAAGCGCCGCGCCCTCAAGCTGATGGCGCCCGAGCTCGTGTGCGATCCGAAGATGCGGGCGCACTTCGCGCTCGAGGCGCACGCCGCGTCGATCGTCGACAGCGACCACGTCGTCGACGTCATCGCCGCGGGAGTCGAGCCGTCGACGGGCGAGCCCTGGCTCGCGATGGAGCTTCTCGACGGGGAGGACCTCGCGCAGCTCGTCGAGCGCCACGGTCCGCGCCCGGTCGCGGAGGCGGCCGAGATCGTCGCGCAGCTCTGCCATGGTCTCGGAGCCGCGCACGCGCACGGCGTCGTGCACCGCGACCTG
Organism: Labilithrix sp.; assembly: GCA_039809525.1. Taxonomy (GTDB): domain Bacteria; phylum Myxococcota_A; class Polyangia; order Polyangiales; family Polyangiaceae; genus Labilithrix. The sequence goes on along the minus strand of JBDHVD010000491.1, from coordinate 5,110 downwards.
AAGCCGGACAACGTCTTCGTCGCCGAGGCGCGCCGGACGGGCGTTCCGTTCACCGTGAAGGTGCTCGACTTCGGCATCGCGTCGCTCTGCGCCGGTGGCGCGAGCATCCGCGCGAGCCGCTCGATCGGCACGCCGCTATGGATGGCGCCGGAGCAGGCGACGCTCGACGCGCCGATCACCGCGGCGACGGACGTATGGGCGCTCGGGCTCGTCGTCTACTGGCTCTTCACGGGCAAGACCTACTGGCGGTCCGGCAACGACGACCGCGCGTCGATGAGCACGCTGCTGACCGAGGTGCTGTTCTCTCCGCTCGTGCCGGCCTCGGCGCGCGCCGTCGAGCAGGGCGCCGCGGACGCGCTGCCCGCGGGCTTCGACGCGTGGTTCGCCGCGTGTGTCGCGCGTGATCCGAAGATGCGCTTCGCCGACGCGCGTGCCGCCGGCGAAGCGTTCGTCCGCATGGTCACGCCGAGCGCGCGCGCGGCCGCCGCCGTCCCGGTCACGCCGCATCGTCCGGCTCGCCGCGTCCTTCCGCCGCCCCGCACGCACCGCTGGCTGTACGTCGTGGCGCTCGTGATCGGGATCGGGACGCCGTTCGGCGTCTTTCACCCGCATCGCACGTTCGGCGGGCTCACCTCTGCGGTCGCGCGGCTGACGAGCCGCTAGAGCGGTCTTCAGGCGCTCTTCGGCTTCGGCGCTTCGGGTCCGAGCTTGTCGTGATCGCCCTCGGCGAGCTGGCGGAGGATCTCGTCGTAGAGGTAGTCGAAGCGCTCGCGCACCTCTTGATCGACGCGCTTGTCGAACGTCTGCTTCGCGAGCGCGATGTCGCCCTGGAGGCGCGTCCACAGATCCTTCTTGGCGCGTCCCTCGGTGACCTCGGCCTCGTGATAGAGCTTGATCTCGCTGACCGAGAGGCGCGCGAGCCTGCGCGCCGCCGCGTGACGCGGATCGCTCTTCTCGAGCTCCGCGGTCGCCGGGTTGCTCGGCGCGAGGTACTTCGCGACCGCCGACGGCTGCGTCGTCTTCGACGCGTCCACCGCGGGCGCCGGCTCGGCGGCGGCGACGGGGGGAGCGGGCGCGGGCGCGGGCTCCGGCTTCGGCTCGGGCGTCGGCTCCGGCTTCGCCTCGACGGGCGGCGGCGCGGGAGCCGCGGCCGGCGCGGGCGCGCTCACCGTCTTCTTCGGCTTCGGCGGCGCGTCCGGTCCGAGCAGCTCCTCGTTGCCCTCGGCGAGCTGGCGGACGATCTCGTCGTAGAGGTAGTCGAAGCGATCGCGCACCTCTTGATCGACGCGCTTCTCGAACGTCTGCTTGGCGAGCGCGATGTCGGCGCCGAGACGCGTGTAGAGGTCCTTCTTCGCGCGGCCCTCCTTCACCTCGTCCTCGTGATAGAGCTTGATCTCGCTGACCGAGAGGCGCGCGAGCCTGCGCGCCGCCGCGTGACGCGGGTCGTTCTTCTCGAGCTCCGCGGTCTCGGGGTTCGACGGCGGCGCGTACCGCACGCCCGGCATCGTCGGCTTCACCGGCTCCGCGGGCTTCGCCTCCGTCGCCGGCTTCGCCTCGACGGGCTTCGGCTCCTCGGCCTTCGCGACCGGCGCGGGCGCGGGCGCGGGCTCCGGCTTGGCCTCCGGCTTCGCCTCCTCCTTCTTCGCCACCGCGGTCTTCGGCTTCGGCGCGGCCGGCCCGAGCTTGTCGGCGTCACCCTCGGCGAGCTGCTTCAGGATCTCGTCGTAGAGATAGTCGAAGCGCTCGCGCACCTCTTGATCGACGCGCTTGTCGAAGGTCTGCGTCGCGAGCGCGATGTCCGCCTGGAGGCGCGTCCAGAGATCCTTCTTCGCGCGTCCCTCGGTGACCTCGGCCTCGTGATAGAGCTTGATCTCGCTGACCGAGAGGCGCGCGAGCCTGCGCGCCGCCGCGTGACGCGGATCGCTCTTCTCGAGCTCCGCGGTCTCGGGGTTCGTCGGCTCGACCGCGCGCCGGGTCACCGCGGGCGCGGTGGCCTTCGCGCTCTCGCTGAGCGGGCTCGGCGTCGCCACCGGCGTCACGATCGGCGCGGCGGCCGGCGCGGCCGTCTTCGGCTTCGGCGCGTCGGGACCGAGCTTGTCGTGATCGCCTTCGGCGAGCTGGCGGAGGATCTCGTCGTAGAGGTAGTCGAAGCGATCGCGGACCTCCTGGTCGACGCGCTTGTCGTACGTCTGCGTCGCGAGCGCGATGTCGCCCTGGAGGCGCGTCCACAGATCCTTCTTGGCGCGTCCCTCGGTGACCTCGGCCTCGTGATAGAGCTTGATCTCGCTGACCGAGAGGCGCGCGAGCCTGCGCGCCGCCGCGTGACGCGGATCGTTCTTCTCGAGATCGGCCGTCTCCGGGTTCGGCGCGGCGACGTACTTCGCCGCGATCGCGCCGGCGCCCGCGGCCGGCATCTTCGGCTCGCTCGTCTTGTCGCGCAGCGCCGAGAAGTCGAGCTCCGCGTCCCTCGGGACGTCGGGGCGCGACGGCGCCTTCGCGCGCGGCGTCGCCGGCGCGGTCACCTTCGACGACGGCTCGGGCGCCGGCTTCGTGACGGGCGCGACCGGCATGCGCTCGGAGATCGGCTTCGCCGCCGGCGTGCGCTCGGACACCGGCCTCGGCGCGGCGACCGCGGGCTTCGGCACCGGCGGCGCGACCGGAGGAGGCGGCGGAGGAGGAGGAGGTTCGGGGGAACGAACGGACGCGAGCGCCTCGGACTCGAGCGAGATCGGCGGACCGTCCCCTGCGATCGTCGCCTGATCCGGCGGCTCGATCGGCGCGGGCGGCGCGGTCGGCGCGGGCGCGGCCGCGACCTCGGCGGACGGAGGCGGCGCGGTGTCTCCGCTCTGCACCACGGGCTCGGGCTCCGCCGCGGGCTCCGGCGGGGCGACCGCCGCGGCCTCGACGCTCTCCGCGGCGGGCGACGGCGCGAGCGGCGCGGAGACCGGACCGGACACCGGCGCCGGCTCGGGCACCGACACCGGACCGGACACCGGACCCGGCGTCGACAGCGGCTCGGGCGTCGAGACCGGACCTGCTGCGGACGGCGGCGTCGACACGCGACCGGACACGGGCGGCTTCTCGAACGGGCTCGGAGGCACGAACGGCGCCGGCTGCTCCTGCTTCGACTTCCCGCGCGAGCGCGCGACGAGCACGACGACGAGGAGAACGACGATCGCGACGGCGCCGCCGATCAGCAGATTGGTTTCCGGCATGCGCGTCCAGGTTATCGCGATCGCAGGGGGAAATGTGGATCGAGAAAAAATCGCGCAACCGGCGAAAGGTAGCGGCCGACCCTACCCGCGATGACCTTCTGGCGACGGTTCACCTCTTCTCGTCAGCCACCGCCGCGGGAGCCCCCGCCCGGCCGCGACGACGCCTGCGCGTGCATCGCGCGGATGTATGCCGGTTGGGCGCGCGGCCGCGGCCTCCGGATCGACGACCGACCCGGTCTGCGGATCCGCGGCGCCGTCGGCGGTCGTCAGGTCCTGATCGATCCGGGCATCGACCACCGCGTCCCCGGCTGGGTCCAGGTCACGGTCGTCGTCGCGCTCCCCGCGGCGTCGAGCCTGCTCGTCACCCGTGCGACCTCGCCGCGCGACGCGATCACCGCCGCCGTGCGCGCGCTCTTCGACGACCCGCACATCGGCCCGGAGCTCCGCGCGATCTCGGTCGCGCCCCGTCACCTCCGCCTGCGCCTCGCCCCGGGGGCAGCGCCCGACGTGGTCGAGATCGCGGTCGCGGCCGTCGCCCGGACGCTCCGCGCGCTCTACGCGCCGCCGCCGTCCGATCCGCGGCAACCATGCGCCATCCCGACGGCTTCGCCGGCATGAGAGCGTCGTCGTGATCGCTTCACGCAACTTCGGCGAGCGCCCGGACGACAGGGGCGTTTGCCCGTACGGCGCGCATCTGGGAACATGCCCGTGCGCCCGACGAGCCGAACGTCGGAGGGCGTCTTGATCGAAGGAATGGCCTCGCACGACACGGACCCGCACCGCGCAGAGCCCCGGCTCGCCTCGGACGACGAGACGAGGACGGACCCGGCCGACGCGACGACGGACGAAGGCTCGTCGGCCTTCGCCCAGTCGCTGCTGGCCGATCTCGCGCGCGCGCCGCTGCCGGCCGACAACGTCCGCGAGACCGAGGGCCACGCGGCCGCCGCCTATGCGGTCGCCCCGCATCGCCCGCCGCGCGCGAACGAGAAGACGATCGAGACCGCGGCCGTCGTCATCGAGACGACCGAGCCGGTCCCGCGTCCGCTCCCCGCCGCGCAGGAGACCACCGTGCCCGGCGCGCGCCTCGTCGCCACCACCCCGAGCGCGCGCGCGAAGTCGAGCCGCCGCGTCGTCTTCGCGAGCATCGGGGGCGCGGCGGTCGCCGCGGCGATCGCGATCGGGGTCGTGGTCCTCGGCGGACCGTCGCATCCGGCGGCGGCGCCCGCTCCGACCACCACCGCGTCGTCGCCCGCCTCGGTGACGGCTCCGGCGGATCCCCCGCCTGCATCTCCCGCCACGAATTCGACGGCTTCGACGGGCGACCCGGCTCCCGCGGCTTCCCCGTCGGCCGCTGCTTCGGTAAGTACTTCCTCGATGATCGCGACTCCGGCAGCGCCTCGTCCGACGGCGAAGCCCGCTCCGTCCGCGCGCCCCTCGGCGCCGGCCCCGGCGCGGCCCGCGAAGCCTTCGGGTAACTTCGCCGAGCCCGATCGTTCCTTCTGAGCTTGGAGACGCGTGATGCGACGCCTGCCGATCGCTTCGTTCTTGTTCATTGCCGCGCTCGCGGCCCAGGCGCCGGCCTTCGCGCAAGGCCTCAGCGCGACCGACGAAGCGAATGCCCGCTTCCAGACGGGCCTCAAGTACTACGACGCGCGTGACTTCGAATCGGCGCGGCTCGCGTTCACGCAGGCGTATGCCGTCCTGCAGAAGCCGAGCATCTTGCTCAACCTCGCGCTGAGCGAGCTGTATTCGAATCACCCGGTCGAGGCGATCGCGCACCTCGAGCAGTACATGAACGATCCGTCGACGCCGGCGGACAAGCGCGAGAAGGCGAAGAAGCCGCTCGACGAGGCGATGAAGAAGACGGGCCACCTCGAGATCCGCACCGCGCCGCA
>JBDHVD010000490.1:0-6832 GCA_039809525.1 Labilithrix sp. | reverse complement strand
CGATCAGGGGGACGCCGAACCGCCGGCAGAACACGCCGAAGACCGCGTCCTCCTCGACCACGCGCAGATCGCAGAGCAGCGCGAGCTCGAGCCCGCCGGCGACCGCATGACCCGCGACGGCGGCGATGACCGGCTTCGAGAGGAGCATGCGCGACGGGCCCATCGGACCGTCGCCCTCCGGATCGATGCGGTTGCCTTCGCCGCGCGCGACACCCTTGAGGTCGGCGCCGGCGCAGAACGTCCCGCCCTCTCCGTGGAGGACGGCGACGCGCGCCTCGTCGTCCGCCTCGAACGCACGGAACGCCTCGGCGAGGGCGTTCGCGGTCGGCCGGTCGACGGCGTTCCGCGCGCTCGGACGCGAAAGCAAGATGGTGGTGACGTGACCCTTGGTCTCGCTGCGCACGGCGGGGACGCCCATGCGCGCGAGGATACCGCTACTCGGCGTCGCCGCCAGGCGCCGTGGTCCAGGTCTTCTTCACCTCGTCGCCCGGGCGATCGACATGGACCTTGTCGTCGACCGACTTCACCCAGGCGAGCGGGATGAAGTGGTGCTGGCCCTTGTCGTCCTTCGTCAGCTTGAGACTATTTCCCTCGATGTGGTCCACCTGGGCGAACTGCTGATCGTTCGAGCACACCACGGGCATATGCGGCTTGATCTGGGTCTTGTCGATCATCTCGACCTCCTTCGAGCCGTCCGGAGGTGCAATCGAGATACCGAAACGCTCGACAACCGCTCAGCTGACGGCGCGCCTACGGACGACCTCGTAGAGCGCGATGCCCGCGGCGACCGACGCATTCAGCGAGTCGATCGCGCCGCTCATCGGCAGCTTCGCGAGATCGGTGCACGCGCTCTTCACGAGCTTGCGCAGGCCCTTGCCCTCGGCGCCGACGACGAGCACCACGGCGCCTTCCATCGGCACCTCGGCGATCGTGTGCGGCGCGTTCGCGTCGAGCCCGATCACGCGCGCGCCCGCGTCGCGGAGCTGCTCGAGCGCCTTCGGCAGCGAAGACACGCGGCAGAGCGTGGCGTGCTCCACGGCGCCGGCCGACGCGCGGAACGTCGCGGGCGACAGCGGCGCGGCGTGGTGCTCGGGCCAGAGGATGGCGCTCGCGCCCATCGCGACCGCGGAGCGGATCACCGCGCCGAAGTTCTGCGGATCCTCGAGCTCGTCGAGGGCGACGACGATCGCGCGCTCGTCGAGCTCCTTCGCGAGGACCTCGAACGGCACCAGCGCGAAGTCCGGCGCGTACGCGATCGCCCCCTGGTGGCGCGCGCCCTTCGAGGCGCGATCGAGCTCGCTCCGGGGCACGCGCGTGACCTTCGCGCCGCGCCCCTCGGCGAAGCGGGCGACGGCGTCGATCTGCGGTCCGCCCTTGTCCTCGACGAGCACCTTCTCGAGGCGCTCGCCGTGCACGCGGATCGCCTCGCGGACGGGCTGGAGACCGGTCACGAGCCTCATGCGCGCACCTTCGCGATGGCCTCGCCGATCGCGCGCGCGGCGGCGACGCGGTCCTTCGCGTCGCGGATCGGACGCCCGATCACCACCCAGCTCGCGCCGTCGGCGATCGCCTGCTCGGGGGTGGCGACGCGCTTCTGATCGCCCTTGTCGCTCGCCGCGGGCCGGACGCCCGGCGTGACGAGCACGGCGTCGGGGCCGAGCGCCGCCCGGATGCGCGCCACCTCGGCGGGCGAGCAGACGAACCAGCGCACGCCCTCGTCCCACGCGAGCTTCGCGAGCCGCACGGCGGCGTCGGCCGAGGGCCCCGCGAGGCCGAGATCGGCGAGGTCGGCGTCGTCGAGCGAGGTGAGGATGGTGACGGCGCAGATCGCGAGGTCCGTGCCCTCCGCCTTCGCGCGCTCCACGGCGCGGCGGAGCATCGTCCGGCCGCCCGAGGCGTGGACGGTGATCAGCCGCGCCCCGAGGTGCGCCGCCTGCGCGACCGCGCGCTCGACCGTCTCGGGGATGTCGTGCAGCTTCAGATCGAGGAAGACCGGCAGGCCGAGGTCGCGACCGACGCGGACGATCGCGGGCCCGGCGTTCACGAACAGCTCGAGGCCGACCTTCAGCATCCCGACCGCGGGCGCGACCTCGGAGGCGGCGGCCCGCGCCTCGTCGGCAGAGGCGAAATCGAGCGCAAATGCAATCGGCGGTCGTGTTTCCACGGCCGCCGACGCTAGTCGATCTGAAGCTCAGGTTCGCGGAATCCGTCTCACCGGAGTCGGGCTCGCCCGAACCCGCGCGTGTCTGGTCACAGACACGAACAGAGAGGATCGCCCGCCTGGCAGGTGCACGCCGGGCGGGGCGTGCCGCCGCCGCCGCCGGCCTTCGCGCCGCCGGTGGTGCGCACCGCGGCGATGTTCGCCTGCGTCTTGCGCGCGTCCTCCTGCGCCTTCGCGAGCTTCGCCTGCGCGGCGGCGCGCTCGGCGTCGCTCTTCGCGTTCGCCGCCGCGGCCTGCGCCTCGGCGACCGCGTCGTTCTGCGCCTTCAGCTCCGCCATGAGCTTCGAGAGCTGCTGCTCCTTCTGGCGGATCTCCTCGTCCTTGAGGGCCTGGATGCGCTTGGCTTCCTGCGCGCTCGAGTAGAACGCGTAGCCGCCGCCGATGCCGCCGAAGACGAGCAGGGCGCCGATGCCGACCGCGATGTACGTGAGCTTCTTCTTGTGGCTGTCCTGCGACAGCGCGAGGACCTGACGCTCGTGGTCCTGCTGCTGCTGCATCGCACGCAGGCGCGCCTGCTGCTCGGCCTCGTGGCGCGCCTTCTCGATCTCCGCATGGCGGATCGCCTCGAGACGCGCCTGCTCTTCGCGGCCGCGCTGCTCTTCCTGGCGCCGGCGCTCCTCCTCCGCACGCATGCGGGCCTCTTCGGCTTCGCGAGCGCGCCGCTCGGCATCGAGGCGAGCCTGCTGCTCCGCCTGCTCCTTGCGCTTACGCTCGTCTTCTTCCTGCTTGATGCGATCCTCTTCGAGGGACATCAGCTCTTTGAGGGAGAAGAGAACGGAGGACTCTTTCTGTTCCGCCATGTCGTGTGTTCCGTAGTGTCGGGTAGCGCCAGCCCACCTGTGCGGTGGCCCCGTCCCGAGAGGAAAAGTTACTAGGGCGACCGCAACTCCGCAAACGGTTTCCCCGGCAACCGCGATCGCCGCGATCGCGGAGGGAGGCTCCGCGTTCGACACGGAGCGCCACGACCTCCTTTGCTTTTCCTTTGCGCTCGCGCTCGCGCCCTCTGAGAATGCCGCGCCATGGCGACGAACGTGAACGCGCACATCACCGGGACCGTCTGGAAGATCGAAGTGAAGGAGGGCGAGACCGTCTCGGAAGGGCAGGTCTGCGTGATCCTCGAGTCGATGAAGATGGAGATGCCGGTCGAGGCGCCCGTGTCCGGAAAGGTCGAGAAGATCGCATGCGCCGAGGGCCAGGCGGTCAACGAAGGCGACGTGCTGCTTTCGATCGCGTAGACTTTTCTCCGTGAAGCGGCTCCCCGCCCGCGCCGCGATCGCCGTCCCGCTGCTCCTCTGGTGCGGCCTCGTCGGCGCATGCAGCAAGGACAACGCCGCGATCGAGCGCGGAGGCGAGTGCTTCTTCGCCTCCGACTGCGCGCCCGGTCTCGTCTGCGTCGAGCAGCGGAACAAGACGCGCATCTGCACGGACGACCTCTCCGGCGTCGCCGGCGAGCCGCCGGATCAGGGCGGCGGCGACGGCGGGGAGGGCGAGGGCGGCGGCGAAGAGGGCGGGACGACCGACGGTCCCGTCACGGTTCCCGACACGGGCACCGACACGAACCAGACGGTCGATACCGGCGTCGACACCGGCAAGCCCGTCGACGCCGGCGCCGACGGCTGAGCCTGCCTGCGCGAAGGGTGAACGGCGAGCGAGCTCAGGCGCGTCGCAAGAGGGCGCCGTCCGGAAGCACGAGCGACCGGGGTTCGACGCGCCCGCCCGCGATCTCGATCGTGAAGAAGAACGTCGGTGCGTTCCCCGTGCCCGCGTCACACTCGAAGCGCCCGGTGAGCCAGCCGCCGGAGCAGCAGAGCTGCACGACGTCCCCGCCGACCAGCGGCTTGTCCTCGAGGAGCCAGCGCGGCGCGCCCTGCGCGTGGCCGAGGCGCAGCGGGCTGCCGGCCACCACGCCGTCGCCGCTCACTCCGCTCATTCCCGCCAGAGGAACTTCCAGGGGTTGTGCTTCAGGTCCCTGACCATCTCCTGGACGTCGTCGTAGATCGCTTCGTCCATGACCAGCGCGCCGACGGTGCCCTTGCCGCCCTTGATGTGCTGCACGATCGTCTGCGCGTCGGCCGCGGTCGCGTTCGCGCGCGCGGCGAGCTGCGCGACGTCGTCGAGCGTCTTCTTCAGCTTCTGCTGCTCCTCTTCGCCGCCGATCACCTTCGAGGCGCGGTTCAAATTCGCGATCGCCTCGCGCGCGTCCTTGAGGAGCGGACCGCTGTCACGCTGGATGTCGGTGGTCAGCTTGTCGACGTTGTCGATCGTCCGCGCGATCTTCGGGTTGTCGACGTAGTTCTGGCGCGCGTGCACCGTGAGGGTCTGCGCCTCCTCGGTGATCTTCTCGATGTTCGCGACGATCCGGTTGATGCGCTCGCGGTTGTCGTTGAGCGTGGTGTTGAGGCCCTTGAGGAGCCCCGCGGTGTTCGTCGCGATCTCGCTGATCAGCTCGCGGTTGTTGCGGATGCCCTGCATCGTCGTGTCGAGCAGCTCGTAGGCCTTCGCGAGGAACAGATCGAGACGGGGCGGATCGATGCCCTTCACGATCGTGTTCTCCTGGAGCACCGGCTTCTGCGGCGAGCCCGGCTCGATCGCGAGGAACTGCTCGCCGAGGACGCCCTGCGTGGTGACGTAGAAGTCGGCGTCCTCGTGGATCGAGTCCTTCACCCGCTGCTCGACGGAGAGCTTCGCGCGCACCAGCGTGCGCCGGTTCGTCTGCGGATCGATCTTGCCGCCCATGAAGCGGAGCTCGCTGACCTTGCCGCACTTCACGCCGGCGATGCGCACCGGCGCGCCGGACTGCAGGCCGCCCGGATTGTCGAAGTCGACGTAGAGCGTGTACGTCTTCTCGAACGACAGGCCGCCCATGATGAGGACGAAGGCGGCGAGGATGCCGAGCGAGACGAGGATCAGGACCCCGACCTTGACCTCGATGGACTTCTCCTGGGCCATGCAGGCCCAAGTTTTATCACGGCTGCGCGTCCTCGCGGTCGTAGACCTTCATGCGCGAAAGGATGACGTCGAGCAGGCGGTCCTTCTGATCGGGTGACGCGGGGGTCGCGAAGGCCCAGGAGTAGTCGGCGGGGAAGGCCTTGCGCACCTTCGAGCGGCCCTGGTCGGGGAACGTCGTGCCGTCGACGAGCACGCTGTCGAGCGGCTTCAGGTCACCGGCGTGCTGGTGGCAGCCGATGCAGTTGGTCTGCGCGTTGTGCGCGCCCTTCTCGATGAAGCCGTTCGAGCACCACGTCCGCTTGCCGTGCACGGCCGCGAGCGCGTCGCCGAGCGAGCCCTCGAACCCGCCGCGCGGATCGGGATCCTTCTCGTCGAAGTCGGTGACGACGCACATCTTGTAGTTGGTGAACGGCGCGCCGAGCTTCGTGATCTCCTCGGGGCGGTCCTGGCCGAAGTCCTCGTTCGCCTGATCGCTCGGCGACCACCACACGGTCACCCAGACCCAGTGGCGGAGCTCCTTCGTCATCACGTGCAGGCCGACGAGCGAGAAGCCGCTGCCGTCCGAGAGCGTGACCGAGTAGGCATCCTTCGGCCCGGCCTTCTTCAGCGGCAGCGCCTTCGTGTTCCAGCCGCCGTCGTCGATCTGGCCGGCGACGCGCTTGCCGAGACCGGCCGCCGTCGTGTCCTGCACCGGGAGGCCGGCGTTGATCATCGCGTCGTTGCGGCGCCACGACATCTTCACCACCGCCGCGTCGGTCTCCATCTCGCGCGAGAAGCAGTTGGTGAAGTTCTTGTCCTCGTCGACCGGCGGCGTGTCGAGCGAGAGCGAGTCGAGCTTGCCCTCGCACCCGGCCATCGTCGGGTAGTCGGTGAGGTACTGCTTCACGTAGCCGGGGCTGTACGCGACGCGCGCGTTGCCGCCGAGGCCGTCGACGCCCTGCTGGTCGGTGACCTTCGCCAGGCGCGCGAAGTAGTCCTGCTCGCTGTTCGGACCGAGCGCCTGCGCGTTCCAGGCGAAGAGATCGTCGACCTCCTTCGCCGTCGGGATGTCGCGCCGGACGCGCCGATCCTTGCCGAGGTCGCCGTACATCTTGGCGAACATCCGGTCGATCTCGTCGGCGCCGAGCCAGGTGCGGAAGAGGGGGATCGTCTTCGCGCCGTCGCCCGCGCCCGTGCCCTCCTGCGCGGCGATCTTCACCGGCTGGAGCGCCTTCGCGAGCACCTTCCAGCCGAGCTCGCGACGCGCCTTCTTCGAGGTCGCGAAGCGCTCCTCGTCCGCCGTGGAGTACTGCTCGGCAGGGTAGTCGACCGCCTTGCCGACCGCGCGGCGCTCCATCTCGCGGATGGGGGCCTCGCCGATCTCGGCGTCGTCGCCCGACTGGATGGCACATCCGGCGGCGACACCGAGGGATGCGAGAAGTAGAAGCGCTCGTCGGTTCATTGGATTCGCTCTCCCTTCGAATCCCATCCGTTCACGTTACAGGAAACTCGGGCGCGGAGGTCGGGCGTCTCAGGGCGTCGGGGTGGCCTCGGCCTGGCGGACCGCCCAGTCGCTGCCGACGACCATGTACTTGCCCGTGTTGTGATCGACGACGAGGAAGTAGAGCCAGCCGTCCGAGCGGAAGTGCGAGTAGAGGGCGAACTGGCCGGGGTTCATCTTGG
>JBDHVD010000489.1:0-6835 GCA_039809525.1 Labilithrix sp. | reverse complement strand
CCGCCCCGCCGCCGGAGCGTGACCGGAGCTGGATGACGATCGCCGCGGCCGCCGCGCTCGCGCTCGCCGTCGCGATCGGCGGCGCCGCCTGGTACGCGTCGCGCGCGCGCGGCGAGGCCATGCCCGCTCCGCCGCCCGAAGCGGCCGCGCCCGCACCGTTGCCAGCACCGGTACCGTCGCCGCTGCCGTCGCCATCGCCGGCGCCGGCGCCGGTGCCGGAGCCCTCGACCGCGACGCCGCGATCGACGAGCGCGCCGCGGCCGCTCCCCTCGCCGAGGCCGAGGCCGCACGCGACGGCCCGTCCGCCCTCGACTGCGCCACCGAGCCCGACGGACGTGCCAGAGGGACGTCGCTGAACGGCCGGATCTGGCACATCGCAATTCGCGCAAGTGCCATCATTTCAGACCGATTCGTGATCGGCACACGATGGCGCGGCACATGCAGAAGCGGCGGTCGCCATGACCTCGCTCCTCCGCTCCTTCGCCCTCGTCCCCTTCCTCGGATCGCTCACGCTCGCCGTCGCGTGCGGTGGAAGCATCGAAACCGTCCCCGGCAACGGCAGCGACCCGGCCGGCAACGGCAACACGAGCAGCAGCGGCGGCGCCTCGAGCTCGGGCTCGAGCTCGGGCTCCCGCGGCGGACAGTGCGACGGCCGCCCCGAGTGCGACGCGGGCGATACGAAGTACGCGTCGCAGGAGGACGCGTGCAAGGAGACCGCCGGCTCGTCCTGCTACTCGCGCGCGGCGTGCGGCGAGACCGTCTGGTGCCAGCACTTCGAGGGCCAGTGCGCCGGGTACCCGTCGTGCCCGGCGGGCTACGACGAGGTGAAGGCCTGCGTCCCGGACACCGACTGCAGGCACGTCACCGTGTGCGGCGCGACGATCCTCTGCCAGGCGGGCCCCCGGCCGTGCGCGACGCCCCTCTGCGATCCCGGCGACACGCAGGTCGCGTCGTCGAGCGACTGCTTGCAGGACGACGCGCGCTGCTACTCGCGCACGAGCCCGTGCGGCGCGACGATCTGGTGCACGGGCCCCGCGAACTGATCGCGAGGCCCGGCGTGCTCAGTGCTTCGCCGGCTCGACGATGATCTCGACGCGCCGGTTGTTCGCGCGGCCCTCGGCGGTCTTGTTGTCCGCCACCGGGCGATCCGGGCCCACGCCGACCGCCTTGATGCGGTCCGCGGCGACGCCGCGCGCGACGAGCTGATCGCGCACGGCGTTCGCGCGCTTCTGCCCGAGCTCCATGTTGTACTGGCGCTGGCCCTGCGAGTCGGTGTGACCCTCGACGGTGATGTTCGAGTCGGGGTTGCCCTTGATGAGGGCGTCCGCGACCTCGTTCAGCTTCACCATCGCGGCCGGGAGCAGCGTCGACTCGTTCGACGCGAAGAGCACCGAGCCCGACAGCGTGATGACCATGCCGCGGGACTCCTGCTTCACCGCGGCGATCTTCTGGAGATCGGCCATCGCCTGAGCGGCCTTCTTCTCGGCCTCTTCACGCGCCGCCTTCTCGCGCGCGAGCTGGTCCTGCGTCTTCTCGAGGTGGCCCTTCGTGCTCGCGAGCTCGCTCTGCGCCTTGCGGAGCTGCTCGCCCGTGAGGTTCTGCGCCTCGCGCTCGGCGGCCTCGCGGTCCTTCTGCGCGATGGCCGCGCGGGCCGACGCCTCGGCGAGCTGCGACTTGCGGATCGCGATGTACGCGAAGTCCTTCGTCGGCGGGCTGTCGCCGTCCTCGTTGAACGAGCGCTCGGCCTGATCGAGCGCCTGCTTGGCGACGTGGAGCTCCGCGGGGCTCTGCTGCGCCGCCGGGCCCTTCGCCGCGGCCTGGTACGCCGCGCGGGCGTCGACGAGCTCCTTCGGGGGCAGGGTGCTCCCGCAGCCAACGACCAACGTGAGTGCGACGAGCGCGATCGAAGACGTCCTCATGATGCTCACCTACCCGCCTTTACGTTCTTGACGCGCTCCTGCGCCTTCTCGGCCTCGCCCTTCGCGGTGTTCTCCTTCGCGAGCATCACGGCGAGCTCCGCGTCGGCGCCCGCGCGCTGCAGGACGAGGTCCGCGCGCTTGTTGTCGCCCTCGGCCATGAGCTTCTTCGCCTGGTCGATCTGCTCCGAGGCGAGCTTCAGGTGGAGCGCCGCCTTCGGCTCGCGCTCTGCGCCGAGCTCACGCGCGCTTCGCGATGCGGCCTCGGCGGTCGCGAGTCGATCGGACGGCGGCGGGATCGAGCTGCCGCAGGCCATGACGAAGAGCGCCAGGCCGACCACAACGTTACGCATCGGGATCTTCACGGGACCGCAGCATAACAAAACCCCGCGCGGTCGTGAGAAGTCACTTCGTCTGCATGAAGACGTTTCCCGCGAGCGAGCCCTTGGCGTGCTCGCCCCAGTAGATGCCTTCGTCGTCGATCGCGAGCCGCGCCACGTCGCCCGCGTAAAGATTCGTGAAGCCGGTCCCGTCGCGCCCACCACGCACGACGCCGCCGCCCTTCCGGCGCGCGACGTAGACGAAGCCCTCGTCCGCGACGATGTCCGTCGCGCCGGCGAAGGTCTCGCTCGTCGCGGTGTAGCCGCCCGCGGCCGGGGACCACCAGAACGCGCCCTCGTCCCGGACGCCGAACACGCGGCTGCAATCGGCGCCCAGCAGCCAGGCGCCCGGCAGGGCCGCATCGGGTCCGGCCTCGGGCAGGACGACGAACGGGGCCGCCGTCCCGCCGGCCGCGCCGATGCGCACGACCTCGGCGGTGAGGCCGCCGCCCGCGAACACCTGATCGAGCCCGGCCGCGAGCGAGGGCGACGCGCTCGTCTCGCCGGACGCGGCGACCGCGCCGTCCTTCGTCAGCCTCCGCACGACGCCTTCGTGGTCGACGGAGAAGAGCACGCCCGGCGCGACGCGCACGAGCCGGCGCGCGATGCCGGGGAACGTCGCGACGACCTCGGGCGGCGCGCAGCCCGGACATCCGGGGGCCTTCGCCGCCGCGCGGAGCCGGCGGAGGGTCGACTCCGAGCCCGCGTCCGTCGCGTGGCTCGCGATCCAGTAGAGGTCCTCGCCGTCGCGGACCAGCGTCGTCGTGCGTTCCTGATCGACCGCGAGCACGACGGCCGCCTGCGTCGGCTCGCCGGACTTCGAGACGCGGAGCACGGACGCCGCCGCGGCGCCGTCGTAGGCGGCGTCGCCTCCGCTCTGCGCGACCCAGTAGACGTTGGTCGCGTCCGTCACCATCGCGAAGGGGAAGGTCGACGTCTGCGAGAGGTAGAGCGTCTTCCGCTCGCATGCGCTCGGAGACTGCGCGCAGGCCGGCGAAGGCCCCTTCGGCGTCCGACAGCCGAGATCGACGGGCGCGGCGTCGGCGGCGTCGATCGGCTCGGACGGGCGCGCGTCGCCCGCCTCGGGGGCGTCTGCGGGCGGCGCGACGGCCGCCTCCTCCTCGTCGCCGCACGCCGCCGCGACCACGGCGGCGAGGATCCACGGCGCGACGAAGAGCGCGCGGCGCATCAGCCCGATCGATGCGTGAGCAGCTTGTCGATGAGGTCCTTCGAGTAGCCCGAGAGCTCCTTGAAGACCACGCCCATGCCGTCCTTCTCCACGCGCACGACCTCGCCGACGCCCTCGATCGTCTCGATGTCCTCCATGATCACCGTGAAGCGAAGGTTCACGCGCGTCCCGACCGGGAGCGGCTTCTGCGCCCGGATGAAGACGCCGGTGCGAGAGATGTTCGTCACGTACTCCTGGATGAAGGCATCGAAGGACTCGAACTCCTTGTTGATCGTGACGCGCTCGTCCCGCTCCGGCCGCTTGTCGTCGGACATGGCGGTCGGATCATAACCCGGCTTCACCGCTTGCGAGCAACGCTCGCCACGATCGCCACGAGCTCGGCCGGATCCACGGGCTTCGAGAGGTGATGCTGGAAACCCGCGGCGATCGCGCGATCGCGATCGGGCGCCCGCGCGTAGGCCGTGAGCGCGACCGCCGGCACCGCACCGCCGCGGGATGCGGGCAGCCTCCGCACGCGCTGGATGAGCACGTAGCCGTCCTCGTCCGGCATCGCGATGTCGCTGACGAGCACGTCCGGGACGGTGCGCGCCATCACGGCCATGGCCTCGTCGGCGGCGCCCGCCGTCAGGACGGCGGCGCCCTCCTGCTCGAGGATGGCGCAGACCACGTCGCGCGAGTCCTCCTCGTCGTCGACGACCAGCACGGTCATCCCCGCGAGCGACGACGCCGGTGGCTCGGCCGGCGCCCCCGAGGTCGCCGCGCTCGTCGGTGGTTGGTCCGCATCGCCGCCCGGGACGACGGCGTGCACCGGCAGCGACACGGTGAACGAGCTCCCCCTCCCGGCGCCGTCGCTCTCGGCGACCACCGTCCCGCCGTGGAGCTCGACGAGGTGACGCACGATCGCGAGGCCGAGGCCGAGGCCTCCGTGCTTGCGCGTCGTCGAGCTGTCCACCTGGCGGAAGCGCTCGAAGACGTGGGGCAGGTGCTCGGAGGGGATGCCGATGCCCGTGTCGTGGACCGCGATCACGACGTTGCTCTGCTCCCGCTGCACGGCGACGAGCACCGTCCCGCCCGCGGGCGTGTACTTGATCGCGTTGCTGACGAGGTTCCAGACGACCTGCTGGAGCCGCCCGGCGTCGCCCGCGAGCGGGAACGGATCGTCGCCGTCGACGTCCACCTCCAGGCGCAGCGACTTCGCGAGCGCGGCGGGACGGAGCACGTCGACCGCGGCCTGGACCACCGCGGCCAGCTCGACGCGCGCGATCTCGAGGGCGAGCTTCCCGCTGACGATGCGCGACACGTCGAGGACGTCCTCGACGATGCGGGCCTGCGCGCGGGCGTTCCGCTCGATCGTCTCGATCGCGTTCTTCTGCGTGACGTCGTCGACCTTCCCCGCCGCGAGCATCGAGGACCAGCCGAGGATCGCGTTCAGCGGCGTGCGCAGCTCGTGGCTGATCGTCGCGAGGAACTCGTCTTTCACCCGGTTCGCCTCTTCGGCCTCGGCGCGCGCCGAGCGCTCGCGCTCGAGGAGTGCCTTCTCGGCGCGCTGCCGCTCTTCGATCGAGAGCACCGCCGCGAGGTCGTGGGCGATCGCCTCGAGGAACTCGCGATAGGAGGCGTCGAGCTCGAGGACCGGGCTGATCCCGCAGATGATCGCGCCGCGGTGCCCCTCGAAGCGCGACTGCTCGAGCGGCAGGACCATCGCCGTGCGCACGCGCTCGCCGAGCGCGCCGACGGGCGCGACGTCGACGACGTGATCGATGGGCACCTCGAACGCCGCGCGCGTCGCGATCGCGCGCACCGCCTGCTTCTCGGCGCGGGACGTCCCCTCGAGCCCGATCGCGGCGGCGAGCTGCACTCCCTCGGCGCGGCGCAGGTAGACGAGCACGAAGGGCAGATCGGCGCGGTTCGCCTCGAGCGTCGCGACCGACTCTGCGAGGCTCGCGCGCGCGAGGTCGCGGCGGGTCACGCTCCGGCGATCGGCGAGCACCGAGGTGGTCACCTCGACGACGGGCTGGAAGATCCCGCGGATCACGCCCTCGTCGTCGCGGAGCGGGCTGAAGGTGAACGTGAAGTACGCCTCTTCCATCCAGCCATGACGCGTGACGGGGATCTGCGCGCGCTCGACCTCGATCGTCTCGCCGTGATCGAGGACCTTCCGCATCCACGGGTAGATCGTCGGGTACGTGTCCGGCCAGCACTCGCGGTAGCTCCCGCCGAAGTACCTCGGGTGGCGTGGCCCCATGATGGCGGCGTAGCCGGCGTTGTAGATCTGCGTCTGCTCCGGTCCCCAGAAGACGATGCCGGGCGTCGGCATCTCGAGGATCATCGAGACGTAACCCTCGAGCGTCTTGGGCCACTGCGCGCGCGGACCGAGCGGCGTCGCGGCCCAGTCCGTGCTCTTCAGCAGAGCGGCGATCTCTTCGCGGCTCGCGCCATGCCCGGACATCTACCCTTCATGAGTAGACCGCCGGATGCGCCGCTCACAGCGGCAAAGGGCGTCACTTCCCCTGCAGATCGAACTGCTCGAGGTGATACTCCTTGCGCGGCGTCACCACGATCTTGCGCATGAACCGGCTCTCGGCGTCCTGGAGCGCGGCGCGCTCGGTGCCGTTGAGCACGTCCGCGACGGCCGGGTGCGCGTTGACCACGACCGTGTAGCCCGGCAGCGTGCTCCGCTTGCGGCGGATCTCGCGGAGGATCTCGTACGCGATCGTCTCCTTCGACTGAAGCTGCCCGGTGCCGTCGCAGTAGAAGCACGGCTCGTGCATCAGGCGGCCGAGGCTCTCGCGCGTGCGCTTGCGCGTCATCTCGATGAGCCCGAGCTCGGAGATGCGATTGAGCGTGGTCTTCGCCTTGTCCTTGTGGAGCAGCTCCTCGAGCGTGCGACGCACCTTCTCGCGGTTCTTGTGCGACTCCATGTCGATGAGGTCGAGGATGATGAGGCCGCCGATGTTCCGGAAGCGAAGCTGGTAGGCGATCTCCTGCACCGCCTCGAGGTTCGTCTTCAGGATCGTCTCCTCCATGTCCTTGCTGCCCTTGCCGACGAACCGACCCGTGTTGACGTCGATCGCGGTGAGCGCCTCGGCCTGATCGATGATCAGGTAGCCGCCCGAGGGCAACGGCACCTTGCGGGAGAGCGCCCGACCGATCTCGTCCTCGATCCCGTACTCGTCGAAGATCGGCTCGTCCTCGTCGTAGAACTTCACGTCCTTGATGCGGTCGGGCGCGAACATCTCGACGAAGCGGATGAGCCGCTCGTACTGCTGCTTGTCGTCGATGACGACCTCGTCGACCTCGTCGGTGAAGAGGTCGCGCGCGACCTTGAGCACCAGATCGAGCTCGCTCGA
>JBDHVD010000488.1:0-6841 GCA_039809525.1 Labilithrix sp. | reverse complement strand
TGCGCGAGCTGCTTGTTGCCTTCGTCGTCGCCGGTCTCGCCCTTGTAGACGCGATAGAGCGCGCTCGCGGCGTCGCCCCACTTCTCGCCGTCGAAGAGGCGCTTCGCCTGCGCGGCCTGCTCGGTCATCTGACCGGCGACCGGCGGCGGTCCGCTCGGAGCCGCAGGCGCCGTCTTGCCGGGCGCGGGCGCCGCGGGCTCGTCGAGCTCGATCGCGTCACTGCCACCACCGCCACCCGTCGGCTTCGCCGGCGGCTTCTTCGCGGCTCCAGCCGGAGGCTTCGGCCTCGGCTTCTGCGCGAGCGCGGGCGTGCTCATGACGGAGAGCGAAAGCAGGCACGTGGCAGACGCGATGAGCAGCTTGCGCAACACGGAATGACGCATCCTTGGATCCTCGCCTTCTCGAGAGGAGATGGACTCTTCGCACCGTCAGGCGGCGCGACGACGACGACGTTGCTGCGATTCGTTGGGGCTCAAACGAAAACTAAGGGGCCTGCGTCCGGGGCGAGAAACGAATAAGTGAGCGGTATTGCGAAGTTAGTCGGACCGAGGCCGCGGAATGGTACGGAGGCGGATTCGCCGTTGTCAAGCCGTAAAGCCCGACTCTCACGAAGGCGTCGCCGAGGAAGAACCCCGGCGCGCGTCCTCGCTTGGATGGTCGGCGGTCTGCCCACCTGTGATCGTCGCTCGACGATCACGTCGCGACGCTCTCATGATGCTGGCCGCAATTCGAGAGTCGGCGATCGAGGGACGCGTTGGAGACACCTGCCGCGGACGGCGCTCTCCTTGTGATTGTGACGGTGATCGCCCTCACCGGCCATCTTCGACGCGAATGGCACAACACACGCTTGACGGTCTCGTTCGCAAAACAGTACCGTCCCGACCCACGATGACGCGTGCGATCGCTACGGCGTTGCTGCTCGGCGGAGTTCTGTTCGCGGCTGCCCCTGGTTGCGGAGACGAAGGCGTCGGTGATCCCTGCACTCCGGAGCAGGAGTACGACCCGGCCTTCAACGGCTTCGACGAGAAGGAAGTCAACGTCGAGTCGAAGAGCTTCCAGTGCCGGACGCGCATCTGCCTCGTGAATCACTTCCGAGGCCGCGTGTCGTGCCCCTACGGCCAGAGCGCCGACAAGGCGGCCCCGGCGGACGCGAGCCCCTGCACCGTCCCCGGCACCGACGTGGCGATCGAGGGCAACCCGGACGACACGCGCAAGAAGGCGCTCGTCTCCCCGCAGTGCGTCGACCGCTCGGCGGACAAGGCGGTCTACTGCTCGTGCCGCTGCGCCGACATCAACGGCCAGAAGCCGAGCGACCAGACGTTCTGCGACTGCCCGGACGGCTTCACCTGCGAGCGCCTCGTCACCTCGATCGGTCAGGGCAACGAGGGCCTCACCGGCTCGTACTGCATCAAGAACAACACCAAGTACGATCCGGCGACGGCCTGCACCCAGGGCGAGTGCAACCCGGCCGACCCGAAGGCGAAGTGCCAGTAACGGCGCGAGCTGCGTGACGCGTGGACCGCTTCGCGAAGGGTCGCGGCGCGGAAGACATCGCAGCTCGTCACCTCGAGGCCGACGGCTTCCGCATCCTCTGGCGGAACGTCCGCATCGGTGCGCTCGAGGTGGACCTCGTCGCGAAGAAGGACGACCTCGTCGTGATCGTCGAGGTGCGCGCGCGCGGGCCGGGCTCGTTCGTGACGCCGCTCGCGAGCATCACGCGCGACAAGCGCCGCCTCCTCGTCCGCGCGTCGCGCGGGATCTGGCGCGGCCGGCTCAAGAAGATGCCGGACGTCATGCGCGTTCGCATCGACGTCATCGCGGTCGCCGACGACGCGGAGGGGAACACGTCCGTCGAGTGGATCAAGGGCGCGATCACCGAGCAGGACGGCTGATCCGATCCGGCGATGCGCCGGATGACGGGACCCGCGAGCCGTACGCGCGACCGACGATGTCGCCCTCAGACCTCGCGCGGGACGCCGCGTTCGAGCCACACGAGTCGATCGCTCAGCCCCGCGGCGGCGAACGCCGCGTCGACGTTCGCGCGGCCCTCCTTGAAGTGCGTCCAGCCCTCGTGGTGCACGGGGACGACCTTCGCGTCGGGGAACGCCTGCGCGAGCGCGACGGCGTCCTTCGCGTGCATGGTGAAGCGGAGCGGGCCGTAGCCCGCCGCGCCGACGTGCGCCACGACGAGGGACACGCGCGGGAACCGCTCCGCCACCGCGCGGACGCCGCCGAAGAAGACGGTATCGCCGGTGACGTAGGCCGCGCCGCCGGCGTGCTCGATCACGAAGCCGATGACGTCGCCGACGAATGCCCCGCTGAGCGGAGGGCCGTGACGCGCAGGCGTCGCGGTGACGCGCACCGATGCGCCCCCGGACGCGTCCACGGGCAGCGAGGCGAACGGCGCGAGGCCGATGACGCGGCCGCCGATCCGCTGCGCCGCCGCCGTGGTGGTGATCACCTTCGGCGCACCCTCGAAGAGGCCACGGCCCTCCTCGTCGAGGTTGTCGCCGTGCTGATCGTGGCTGAGAAGGATGGCGTCGAACGCGCCGATGGTCAGCGGATCGATCGGCGCCGACGTCTTCGTGGACGTCATCCCCCAGCCGAAGCGGTGCAGCGTCCCCGCGGCGCCGAGCACCGGATCGGTCAGGAGCGTGACGCCGTCGACTTCGATCCTCGTGAACGCCGTGTCGAAGTACGTGAGCCTCAAGACCGGCCACGTTATCAGGAAGGCGCCTCTCGCGGGGTCGTCGACGATGCGCGCGGTCTCGTGTCCGCGTCACTTCTCGAGAGCGGCGGCCATCTCGTCGCGGACGTGCGCGATCTTCGTGATCGCGTCGTCGCTCGCGCCGCTCTTCTTCGCCTCTTCGATCGCCTCGGTCAGCTCCTGGACCTCCGAGGCCTGCCGCGCCTTCAGCTTGTCGACCATCGCCTGGAAGACCTCGAAGAAGTCCTGCAGCTCGTCGCCCTTCCGGAGCTTGCCGTAGAAGTTCAGCTTCCCGTCGCCGACCTGACGGAGCAGCATCTTCATCTTGTAGATCGGGCCGACGACCTTGTGCGTGATGTAGATCCCGACGAGGCCGATCAGCACGACGAGGAACGTGAGGCCGCCGACGAGCGACATGAGCATCGTCTGCTGCTGCTGGCGCGTGCGCGCGGCCTGCGCCTCGAGCTGGCGGTGGCGCTCCTCGAGCTGCTTGTCGAGATCGTCCGCGCTCTTGTTGAAGGTGCCGAGCAGCTCCGGCGAGTCGGCGTACTGATCCTTGATCTGCATCTTCACGAGGTCGCTGTTCTTGCGACTCTCGTCGAGGAGCTTCGTGCCCTGCGCGATGACCTGGCTCGACTGCTCGGTCACCTCGTTGCTCGTACGATAGAGGAACGCGCCGAGGAGCCCGCTCACGACGACGGCGACCGCGAGCAGATAGCCGGTCCATTTCAGCTGGAACCGCGGATCCAGCATGTAGTTCTTGATGCTGCGCTTGTACTTGGGACGCGGACCGGCGGTAGCCGGCGTTGCAGAGGTCGTCATCGTGTCCTCTTCATAGGAAGGCGCTCGCGTTCTGCGCGAACTGCTCGCTGGCGAGGCCCGCGGCCATCTCCATCAAACGATCTTCGGACGCACGGTCGCCGTTCGACACGCCCTGCGCCGTGAGGGTCTTGTCCACGTTGCCGAGCAGCGACTTGCCCGGATAGGTGAAGACGCCGATCTTCACCTTCACGCGGAGGTTGCCGTCGGAGTAATCGAAGCGATCGACGGCGACCGCGAGGTAGAAGCCCTTCAACTTCCGCTTCGACATCACCGCGCGCGCGCCGTCCGCGGTCTCCTTCGACGGCGCGATCTGCACGTTGCCCGCGCCGTCGAGCTTCTCCTTGATCGCCTTCGCGACGATCTTCTCGACCTCCGGCTGCGCGCGGCCGGTCGAGTTCGCGATGGTGGAGAGCGCGATGTAGTACTTCGCGTTCGGGTTCTCTTTGATCTTGTCGTCGCCGCCGCCGGAGTCGCCGCCCGCGGAGACCGCCTCGATCGCGCGCGTGATCGCGATCTTCACCGCCTCGTTCGACTCGACGCCTTCGCGCGCCTTGAGGCAACCGGCGGCGCTCGAGCGACCGAGTCGCTTGAGCGCGACGGCCGACGCCTGACGAACGACCTCGCTCGTGTCCGAGAGCGATCCGCAGAGCGGATCGACGGCCGAGTCTTCGTTCGTCGCGCCGAGCGCGAGGGCCGCGTTCGTTCGAACGCGGAAGTCGTCGGCCCTCAGCTTCTCCGAGAGGAACTTCACGCGCGCCTCGTCGGCGCGTGCGTCGCTCGAAGTGCCGAGAGCGATCACGGAGGTGAGCAGCGCTGCTGCCAAGACGCGTCCACGGCGCATCGACCAACTCAGGCTATCACGCATCGACGGTGCCTCCGGCACTCTCTTTTTTTCGCTACGCTCGTGCGGGTAGCGGATGACGAGTTCGACGGCGCGCCCCATCCACTTCTTCACTCTTCTTCATCGCGTTCATCGTCCGAACGGGTGATGGTGCACCGTCCCGTGGTCGCCCGCCTTGTCATGTTCGGCCTCGCGCTCGCCGCCCTCGTGGCGAGCGCCGGCGCACAGGCGCAGGGCCTGCGCATCAAGGTGCGGGGCGCCGCGAAAATCACGGCCCGCGCCTCGCGCGATCAGGGCGAGCTCGTCCTCTCCGGCGCGCTGACCGACGACGCGGGCGAGCCGCTCGGCGGGCAGAGCGTGACGGTGCGCGTCACGCGGGAGGCCGATCCGCACGATCCCAAGGTGGCCGAAGGGCTCCGGGCGGCGCGCGGGTGCGACAGGTCCGCCGATCGGCCCCGGCCGCAGATGGCCTGGGCGGTGAGCGTGCGCGGCTCGCCGGACGCGCCGGAGATCGCGCTGCTCACCGACGAGGACGGTCGCTTCTGCTTCCGCGCGAAGCTCGATCCCGATCGCTACGGCGCGAGCCTGCACTGGCGCGACACGCGCGGCGGGACGCTGCTCGATCCCGCGGACCAGGATCTCGCGTTCGACCTGTCGCGCCGCTCGCTCGCGCTGTCGTTCGATCCGCGCCCGAAGATCGTACCGCTCGACGCGCAGCAGCTCGGGTTCGAGGCGCTCGCGATCGTCGACGACGACGCGACGCCGCGCGTGGCGAGCGGCCTGTCGCTCGTGCTCTCGACGGAGACGGGCAAGGAGATCGCGCGCACGACCACCGATGCGAGCGGCCGCGCGCGCTTCCTGCTCGCGTCGCCGAACGTCGGACCGCCGGGGCCGGGCGAGCTGCGCGTCTCGTTCGCCGGCGACGCCGACACCGCGAAGGCCGAGCACGTCGAGGCGATCGAGCGCCATGCGAAGGTGTCGGTGCGCGTGCCCGCCGCCGATCGCGGCGAGCTCGAGCCGCGCGTGCCCGAGGATGGGATCGCGATCGACGCGGAGGTCACGTCCGTCGCGGGCCCGGTGAGCGAGGGCGCGATCGAGGCGCACGTGGGCGACGTCGTCGTCGGCGCCGCGCCCGTCGAGCGCGGGCTCGCGCGGCTGACGCTCACGTTCGCGGCGCAGGGGACCGAGGCGCACGTCGCGCTCCGCTACGTGCCGTCGTCGCCGTGGTACGAGCCGCTGCCCGAGCCGACGATCCGCATCCCGATCCGCGGGCCTGGGATCCTGTCGAAGGCGCCGATCCTCCTCGCGGGGCTCGCGGTGCTCGTCTTCTTCCTCGTCGGCCGCGTGTCCTCGAAGAGCGCGAAGACCAAGGCGGCGCCGCCGAAGAGGCCCGAGGGCGAGGCGCGCGACGGCCGCCCGAAGCTCGAGGTCGTACGCGCGGCGGCGCGGGGCGAGCGCGGCTGGACCGGTCGCGTGATCGACGCGCACGAGGGGACGCCGGTCGCGAACGCGCGCGTGTGGATCGAGCGCGGGACCTTCGAGGGCCGCAGCGTCCTCGCGAGCACCACGACGAACGCGCGCGGCGAGCTCACGCTCCCGCCGCTCCCGAACCTCGTCGGCGACGAGCAGATCGTGGCGGAGGGTCCGCTCCATGCGCGGCTCGTCCAGCCCCTCCCCGGCCCCGGCGAGATCGCGATCGCGCTCGCGGAGCGCCGCCGGGCGCTCCTCGCCCGCCTCGTCGGCTGGGCGAAGCGTCGCGGCGCCCCCTTCGACGTCCGGCCCGAGCCGACCCCCGGCCACGTCCGGCGCGCGGCCGGTGAGGACCGGGAGACCGCCCAGTGGGCGGACGCCGTCGAGCGCGCGGTCTTCGGCGGCGAGGCGGTGGACGCGCGGATCGAGCGCGAGATCGAGGCCCTCGCGCCGGGAAAAGACCCGGCCGCGACCGAAGATGCGCCGCCGGACGACCGCGGTTGAGATATAAGCGTTGTCCCCGCCGTCGGGCGGGCCGATCAGAGGCCCATGCAGGACAACCTCCCCATCGTCCTCGTCGTCATCGCCGTCGTCGCGGTGCTGGCGTACTTCCTCTTCTTCCGGAAGAAGAAGGAGCTGCCCCCTGCCGAGGCGGAGAAGCCGGCCGCCCTCCCGAAGGAGCGCGCGGAGGCAGCGAAGCCCGCGAAGGCGGCGAAGGAGGAGGCCGTCCTCCCCACGAAGCCCGCCGAAGAGGGCGCGCCCGTCGAGGAGGCCGCTCCGACCGAAGAGGAGGCCGCGCCCTCCGTCGCGCCCGCGGCCGCGGCGCCCCCGGTCGTCTCGAAGAAGGACGTCGCCGGCCTGCGCAAGGGCCTCGCGGCCACGCGCGGCGGCTTCATGGCGCGTCTCAAAGCGATCTTCACCGGCAAGAAGGAGATCGACCCGGCCATCCTCGAGCAGATGGAGGAGGTCATGCTCACGAGCGACGTCGGCGTGAAGACGAC
>JBDHVD010000487.1:0-6846 GCA_039809525.1 Labilithrix sp. | reverse complement strand
AGCGCACCGTGCAGCCGACGCTGCCCGGGCCGCTGCCCGAGGACTTCGCCGAGTGGAAGGACGCGCCGCTGCCCGCGGCCGAGGCGTCGTCCTACGTGAAGACGCCCGAGCACGAGGGCTCGAAGAAGGGCCTGAGCGACAAGAAGCGGCTGAACGTGCTCTGACGCGTCACCAGCCGGTCGCGGCCTCGATCGCCGGGACGATCTCCGCCGCGGTCTCCTGGTGGTGCGCGTCGTTCGCGTGCTCGTAGCAGCCGGTCTCGTCCGTCGGATACGTCGCCTCGGCGAACTGGAACACGTGGAGCTTCGTGTCGCCGGCGTGGCTCGCCTTGATCGCGTCGAGCACCCCCTTCATCGAGGTGCGCGTGGTGTCCTTGATCTGCGACCAGACGGTCATGAAGACGTGCGCGTTCGGGTGGCGCGTGCGGATCGACGTGACGAGCGCGTCGTACGCCGCCTGGAACCCGGCGGGCGCGCTCGCGCCGCCGGCGTAGTCGGTGCCGCCGAGCGAGATCACGACGACGTCCGGCGTCCACGAGGTGAAGTCCCAGCTGCTCGCCGGGTTCTCGGCGAGCGTCCGCCCGTAGAGCGCGGGGTAGAAGGTCGTGTCGCCGGGGTCCTCGTTCTTCACCAGGCCCTTGCCGGACTGCGCGACGAGATGGTGCTCGGCCGAGAGCGCCTGCGTGACGTAGAAGGCGAGGCTCTTGCGCGCGTCGTCGTACTCGGGCGGCGCGCCGCCCATGCAGGTCGTGTTCACGTCGCCGTCGACGCCGAAGCCGTCGATGGTCGACTCGGCGAGGAACTCGATCCGCCGCGCGGCGCGGGCGGGAGGCGGGAGCAGCTTGCCTCCGCCGTCGAACGTGAAGCCGTGGAACGTGAGGGTGCCCCAGCTCGCCTCGGTGCGCTTCTCGATCTCGACGGTGTGCGCGCCCGCGGCGAGCCCGGTGGCGAGAGCGACCTGCACGTTCGCGCCGTCGACGAGCACCTTCGGCTTGGCCACGCCGTCGACGTAGACGTTGATCCAGTTGCCCCCGCCGCCTTCGCTGCCGGCGGTCGACGAGAGCGTCGCGGTCGCGCCGGTGCCGTCGAAGCGGGCGACGATGCGCGCGCCGGGCCACGACGTCTTCGGGTTCTGCGCGTCCGCGAAGTCGAAGCGCCCGATGTACCGTACCGCCGGCGCCCCGGCCTCGACCGTCGCGTCGGCGCCGGCGTCCGTCCCGCCGCCGCCGCCGTCGGTGCCGCTCCCGCCGTCGTCGACGATCGGCGGGCTCCCGCCGTCGTCGCCCGTCGAGCCCCCGTCGACGTCGTTCCCGGGCGCCGGACCGCCGGAGCTCGAAGCGCCGGGGTCGGTCGCGGACGACGATCCGCATGCGGCGGCGAGCGCGAAGACGAGGCCGGCGGCCAGCGCGAGCGTCGATCGCTTCACGATCCGCTCACCGCTGTCCGGCGACGGTGAGGACGGCGGGGGGCTTGCACAGCGTTCCACCCGCTTTGCGTACCACGGTCACCTTCGCCTCGTACGATCCGGAGTAGTCGGGACGGAAGCCGACGCGGATCTGGCGGGTGACGGCGGGCATCAAGCGGTCGCTCGAGTACCAGGTCCACGCGGTGCCCGCGAAGTTCACCGTGCGCTCGAGCCGGTAGTCGACGTCGATCTGCTCGTTGCCCTGGTTGACGACGTCGAACGCCTTCCAGTCGGTGCTCCGGTAGACGTACCGGTAGTTCCGGATCTCCGTCGGCGTGATCGCGAGGAGCGCGCCGCGGACGTCGATGCGTCCCTTCGTGGTGCGCGGACCGCCGCTCGGCGGAGCCAGGCCGGCGATGTTCACGTCGACGTTCTGCTCGAGCAGACCCGGGGTCGCGCTCACCGTGCCGGCGGTGAGCGTGATCGTCGCGGTGCCGTTCGCGGGGAGGGGACCGCTCGCGCCGGAGGTGATGGAGAACGCCGGCCCGGTCGTGGTCGCGATGTACGAGAGCGCGGTCGGCGTGTAGTTCGTGATCACCACGGTGCGCGTGCCGGGCGCGGCCGCGCCGCAGCTCTGCGAGCCCCAGTCGGCGACGGTGAGGGTGACCTCGGTGTTGATCGGACGCCCCTTCGCCTCGAGCGTCGGCCGCGCGCCGCAGAGCGCGCCGGTGACGACGGGCAGGAGCTTCGCCGAGAGCGGCGTCGCCGACGGCTGGGCGGACGAGCCGAGCGTCGCCGAGAGCGCCGCCTCGCCGTCGGCCGGGATGACGAGCGGGGCCGGCTTGCCCGGCCAGGTGACGTCGAACCCGTTGGCCTGCCCCTCGAACGAGCCGACGGTGATCGGATCGGTGCCGGTGTTCCGCAGCGTGAGCGGGATCGGCGTGCCGCCCTGCTGGTAGCGGACGTCGCCGAAGTCGACGATCCCCGGCGCGAACTCGAGGGCCGGCCCGCGTCCGCGCGCCTTGATCTTCACCTGCGCGAGCGCCTCGTTCGCCGTGACGATCACCTCGGTGCTCGTGTCGCGCGGCTCGTCGGCCTTCGCGACGACGTTGAGCGTCGCGACCGCCGAGGGCGCGAGCTCGCCGGTGAGCGGGCCTTTCAGCTCGAACGTCGTGCCCTCGGGGAGCTGCACGGAATATCGAATCGGCTCGGTGCCCTTGTTCCGGACGACGATCGGGCTCGGGCCGGTGACCGACGATCCGCACGTCACGTCGCCGAGGTCGAGCTCGGCCGGGGTCACCTCGAGAAGGGTCGCGCTCGCCGCCGTCCCGTCCGCGGCCGCGGGCCCGCCGCCGTCGGCGCCCACGTCGCCGGGGATTGGCTCCTCGAGCCCGGCGATCTGCGCGCAGCCGACGAGGACCGAGAAGGCGGCGAGGCGAACGAGCGGACGCACGACCTCAGCGTATCACCACGGCGCGGACTGCCCCGCTCGAGCTCGCGGGGGTGTGGCCAAATGGCGCCCAGGCTCCGCCATGATTCCGCTGTCGCGCTTCGTTGCCGCTCCGGGTGTCCGTACCGTGCATGCACGCCCGCCGACGCAGCGATCCCGCGCGATTTCCGAATACGGACTTCGTGATTCGTATTCGTGTATTTCGAAGTTCGAAGTCGGATTATCGCGTCATGTGCTCCGTCATCGTTCCTGATTGCGCTCTCGCGCTTGGTGATTTTCGCCACGCGCAAAACAATGCGCACTCCGATGACGACCCGACACCTCGCGCTCTCCCTCGCCGCTCTCCCCCTGCTCGTCGCCTGCGGCGGGGCGGGATCTCCGGATGCCTCGGCCGCCGACGGCCCCGGCACGGCGGACCCCCCGACGACGATGGGCGCGACCCTCGGCGCCGGCGATCCGGCGCCTGCCTCGCCGGAGGCCGGTCCCGCGCCGGCCGCGCCCCCGGCGGTCGATCCGAGCGAACCGTCGTGGGTCCCGATGCCGTACCGCGGCGTGAACCTCGCCGGCGCGGAGTTCGGCGGCGCGCTGCCGGGCGTGGACGGCATCGACTACCGGTTCCCGACGCCGGAGAACGTCGACTACTACCTGTCGAAGGGGATGAACACGTTCCGCATCGGCTTCAAATGGGAGCGCTTGCAGCCGGTCGCGAACGGCGACTTCGAGCCGGCGTACGCGCAGAAGCTCGACGCGATCGTGGCGTACGCGACGTCGAAGGGCGCCCGCGTGATCCTCAACCCGCACAACTTCGCGCGCTACTACGACGTGACCGTCGGCTCGGCGACCGTGCCGAGCTCCGTGTTCGCCGATCTGTGGAGCCGGCTCGCGACGCACTACGGGCCGAACCCGCGCGTCCTGTTCAACCTGGTGAACGAGCCGCACGACATGCCCACCGAGCAGTGGGTGGGCGCGGCGAACGCGGCGATCGCCGCGATCCGCGGGGCGAGCGCGACGAACGTGATCATCGTCCCGGGCAACGCCTGGACCGGCGCCCACAGCTGGGCGAAGTCGGGCTACGGCACGCCGAACGCGGTGGCGATGCTCGACATCGTCGACCCGATCGACAACGTCCTCTTCGAGGCGCACCAGTACCTGGACGCCGATGCGGGCGGCAAGGACGGCACGTGCATGAGCACGACGATCGGCAGCGAGCGGCTGAAGCCGTGGATCGACTGGCTCCGCGCGAACAAGAAGAAGGGCTTCGTCGGCGAGCTCGCGGGCGGCGAGAACGCCACGTGCTTCGCCGCGATCGACGACATGGCGAAGACGATGATGGAGAACGCCGACGTCGTCGTCGGGTGGCTGTGGTGGGCCGGCGGACCGAAGTGGGGCAGCTACAAGTTCTCGCTCGAGCCGAGGAACGGCGCCGACGCGCCGTACATGGCGCGGCTCGCGCCGTACCTCGCGCCGCTCACCGCGCGCGCGACGGTCACGTCGAAGAGCGGGTCGGACTACTGCGCCGACGTCGAGGTCTACGACTGGGCGGGGAAGAAGCCGCTCGCGTGGATGGACGCGACGATCGATCTGCGCGACGGCGCCGTGACGTCGGTCTCCGGAGGCGCGCTGTCGGGCGCCACCGGCACGGTCACCGCGACGCCGGCGGGACCGGACACGAGCGTGCCGCTCCTCGGCAACAAGAAGCTCGCGATCTGCGCGTCCCTCGGCGCGTCGGCGAGCGTGCTGTCGGTCGTCGCGGCGACCGCGAAGTGACGCGCGGCGCGCAGCGCTTGCGTGCGCCGGTCCTGGAAGATTCCGCGGATGGACCAATTCTCGGCGACGGTGTGCTCGACGCGCGCGCAAGCTCGCCCATTTGTTCGTGCTCGCGCTTGTCCGCCCGGCGACGGACCGAAGACAATCGCTCGCGCGATGCGGACGAACCTCGTTCTGGCGTTGGCTGTGGCGCTCGTGGCGCCCGTCGCATGTGGCTCGGAGCCGGGGGGCGACGGCGCGGCGGCGGCCTCGGGCGGCGCGGGCGGTGAGTCCGATCTGACGAGCGGCACGGTCACCACCGACGAGCCCGGCGCCTCGAGCGGCGGCGGTGGTGCGTCCGGCGGCGGAGGAGGCGGCACCGTCGGCGCGCAGCCTCCGCCCTCTCCGGAGCGCGCGCTCGCGGCGAAGCTCGGGCTCGGACCGACGTTCGCCATCGGGCTCGGCAACGACGCCTCGGGCGACGATCCGAACGCCGCGCACGCCTACGGCCTCGGGCAGAAGCTCGACATCCATTACATGTACCTGTCGGGTCTCGGCTGGCGGACGTGGAACTCGCCCGAGGGCGCGTACGTCACCGCGATCGCGAACGCCGCGAAGAGCCACGGCGTCGTGCCGATGTTCACGCTCTACCAGGCCGCCGACTGGGGCGAGGCAAACCTCGGCGCGTTCAACGACAAGACGTTCATGACGTCCTACTGGCGCGGCGTGCGCGTGCTGTTCGAGAAGCTCGGCGCGTTCGGCTCGCCGGCGATCGCGCACCTCGAGCCGGACCTCTGGGGATATGCGCAGCAGATCGGCGGCGACGATCCGGCGAACGTGCCGATGAAGGTCGGCTCGGTCGTCCCCGAGTGCGCGGGGATGCCGGAGACGGTGGCCGGCTTCGGCAAGTGCATGGTGAAGCTCGCGCGTGCGCTCGCGCCGAAGACCGTCGTCGGCCTCTCGGCCTCGTCGTTCGGCGCGTTCGACAATGCGGGCAAGTCCGATCCGGCGCGCATCGCCGCGTACCTCACGAAGGTCGGCGGGGCCGAGGCCGATCTCATGGTCGTCGAAACGCTCGATCGCGACGCCGGGTGCTTCGAGAAGGGCGCCGACGCGCAGTGCAAGCGGAGCGGCACCTTCTGGTGGGACGAGGCGAACGTCGCCCATCCCAACTTCCACGATCACCTCGCGTGGGCGAAGGCGATCCGCGCGGGCACGGGCAAGCCGCTGCTCTGGTGGCAGATGCCGCTCGGCGTGCCGAGCGCCGCGCCCGGCGGGACCGCCGGTCACTACCGCGACAACCGCGTCCGCTACCTCTTCGGCCATCCGAAGGAGTTCGCGGACGCGGGCGGGATCGGCGCGGTGTTCGGAACCGGCGCGAGCAACCAGACGACGGTGAAGACCGACAACAACCAGTTCAAGAGCGCGATCGCGGGCTACTACCAGGCGCCCGCGCCGCTCCGCTGATTCAGGGGACGCCCTTCACGTCACGGCCGAGCGCGTGCTCCAGACGGATGCGCGCGAGGCGCGCGTCGACGCGCGCGTTGAGGTGCTCGAAGCGCGTCTGCGCGAGCGCGGTCTCGGCGTCGATCAGCGTCGTGCCGGTGCCGCGGCCGTTGTTGAACAGCTCGCGCGCGACGCGGTAGCCCTCGAGCGCGCTCTCGAGCTGGCGCGTCGTGGTCTGCATCGCGGTGTCGGCCTCGACCGCCGCCTGGTAGGCCTGCGTCACCTCGAGCTCGATGCCGTCGCGGACCGCCTGGCGCTGCGCGTCGAGCGCCGCGGCGCGCGCGTCGAGGTCGTTCGCCGCCGGGCCGGCCGCGAGGAAGTCGTTCGGCGACCAGGTGATCTGCGCGCCGACCGCCCACGTCGGGAACCACTCGTTGCGCTGCGGGAAGCGGCGCTGGTTCGGGTTCGCGTACGTGACGTCGCCGAAGCCGGAGAGCTGCGGGTACTTGTTCGCACGACTCGCGCTCGCGAGCCGGCGCGTCGCGTCCGCGTTGCGGTCGATGCTCTTGATCTCGGGACGCTTCTCGTGCGCCTCGGCCACGAGCGGCTTGATGTTCGGCGGGAGCGCGGAGAGCGGCGCGTCGAGCGACTCGCCCGGCTCGATCCGCTCGTCCTCCTTCGCGTGCATCGCGACGCGGATCTGACGCTCCGTGAGCACCACGCCGCTCTTCGCGCGCTCGACCGCGAGCTCCGCGGCCGCGACCTGCGTCTGCGCGCGGAGCACGTCGGCCTTCGACGCG
>JBDHVD010000486.1:0-6848 GCA_039809525.1 Labilithrix sp. | reverse complement strand
ATCGCGATCGCGCTCATGAGCCCGCCCGAGAGGCGATACAGGCCGTACGCCGTCGAGACCCATCCCGCCTCGAGCGCCATCAGCCAGTCGAACGCGGCGAAGCTCCCGGTGAACGCCACGATCACCAGCCCGGCGGCCGAGATCCGCCGGAGCCGCGCGGGGTCCTCGATGCGCCGGAGCGCGAGCGCGAGCGCGGTCCACGCGGCGAGGTAGAGCGCGGCGCGCGCGAGGAAGAACGGCAGCGCGTTCCACGGATGGGGCGGATAGAGGCGCGTCGCGCCCAGCGCGATCGGGACGAACAGCACGATCAGCGCCGGCGTGGCCGCCACCACGCGCAGGAGCAGCGGCATCAGCACCGCGGGCCAGCGCGCGTGCGTGACGTGGAACGTCATCACCAGCACGAGGGCGCCGAGGAGGATGCCGGCGAGGAACCCGTACGCGGCCACCCACGCGAGCAACAGGCGTTCGATCGTCATGGTCTCTCCTGCGGCGCGGCGAGCGCGAGCTGAAGCGCCTTCACGTACGCGGCGACGGCCCACCGCTCGGTGCTCGTGAGCATGCCCGCATAGCTCGGCATGAGGCCGTAGCCGTCGGTCATCACCGTGAAGAGCTGCGCGCGCCCGAACGCCCGGATGCGCGGCTCGTGGAGGGACGGCGGCGGCCGGTGCATCATCTTGCTCGCCACCACCGTGCGTCCGTCCCCGGCGATGCCGTGGCACGCGGCGCACGTCCGCTCGAAGCGCGTGCGGCCGAGCGCGAGGAGCTCGCGCGTCACCGCGGGCGGCTCCTCGTCGGCGTCGTGCGCCACCGTCCCGCGCGGAGGCTCGCGCATCGTCTTGCCGTCGGGGAACGCGGACGACGCGGAGAACGGATCGCCGCGCCGCTGGTCGAGCATGCGCGCGAGCGTCGGCTGGGGGGTGCGCAGCGCGTCGCGATCGTCGCACGCGCACAGCACCAGCAGGGCGAGCACGACCGGCGCCTTCATGCCGTCCTCGCAGCGCGCACCGCGACGGGATCGAGATCGGCCAGCTCGGACGAGAGCGACGGGATCTCCTCCTCCGCCGCCTCGACGAGGATCCAGAAGCGGTCGACGCTCGTCCGCTCGAAGCCCTCGACCTCGAACAGCGGATGATGGAGGCGCGGGAGGCCCGACAGCACCAGCGCCGAGCCGAACGCGGCCAGCGCCGCGGACAGCACCATCAGCTCGAACATGATGGGCACGTCCGTCGGCAGCGAATCGAGCGGCCGTCCGCCGACGTCGATCGGGTAGTCGTATGCGTTCGTCCACCAGATCACGAGGAACGCGAGCGCCGCGCCCGCGAGGCCGGCGCCCAGCACGAGCAGGGGCAGCCGCGAGCGCCGCACCCCGAGCGCGCCCTCGAGCTCGGGGATGGGGAACGGCGTGAGCGCGTCGAGCCGCTCGTACCCGAGCTTCCGGAGACGCCGCGCGGCCTGCACCGCGGCCTCCGCCGACGCGAGCTCGACGACCACGGGCTCAGGCATCGCGCGCCTCCTTCGCCAGCTCGTGCCGCAGCGCCTTCATCTCCGCGATGGGGATGAACGGCACGAACCGCAGCATGAGGAGGAACAGGAAGAGGAAGAAGGCGCACGTCCCGAAGAGGAGCGCGCCGTCCACGATCGTCGGCGCGTAGCCGCGCCACGACGACGGGAGGAAGTCCCGGCTCTCCGCGGTGACGATCAGCACGAAGCGCTCGGTCCACATCCCGATCTGCACGAGGAGGGCGACGACCCACAGCGCGATCGGGCTCGTCCGCACGCGACGGAACCAGAGCGACTGCGGCACGAGGCAGTTGCAGAAGAGGACGATCCAGTAGAGCGGCGCGAACGGCCCGAACGGCCGCATCACGAGGAACGTGTACCGCTCGTGGGGGTCGCGCGAATACCACGCGCTCCACAGCTCGACGGCGTAGCTGTACGTGACGATCCAGCCCGTCACGAGCAGCATCTTCGCGATGTTGTCGAGGTGCCGCTCGGTGATGAAGTGCTGCAGCCGGTAGAGCCGGCGCGCCGGCACCATCAGCGTCACCACCATGGCGAAGCCGGAGTAGATCGCGCCGGTGACGAAGTACGGCGGGAAGATCGTCGAATGCCAGCCGGGGAGGAGCGCGGTGGCGAAATCGCTGCTCACGATGCTGTGCACCGAGACGACGAGCGGCGCCGCGAGCCCGCCGAGCAGGCCGTAGGCGATCCGCCAGCGGTTCCAGGTGCGCGCGGATCCGTACCAGCCGAGCGCGAACACCGCGTAGACGCGTCGCCGCCACCGCTCGGGCGCGCGGTCGCGCATCGCCGCCAGGTCCGGGACGAGGCCGAGGTACCAGAAGAGGATCGAGACGAGCAGGTAGGTCGCGACCGCGACGACGTCCCACGTGAGCGCGCTCCGGAACTGCGGCCAGACGGTCATGCTGCTGCCCGGATACGGGACGAGCCAGTAGAAGAACCACGGGCGGCCCATGTGGAGCAGCGGGAACAGCCCCGCTTGCACGACGGCGAACAGCGTCATGCCCTCGGCGAAGCGGTTGATCGACGTGCGCCACTTCTGCTCGAGCAGGAGGAGGAACGCGGAGATGAACGTGCCGGCGTGGCCGATCCCGATCCACCAGACGAAGTTCGTGATCGCGAACGCCCAGGCGACGGGGATGTTGTTGCCCCAGGTGCCGATGCCCGTCGTCACCGTGTAGGCGATGGCCGCGAAGAGCACGAGCGTCCCGAGGAAGGTGATCGCCAGGGCCGGCCGCATCCACGACGGCGGCGCGAGCACGGTCCCGAGCAGCTCGTCGGTCGTGTCCGCGAGCGAGCCCTTCGCCTCGAGCACCGGCGCGAGCGACGCGTTCATCCGAGCTCCGGGTTCGGGTTCTTCACCCGGCGCAGGTAACGGACGCGCGGCATCGTTCCGAGGTCGTCGAGCTCGGCGTAGCTCCGCTCGCTGGTGAACAGGCGCGCGACCTCCGAGCCGGCGTCGGCCTTGTCGCCGAACACGATCGCGCGCGAGGCGCACGCCTGCTGGCACGCGGTCTGGAGCGGCGCGCGCGGCTCCGCGTACTCGCGCGTGCGTGCGCTCTCCTCCTCGCGGATGCGCTGCACGCAGAACGTGCACTTCTCCATCACGCCGCGCTCGCGCACGGTGACGTCGGGGTTGTGGACGAGCGACTCGCGCTCGGACTCCTCGCGGTGGTAGTCGAACCAGTTGAAGCGCCGGACCTTGTACGGGCAGTTGTTCGAGCAGAAGCGCGTGCCGACGCAGCGGTTGTAGACCTGCTCGTTGAGGCCGTCGGTGCTGTGCACCGTCGCGTTGACCGGGCAGACGTACTCGCAGGGCGCCTTCTCGCAGTGCTGGCAGAGCATCGGCTGCTGCTCGATCTCGGGCTCGTTCTCGTCACCGGCAAGGTACGTGTCGATGCGCAGCCAGTGCATCGCGCGCCCGCGGAGCACGCCGCTCTCGCCGACGACGGGCACGTTGTTCTCCGCCTGGCAGGCGACGACGCACGCGCTGCAGCCCGTGCACTTGGCCAGATCGATGACCATCGCCCACTGACTCGGCGCGGTCGCCGCGGGCGCCTGGTAGAGCGGGAGCGGGCGCCTCGCCGCGTGCGGCGCGTCCTGCGGGATCGCGTCGCGCCGCTGGAACTCCTGGGTGATCGCGAGGTCGCGCCGCGCCCCGGTCTTCGCGAACGTCACGTCCGCGGACATCGTGGGCGACGACGACGAGCGGAGCAGGTTCGCGTTCGTACCGTGCCCGCGTCCCCATCCGCGCGCGAGCCCGATGCACTCGTCGGCCTGCCCCGGGACGATCAGCGCGGGCGCCTGCACCCGGCGGCCGCCGACCTCGATGGCGAGCACGTCGCCGGTCGCGATGCCGAGCCGCGCCGCCGTTCGCGGGGCGAGGGTCGCCGCGTTCGTCCACGTCAGCTTCGAGATCGGCGCCGGGAGCTCGAGGAGCCAGGAGACCTCGGCGAAGCGCCCGTCGTGCACGCGCGGATCGAGCGGGAACACGATCTCCGTCCCGTGCGTCGGCATCGCCGCGCGCCCGACGGCGTCGCGGACCGCGTGCCACGCCACGTCGACGGAGGCGGGCGCGATCGGCGCCTCGTCGGTGAGCCCGCGGCGGAGAGCCCGGCGCCACGTGGCGTCGTCGCGCACCGTCGCGCGAACCAGGTCGTGAGCCGACGTCCCCGCGCGCCCGGCATACGGCGCGAGCACCTCGGCGACGGTGCGGCCGCCGAAGAGCGGATCGATCAGCGGCTGCACGATCGACCGCGTGCCGTCGAACGCGCGGGCGTCGCCCCACGACTCGAGCGGATGCGCCTCCGGCAAGACGAACGTGCACGCCGCCGCGGTCTCGTCCTCGTAGGCGCCGAGATACGCGCTCTGGCGCGCGCGCCGGACGAGCGCGCCCATCGGACGATCCGCCGGTGCGCCGTAGACGACGTTCGTACCGGCGATCACCAGCGTGTCGACCTCCCCCGCATCGAGCGCGCGCGCGAGCCGCGCGAGGTCGTGGCTCGCCTCCCCCGCCGCGAGGATCGGCGACGGCGCCATCGCGATGGTCGCGCCGAGGTTGCCGAGCGCGGAGTTCATCGCGTACGCGAGCGCGTGCACCACCGGCGGCTGGTCCTCGCCGGCGACGACCAGCGAGCGCCCGCGATGCGCGGCGAGGTCCTTCGCCAGCGCCGCGATCCAGTGCACGTGCGGGAGCTCCCGCTTCGGCAGACCGACCGGCGCGCCGAGCGCGGAGAGGAGCGCGGCGGCGATCGGCATGACGTCGTGCGCGCGCGCCGGCAGCCGGTGATCGGCCGCCACGCCCGTCGGCGTCACGAGGGGCCCGACCTCGTACAGGCGGTTCATCCGCGGGCCCGGGGTGCGCCGATCGGCGAAGTCGCGCGCGTGGCGCAGGTGCGCCGGACCGCGCGCGAGCAGATCGCAGTCGAGCGCGAGGATGACGTCGGCGCGCGAGACATCGTAGCGAGGCTCGAGCACGCGCCCGAACGCGATGCGCGCGCCCTCCCACGCGTTCGTGCGCGTCGGCGGCGCATCGAACCAGACGCGCGCCTCCGGCCAGCGTGCGCCGATCGCCCGGATCAGCTCCGCCACGGCGAAGGAGGACGACGGCGCGAGCACGAAGTGGAGGCCGCGCCCGTTCGCCTCCGTCCAGGGGCCACGCGAGAGCTCCGCGAGCGCGTCCGTCCACGTCGAAGCCGCGCCGCGGCGCTTCACCGCCTGCGCCCGGCGCGGATCGTAGAGCGAGACCACCGAGGCCTGCTCGATCGCGCTCGTCGCCCCCAGGCTCGCGGGATGGTCCGGGTTGCCTTCGACCTTCGTCGGGCGGCCCTCGTGGCTCTCGACGAGCAGCCCCGTCGCGTATCCGTCGAGCACCGACGCGGTCGCATAGAAGCGCGCGCGTCCCGGCGTGACCTCCGGCGGCTGCGCGACGTACGGGACGATCTTCTCCGAAGGCGCGCGCGTGCACGCCGCCAGACCGGCGAACGCGAGCGCGGCGCCGATCCGCTCGAGCAGCTCGCGCCGGGAGATCTCGTCCGCGCTCATCGGTGACACCCCGAGCAGTCGGTCCTCGGATGGACCTCCTCGACGTCGGCCGCACCCGCGCCCGGCACCCACTCCATGTTCGTCACCTCGTTGCGCGGGCGGAGGCGAGGCTCGGGGTCACGATGACAGTCGAGGCACCACCGCATGGTGAACGGCGCGACCGCGTAGACCTGCGCCATCCGATCGACGCGGCCGTGGCACGAGACGCAGCCGACGCCCTTGTTCACGTGGCTCGAGTGATCGAAGAAGACGAAGTCCGGCAGGCGGCTCACGCGCGCCCACGCGATCGGCGCGCCCTCGAACGCGCTGCGCCGGACCGGCGCGAGCTCGGGGCTGTCCGTCCAGATCTGGTCGTGGCAGCCCATGCACACCGACGTCGCGGGGACGCCCGCGTAGCGCGAGCGATCCGCACCGGAGTGGCAGTAGAGGCAGTCGATACCGTTGTCGCGCACGTGGTGGCGATGGTCGAACTTCACCGGCTGATCCAAGACCTCGTTCGCCCCCGTGGCGTACGGCGAGCGCGCCCACGCGATCAGCGCGACGGGCACGATCACGAGCGCGCCGGCGATGGCCGCGATGGCGAGCCAGTAGACGCCGTTGGCGGACGGGCCGAACGGGGGACGCAGGTGGACCACGGTGTGTGGCGATCGTGCGCGCGGCATCACGTCGATCCCCGATGGTGGACCGGGCCTCCGGCGTGCGAGAGGTTGCGCGCGGAGTTCACCAGCGCGACGTGAGAGAACGCCTGCGGGAAGTTGCCCACGAGCCTCCCGCGCTCGACGTCGTACTCCTCCGAGAGCAGCCCGACGTCGTTCCGCACCGATACGAGGCGCTCGAACATCGCCCGCGCCTCCTCCCGGCGTCCCGACATCACGTACGCGTCCACCAGCCAGAACGAGCAAGCAAGGAACGCCGCCTCCTTGCCCTCGACGCCGTCGAGGTTCCCGCCCTCGTGGGTCGGATAGCGCGCGACGAATCCGTCCTTCAGGAGCGTGCGCTCGATCGCGGCGATCGTGCGCTGCACCCGCGGATCGCCGATCGGCAAGAACCCCACCGTCGGGATCCGCAGGAGCGTCGCGTCGAGCACCTTCGATCCGTAGGCCTGCGTGAAGCAGCCGAGCTCCGGGTCGTAGCCACGCTCGCAGACGTCGCGATGGATCCGATCGCGCAGCGCGCGCCACCGATCGAGCGGCCCATCCATCCCGTGCTGCGCGACCGCCTTGATCGCGCGGTCGACCGCCACCCACGCCATGACCTTCGAGTAGGTGAAGTGCCGTCGCGGCCCG
>JBDHVD010000485.1:0-6856 GCA_039809525.1 Labilithrix sp. | reverse complement strand
CGCGCGATCGCGACGCGCGCTCCGTGTCGCTCCGGCACGGGAGCGAGAAGACGGAGCTCCCGCTGGCGGGGGCGATCGAGACGCTCGCGGGCGCCTGCTCGCCCCCGCCGCTCGGGTGATTACGCGGCGCCGTTGACGTGGACGGTGCTGGCCTGCGGGCCCTTGTCACCGTCTTCTTCGGCGAAGCGCACCTTCATCCCCGCCTGCAGCTTCGCGAACTTTCCGTCGAGGACGCTGTTCTGGTGGAAGTAGATCTCGCGTCCGTCCTCCGCCTGGATGAACCCGTAGCCCCGATCGTGGAACACCTTCGCGATCACGCCGTGCGGGGGGCGGACGTGGGCCTTCACGTCCTTCAGCTGGCGCATGTGATCCTCGAGGACGCGCTCGGCGTCGCCGAACGCATCGTCGACCGCCGCGTAGAGATCCTCCTTGTTGTCTTCCAGGTTCTTCGAAACCACGAGCTCCTTGCCCGGCACGAACATGTCGACGCGCACGTGATAGCGCTTGCCATGCTTGTGATGCCGATGCGGCGCCTCGAGCACGACGTTGCACTTGATGATGCGGTCGTTGAACGTCTCGAGCTTGGCCGCACGCCGCTCCACATGGGCCGTCAACGCGTCCGAGGGAGGGATGTCTCGGAAAGTTACTTGAACCGGCACTGCCATCGCAGGCTCCTTTCGTAGTCCCACGATCGGGGGTTCAACATCCATGCCGCAGAGCGCGAGCACGGAAGACGTCGCGCATGAGTCTTGCCGCGCATGCGCCCGGAGGTCGCGATGACCGACGAAACCAGGGAGAAAGCGGCGTGGCCGAGGGGATGCGCGGCATCGGCCGGGGCGTCCGCCCGGAGGAGCGCAGCCTCGACCGCCCGCGCAGGATCGCGCATGGCACGAACGACCTGCGCGCGGGGCACGCGCGCACGAACCGCCGGCTCGCAGGAGCACGAGCGCACGGACCGGGTGGCCACGCTGTGTCGCGTTTGATCAAGAAGGGCCCGTACGCCTCGCACGAGGTCTTCCGGAAGATCGCGAACAAGACCGCGCACGGCGTCGGTCATCCATGGGCGTTCGCTCTGGCCGCCGGCACCGTCGTGGTCTGGGGCGTGACCGGACCGCTGTTCCACTTCTCGGACACGTGGCAGCTGGTGATCAACACCGGCACCACCATCGTCACGTTCCTCATGGTGTTCCTCATCCAGAACACGCAGAACCGCGACTCGCACGCGATCCATCTGAAGCTCGACGAGCTCATTCGCGCGAACAAGTACGCGCGCAACATGCTGCTCGCGGCCGAGGAGCTGACCGAAGAGGAGCTCGACGAGCTGCAAGCGGAGTTCTTGCGCCTCGCGACGGAGAAGATCGAGCGGCACCGGGACAGCAGCCCGCCGTCCTCTCAGCCGCCGCCGAGCAGCTCGTCGACGAACACCGGCGCGAGGTCGTCGCGCACGAACGCGCGCGAGCCCGATCCCTCGACCGTCGCCCGGAGCCGCACGCGCGCGCCCTGACGGACGGCGTGCTCGCGGAAGCACGGCGTCCCCTGCCCGCGCGATCGCGCGAGGAGCGGAACGGCCTCCGGCGGCAACCGCGCGAGCGCGTCGAGCGGCGTGCCGCCGGTTCGCACGGAGACGAGCCTGACCGTCGCGCGACGCACGACGAGCGCGACGTCGACGCCCGCCTCGGCCACGCGGAGGACGACGACGTCGCCGAGCACCATCTCGCCGAGCGCGTGCTCCGCGCCGGCGCCGCCGAGCTCGAGCAGCGCGACGTGGAAGAAGGCCGCACGCGCGCCGGTGAACGGGCTCGTCACGTCGTCGCCCGTCACGACCGTCGCGACGGCATCGAGCGGACGCGGGCCGATCACGCACCGACGATAGCGCCACCCCGCGCGGGCGCTAAGATCGACGTCGATGGGGCGTCTTCTACCCGCCGCCGCGTGCATGATCGCGGTGCTCGCCGCGCTGCTCGCCGGCGCGCGGCCGGCGCACGCGTCGAGCGCCCTCGAGCTCGTCCGCATCGCGAAGAGCCACGAGGTCGCCCACGAGGAGGACATCGCCCTGCGCCGCTACATGGACGCGCTCTCGCTCGACCCGACGTGCGACG
This sequence comes from Labilithrix sp., assembly GCA_039809525.1. Lineage (GTDB taxonomy): Bacteria > Myxococcota_A > Polyangia > Polyangiales > Polyangiaceae > Labilithrix. Next base: position 4,757 of record JBDHVD010000485.1, on the reverse strand, counting down.
AGGCGTACCTCGGCCTCGGCGCGCTCCGGGCCCGGCGCGGCGATCTCCGCGAGGCCGAGCGCGTGTACAGCGTCGCGCTCGAGCACGTGCCCGATCTCCGCGCCGCCCGCACCGCGCGGGCGCACGTCCGGCGCGCGCTCGGGATGCGCGCCGAGTCGGTCGACGATCTGCTCACCGCCGCCGGCGGCGAGGACGACGTCGCCGCGCTGCGCGTGCTCGCGAGGTGGTACGGCGAGGACGGGCAGACGCCCGCGCAGCTCGCCGTGTGGCGCCGCATCGCCGTGCGGGCGGAGTCGACCCAGGACGCGGTGCTCCTCCACGAGGCACGCACCATGGTGCGCGCGCTCGTCATCCTCGTCGGCCCGGCCGATCCCGCCACGTCGCCCCCGGACGATCGCAACGGCGTCCGTCGCACGATCGCCGGAGCCGCGCTCCGCCGGCGCTGATCGCTCAGCGCTTCTTCTTGCTCGCGCGCTTCTTCTTGGGCGCCTTCTTCGGCTCGGGCGCGGGCGCGACGGGCTCCACCGGAGCCGGCAGAGGCGGCGCCTTCGGGATCGGCGGGATGTTCACCACCTGGATCTCGGAGTCGCGGAGCGACAGCACCTCGGCGGACTCGTCGCCCCGATCGCGCAGAGGCAGGGGCGGCGGAGGCGGACGCGTCGCCCGCGCGGGGAGCGGCGGCGGCGCGGGACGCGCCGAGGGCATCGGCGCCGACGAGGGACGGAGCGACAGCGGCGGCGCCACCCGATGGCGCGCCTTCGCCTCCTCCGCGAGCTCGGCGACCCGCCGCTTCTGCTCCTCGGTCTCCGATCCGACGACCGCGAGGTTCATCAGCAGCGAGGCGACGTTGCCCGCGGAGATCCGCCCGCGCAGCGACGCGGGCAGCTCGATCGCCTCGCGCATCCATTCGAGGATGCGCGGCACGTACGGCGCGAGGTCCGCCGTGCGCGCGACCTGCTTCACCACGAACGCGGCCTCGTAGAAGACCTCGAGGTCGTCGGCGATGTTCTTGCCGGCGAGCGTCGCGAACACGCGCTGGTAGATGTCCGCGGCCGCGTCGGGCGCGAGGTCCGCCCATGCGCGGAACAGCTCGACGAAGCGCGCGCGCGCGGCCGAGTCGTGCGCCTTCGTCATGAAGAACGCGTCGACGACCGCGTCGAGCAGCTCGAGATCGCGCCGCCGATGGACCGCGACGAGCGAGCGCGCCGGCTCGAGCGCCTGCGCGCGCTTCTCCGCGGCGCCGGCGCGGAGCATCGCCAGGACCTCGTCGCGCGGCGCGCGCGTCACCGCCGGCCCGGCGGTCGCGGGGACGCCGATGGGCGCGAGGAACTTCTCGACGATGACCACGTCCTTCCAGTCGCCGTCGAGCTTGCCGTGCCGGTAGTAGATGCCCACCTCGCGGAACCCGAGCGCGGCCAGGAGCGCGCGGCTCGCGGCGTTCTCCACGAAGACGCGGGAGACCAGCTTCCACGCGCCGGCCTCGCGCGCCTGCGTGATCAGCTCGCGGAGCGCGAGCGTGGCCGCGCCTCGGCGGCGTGCGGACCGCTCGGTGTAGACCGCGAACTCGAAGACGCCGCGGTAACAGTCGCGCGGGCGGTACTCGCTCGACCGCGCGAACGCGAGGACCTCGCCCGAGTCCTCGGTGACCACCACGACCGGGTGCGCGCCGTCGAACCAGGCGACGACGTCGTCGTCGGTGCGGAGCGCCGTCTCGAACGTCGCGGCGCGCTCCTCGATGCCCTGGTTGTAGATGCGCGCGAGGCTAGCGGCGTCCTCCGCCGTCGCCAGACGGACCTGCATGGCGGACCACGTTACAACGAATCAGCCGACGAACGTGGCGTGGAGCGCGCGCTGTGCGGCAGGGAGGCTCGCCTCGTCGATCGTCGCCGAAATGCGGAGCGGTCCGGCATGGAGCGCCCGCGGCCGGATCCCGGTCTCGGCGAGGACCGACAGCGTCCGCGCGAGGACGCCGCTCGTGCCGCTGAGCCCGTGCCCGACGAGGCTGACCACTCCCTGCTTGCCCTCGAACGCGAGCTTGCCCCCGAGCGCGCGATCGATCTCGCGCTCGCACCGCGTCCAGTCGGGGACGTTGAGCAGCGGGACGTGCACGAACGCGTGCTCGCCGCCGGCGATCACGTCACCGAGCGTGAGCTCGAGCGTGCCCGCGAGCGAGAGGAACCCCGGCAGGCTCGCGAGATCGAGCCGGCCCAGCATGACGTTCGACGCGGCGACGACGGCGCGCACGTGCCGCCCCTCGTCGTCGACGCGCGCGATGGTCTCGCGCCCGCCGTCCACCGGATCGGTGGTCTTGCGCGCGTGGATGGCGATCTTGTTCCGCCGCGCCCACTCGACCGCCTGGGCGTTCAGCACCTTCGCGCCCGACTCCGCCATCTCGGCGAGCACCGCGAGATCGATCTCCGGCAGGTGCGCGGCCTCCGGGACCACGCGCGGATCGGCCGAGTAGACGCCGTCGACGTCGCTGTAGATCTCGCAGCGCTCCGCCTCGAGCGCCGCGGCCAGCGCGACCGCGGTGGTGTCCGAGCCGCCGCGGCCGAGCGTGGTGATCTCCCGGCGATAGGACATGCCCTGGTAGCCCGCGACGATCACGATGCGGCCGCGCGCGAGCTCGTCCTGGATGCGGTGCGGGCGCACCTCGATGATGCGCGCGTCGAAGTGGCGATCGTTCGTGAGGATGCCCGACTGGCTTCCGGTGAAGCTGATCGCGCCGAGCCCGCGCTCGTGGATGGCGATCGAGAGCAGCGCCATCGTGACGCGCTCGCCCGTCGACACGAGCATGTCGAGCTCGCGCCGCGGCGGCTCGGTCGACGCCTGACGTGCGAGCGCGAGCAGCGCGTCGGTCGTCTTCCCCATCGCGCTGACGACCACGACGACGTCGTTGCCCGCGCGCTTGGCCGCCACCACGCGATCGGCGACGTGGCCGATCTTCTGGACGTCCGCGACCGACGATCCCCCGTACTTCTGGACGATCACTGCCATCTCGCCCCCCTATGTACAACGCGGGGCGAGCGGAGGGCGATTCCTCGGCAGGTTCAGGCCGGACGGAACGCGCAGACGCCGAACGAGCCGACGGCGACGAGGCGGCCCTTGGGCGCCTGCCACCGGAGGTGCGTGACCTTGCAGACGTCGCCGTCCTCTTCGCGGAGGTCGATCTCGGCGATGATCCGCGCGGTGCCGTCCGCGAGGATGCGGATCAGCTGCGTCCGTCCCCAGTCGGGGGTCGCCACCGCGACGATCACGGTTCCGCCCGGCATGAACGTCGCCGCGGTCAGGCGGCCGGTCTCTTCGAGGACCTTCCACGCGGCATCGCGCGCGCGATGGGCCGGATCGTCGCCCGGCACCGCGAGGGCGCCGCTGTCGTCGCCGTCCTCCGCCGCATCGCCGTCGCCTTCGACCCGGCTCCAGGCGCGGTCGTCCCAGCGCAGCTCGTCCTCTCCGGCGAGCATCGTGCGATCGAAGAGCTCGTCGTCGGCCATGTCGCCGTCGTCGTCCGCGTCGAGCGCGGGGAGATCCTCCTCGCGGAGCTCCTCGTCCTCGGCCAGGGGTCCCTCTTCGCCGCCGTCGGCGACGACCGTCTCCTCGCCGAACGCGAGGTCGTCGTCCGAGCCCCGCTCGTCGACGCGGTCCTCGAGGAGATCGCCGCCCTCCTCGCCGACGCTCACGTCGAAGGTGCCGACGTCGAGCCCGGCGCCCGCGTCGTCCGCATCGACGAGCAGGCCGCCCTCCGGGCCCTCGCCGAGGGCCATCCCGTGATCGACCGCGTCACCGGCCGCCGCGTCGTCGAAGGCGTCGCCCCCGTCGTCCTCGCGGACGTCGAGATCCTCGGCTTCGGCCGCGTGCTCCTCCGCGTCGTCGGAATCGCCGTCGAGGGCGGGGAGATCGAGGTCGTCGTCGGTGTCTCGGGGCATGGGCCGCATCGCCGAGAGGAAGGTACCAGCCATGGAGACGCCGTCCAGGCGATCGGGCCGGCCATCCGCGAGGCAGTTCGGCCTCGACCGTGGCCGCCTTGAGACACCCCGCGCGCGGCCCATCCGCACGAAAACCGTGCATCCCGCGCTTACGGAAGAGGCACGGGCGATGCATCGCTCGAGGTCATGAGCCGGCGCGAACATCTGAGCTGGAGGGCCTTCGGTCTTCTCCTGCTCGCGATCGCCGCGCTCTGGCCGCGCTCGCATTCGGGGCGCGCCTCCGACGACCATGATCGCGCGGTCGCGGGTCACGTCATCCGTGGCCAGTTCGAGACAGCCGCCGCCCGGCCCTCCTCGGACGGCCTCCCCCGTCCGCGGAGCGTGCGTCTCGTCGTGGCGGACTCCGAAGAGACGCCCGTAAACAACTGAAATGATGTAGGTAACCGGGACCTTTGCGCGCAGCGATGGACGCCCCTGCCGGACTGTCCTTACGCTGCGAGACCCCGCGGCCCCGGAATGCGTCTCCTCGTCCTATCCCGCAACGCCAGCCTCTACTCGACGAGCCGTCTCGTCCTCGCCGCACGCGCGCGGGGTCACGAGGTGACGGTCGCCGATCCCCTCGACTTCCAGGTCGTGATCTCGCGAGGCCGCCCCGCGATGTTCCTCGGCGATCGGCTGCTGCCGCCGGTCGACCTGGTGCTGCCGCGCATCGGCGCGTCGATCACGAACTACGGGCTCGCGGTCGTTCGGCAGTTCGACATGATGGGCATCCCGGTCCTCAACAACGCGATCGCGATCGCGCGCTCGCGCGACAAGCTGCGCGCGATGCAG
>JBDHVD010000484.1:0-6873 GCA_039809525.1 Labilithrix sp. | reverse complement strand
CCACCCCCTCGACTGGCCCGGCCACCCCCTCGACTGGCCCGGCCACCCCCTCGACTGCTCCGGCCACCCCCTCGACTGGCCCGGCCACCCCCTCGACTGGCCCGGCCACCCCCTCGACTGGCCCGGCCAATCGAGATCGTCAGCATGCTGACGAACTTCGGGGTTTGCGCGGGGGTCGCGCAGGGGGCCGACGCCGGTCGAGCGCCACGCGAAGCGTCGACGCGACGCGGGCACGGCGCGACGGCGCGACGGCGCGACGGCGCGACGGCGCGACGTCAGGGGATGTTCAGCGTCGCCTGCGCGTACGCGTACTGCGAGAAGCGGCCCGGGAGGATCGTGTTGTCGTCCTGCCGCTTGCCCCGTCCCTGCGCGGCCATCACCGCGCGCGCGCCCTCGCCGAGCATCAGGCCCGACCAGCCGAGCCGCAGCTCGAGCGGCACCCACGGCCGCCACGCGAACACGACGTCGAGCTCGTGACCGAGCTCCTCCTCCGTCGAGGTGGAAACCGCCTTGCCGATCGCCTTCATGTAGCCGTCGATCCACTCACCGGTCGCGTTCGCCAGCCGTGCGTAGCGGTACTCGAGCGCGAACGAGGTGTCGGTCCACGGCACGACGGTCGCGCGCGCGCTTCCGTCCACGTGGTTCGACCACGCGAACAGGTCCATCTGACCGTGGAAGCGCTGCGGATCGGGCAGGAGCGGATCGAACTGCGTGTACGTGCCGCTGCCGTCGTCGCCGCTCGCGTACGAACCGCCGAGGCGGAACGTCGGCGTCAGCGCGAGCTGATCGAACGTCTTCGCCACGTGTCCCGCGGCGGCCCACGCGCGCACGTCGCTTCCGCCGATGCCGAGCGACGAGGCGGTGCCGAGCTGGTAGGCGCCCTCGGCGCCGTACGCCCAGCCCTTCGCGTCGCCGGAGACGCGGAGCGCGCCGGTGAAGAGCTCGCCCGCGAGGCGCGCGATCGCGAACCGCGAGCCGTCGAGATCGGCGCCGCTGCCGCGCGAGATGCGCGCGAGCCCGAACGCCTCGACGGCGAGGAGCGGATCGGCGTTCCACCGCGCCATGAGGCCGTAGAGCTGGATGCCGGAGCGCGACGGGCCCGCGGTGTCGCCGAACGGCGAGCCGAGCGGCGTCGGCGTCTCGAGGAGGATGCCGAGCGCTTCGAGATCGAACGCGCCCACGGCGAGGCGTCCGCGAACCGCGTCGAGCGATCGACCGGCGGGCGCGAAGTCCGCGTTGCCGATGAGGCGTCCCTCGCCCCAGACCACGGCCTGACGCCCGAAGCGGAGGAAGCTCGGTCGCGCCCCGCTCGATCGCGCCTCGACGAACATCTCGTACGGCTCGAAGCGACCGACGGTGCGCGTGCCCGACGTGCCGAGCGCCCGCGCGTCCTGGAGCGTGAGCTGGGCGCGCAGCGCGCCGCGTTCGGCGCCGAGCCCGAGGCGCGCGCGCTCCATCACCAGCCACGCGCCGCGCACGCGCGGCGTCACGCGGCCGTAGAAGTCGGTGCCGCCCATGTCCGGCGGGTCCTGCCGGTACTCCGCGCGGGTCCGCAGCTCCATCGTCGGCGCGAGCTGCCAGTCGCCGACGGCGATCTTCTCGGGCGCGGCGGGCGGTGACTGCGCGAGCGCCGCCTTCGAGACGAAGGTCAGGCTCGCGAGAGCGACGGCGAAGCACGCGCCTTTTCGCATTTCGCGCGCGAAATTATCACGACGAATCAGGCCTTGGGCGCCTTTTCAGCCGCGATTTCGCGTGCCCGAACGAGCAGCTTCTCCCGGTCGTTCAAGGCCGGCTCGCCGATCACCTCGTCGAGCAGCGCGGTCAGGATCTCGCCGATGATCCGGCCGGGTTTCAGCCCGAGCTCCTTCATGAGCACGCCGCCGTCGATCGCGAGATCGCGTGTGGAGAGGGCGGCTCCCTCCGCGACGACCTTCGCGACGTGCGCCTTCAGCGCTTCGAGGTTCGCGAGGTTCGACGGATCGAAGGCGGGCCCCTTGCCGCGGATGTCCGCCTCGTTGAGCCGATAGAGGTCCTCGATCCGATCGGTGCCGACGCGCTTGATCCAGCGTCGCACCGCCGCGTCGCTCCACTGGTCGTAGTGGAACAGGTGATGGCGAACGAGCGACACGATGCGGTCACGCTCGTCGTTGGAGAACCGGAGGCGGCTGGCGATGGGGTGCGCGATCTCCGCGCCGATGCGGTCGTGGTCGTAGAACGTCCAGTCCTGCGTCTTGTCGCTGAAGGCGCGCGAGCGCGGCTTGCCCACGTCGTGGAGGAGCGCGGCGATGCGCAGGATGGGATCGCCGGCGCACGCATCCATGCACTCCATGCCGTGCTTCCACACGTCGTAGGAGTGCCACTTGTTCTGCTCCATGCCGACCCCCTCGAGCAGCTCGGGGCAGGTCACGCCGAGGATGCCGGACATCCGCATGACCTCGAAGGCGCGCGACGGGCGCTTGGCCTTCATCGTCTTGACCCACTCGTCGCGCACGCGCTCGGCGCTCACCTTCTTGAACGTGCCGAGCGTCGGCTCGATGGCGGCGAACGTGTCGGGGTCGAGCTCGAACTCGAGCGTCGCGGAGAAGCGCGCCGCGCGCAGCACGCGGAGGCCGTCCTCGGAGAAGCGCTCGTAGGCCTTGCCCACCGCGCGGATGATCTTCCGATCGAGGTCGGTGCGACCGTCGAACGGATCGACCAGCTCGCCGCTCCACGGATCGACGGCCATGGCGTTGATCGTGAAGTCGCGCCGCGCGAGGTCCGCGGTGATGTCGTCGACGAAGTGCACCGCGTCGGGCCGCCGTCCGTCGGAGTACGACGTCTCGCCGCGGAGGGTGGTCACCTCGTAGTGGTGGCCGTGCATCACGAGGGTCACCGTCCCGTGCTGCAATCCGGTGGGGATCGCGCGCGGGAAGAGCTTCATCAGCTCCTCGGGCCTCGCGTCGGTGCACACGTCCCAGTCGGCGACCGGCTTGGCGAGGAGCGAGTCGCGCACGCATCCGCCGACGATCCACGCGCGCTTCTGGGCCGTGCGGAGCTTCTCGCAGATGACGAAGACGTCCTTCGGAACGAGGCCGAGATCGAGCTTCGACAAGGTCAGTACCCCTCGGTCTTGGAGATGATCTCGTTCATGATCTCGCGCGTGCCGCCGCCGATCGGATAGAGGCGCGCGTCGCGGTAGAGGCGCTCGACGAGGTACTCGCGCATGTAGCCGTTGCCGCCGTGGATCTGCACCGCCTGGTCGACGACCGACGTGCACATGTCCGTCGCCGCGTTCTTGGTCATCGCCGCGAGGCCCGGCACCTGCTCGCCGCGCGCCACTCGCGTCACGCACTCCGACACGAGCGCGCGCGCCGCCGCGATCCGCGTCACCATGTCGGCGAGCTTGTGGCGGATCACCTGGTGGCCCATGATCGTCTTGCCGAACGCCTTGCGCTCGCGCGCGTACTTCACCGACTCGCGGTACGCGAGCTCGGCGATCGCCACGCACTGGCCGGCCAGGAAGAGCCGCTCGGCGGCGAAGTTGATCATGATCGCGTAGAAGCCCGCGTTCTCCTCGCCGATCAGGTTCGCGGCGGGGACGCGGCAGTCCTCGAACGTCAGCTCCGCGGTGTCGCTCGCCCACCAGCCCGTCTTCTTCAGCTTCTTGCTCACGCTGAAGCCGGGCGTCCCCCGCTCGATGACGAGCAGCGAGATCCCGCCGTGCCCTTCCCCGCCCGTGCGGACGGCGGTGGTGACGAAGTCGGCGCGGCAGCCCGACGTGATGAACGTCTTGGCGCCGCTGACCACGTAGTGATCGCCGTCGCGCACCGCCTTCGTGCGGATCGCGGCGACGTCGCTGCCGCCGTTCGGCTCGGTGATGCCGAGCGCGCCGATCTTCTCTCCGCGGAGGACCGGCTCGACGAAGCGCTTCTTCTGCTCGTCGGTCCCGTGACGGATGATCGGGGGGATGGCGATGCCGTGCGTCCCCAGCCCGACGCACGTCCCGACGGAATGACCGGAGAGCACCATCTCGTCGGACGCGACGATCGCGTGGCCGATGTCGCCGCCGGCGCCGCCCACCTCGGTCGGATACGAGATGCCGAGGAGCCCTGCCTCCGCCGCGGTCCGGTAGAGCTCGCGAGGGAACTCCTCCGCCTCTTCCCACGCGTGCGCGTGCGGCGCGATGTGCTTCTGCGAGAAGCGACGCACGGTCTCGCGGAGCTGGGCGTGCTCCTCCGTCTCGAACAGGTACGTCATGGCGCGTCATGCTACCTTCTTCGACGGTCATGCGCCCGACCGTCCTCCTCTTCGACATCGACGGCACGCTCGTGGCGACGGGCGGCGCGGGACGCCGCGCGATGGTGAGCGCCTTCGGCGACGTGTATGGCCGTCCCGACGTGTTCGACCGGACGAACTTCGGCGGCATGACCGACCGGGCGATCGTGCGCCACGGGATCGTGACCGCGACCGGCGTCTGCGACGAGGCCGCGATCGATCGTGCGCTCGATGCCTATCTCGAGCGGCTCGAGCGCGAGCTCGCGAGCGGCACCGGCTATCGCGTCTTCCCCGGCGTGTACGACGTGCTCGAGCGCGTCCGCGATCGCGCGGGCGTCGCGGTCGGACTAGGCACGGGCAACGTGCGACGCGGCGCGTTCGCGAAGCTCGCGCCGGGCAAGCTCGACGCGACGTTCGCGTTCGGCGGGTTCGGCTGCGATGCGGAGGACCGCACCGAGCTGCTCCGCGCGGGCGCTCGTCGCGGCGCGGAGGCGCTCGGCGTCCCCGTCGACGACTGCCGCGTCGTCGTGATCGGCGACACGCCGAAGGACGTCGCCGCCGCGAAGGGCCTCGGCGCCGCCTGCGTCGGCGTCGGCACCGGCGGCCATGCACCGGCGTCGCTCGTCGAGCTCGGCGCGTCGCACGGGTTCGCGACGCTGGCGGAGCCGGGCGTGCTCGATGCCCTGCTCCGTCACGGCTGAGCGAACGCGCGCCGCGCGAGCACGGTGTACGTCGGCCCTTCCTTGCCGAGCACGCTCGCATAGAGCGTCAGCGAGGGCACGCGTCCCTCGAACGACGGGTGGACGCCGGCGATGCTCTTGCGCACGTCGGCGGGCTCGCGGAAGCGTGCGAGCGTGAGGTGCGCGCGATAGCCACGCTTCTCGCGCTCGAAGCCGAGCGCCACGAGGTGGTCCTCGAGCTCGTCGTGGGCCGCGGCGAGCGCGCCCTCGTCCTCGAGCGGCAGCACGAGCACGCGCGCGCGGCGGAGGTCGGGGAACGCGTCGACGCGCGACACGCGCACGCGCGGCGCATCGGTGCGGCCGGGAACGAGACCGGGGACGAGGGCGACGAGCTTCGCGAGCCGCTCGTCGTCGACGTCCCCGAGGAAGCGCACGGTGGCGTGCATCACCTCGCGCTTCACCCAGCGGCAGCGCAAGGGCAGCGCGGAGACGACCGACGCCGCGCCGTCGAGCACGGCGTCGTCGACGTCCGCGGCGAGGAACGTGCGCGTCACATCCGGATGGTAATCACTGGATGGTGATCGGCGTGCGCGCGGGCGAGTACTTGTTGTCGAGCTCGCCGTCGACGACGCGCAGCGCGTCCATGCCCCAGTCGTAGCCGAAGTACGTGAACTGCGACGCCTTCAGGATGTCCTTGTAGCTGTTCATCCGGCCGTCGATGAACGCGCCGACGAACCGGCCCATCGCCTCGCCGCTCTCGTTGACCCAGCTCTCGAGGCCGTTGGTCACGAGATCGAGGTTCTGCGTGCCGCCCTGCTTCAGCGGGATGTAGTCCTTCTCGTAGTAGTTGTACGAGACGCAGCCGTTGATCTGGAGCACCTGATACGAGCTCGGGAAGTCCTCGGCGCGGAAGCGGCTCGGATCGAGCGGGCCGTACCCGATGTACGAGTGGCCGTTGTAGACGAAGATGTCGCTCGTCTTGATCGCGCGCTTGTGCGGGGTCGGATCGGTCTCCGCGCCGAAGTACGACTGGAGCTTGATCGTGAGCGGCTTGGTCTCGCCCTTGATCGTCACCTGCACCGGCACCTCGAAGGTGACGAAGTGGCGAACGAGCTTGTTCGCGATCTGCTTCCGGAGCTCGTTGCGGTTCGAATACGAGACGCCCGCCGGGTTCTTGTTGTCGAGCTCGAACGCGATCATGTCGTCGAACGACGCGAAGTGGACCTGCGTGCCGCCGAGCGCGTAGTCGAGCGGATCGGCGACGCCCTCGACGCTCGTGAGCTTGAAGCCGGGCCGCGCCTCGAAGATCTCGCGCAGGCCGCCGTACCACATCTCGTAGCCCTGGTCCTCGTAGACCTCGTGGCGCTCGCCGGCGGCCCAGTCGGCCATCATGCCGCTGACCATGCCGATCACGAGCTTGCCCGGCTCGACGCCGCCCGAATAGAGGCGGTCGTACTCGGGATACTTCGTCGCGCGGCTCTGCTGCGTCGAGCGGAGCTTCGCCGTCATCGGGATGTACAGGCGGTTCACCTCACTGAGCGGGACCTGGTCCTGGGCGAGGCCGCGGCGATCGCCGTCGATCTTCTGCTGCTCGGTCGCCATCGCGCTCTTGCACTTGCCGAGCGACGGGTCGAACACGTACCAGATCGAGCTCTGGAACTCGCGCGCGTGCGCGTCGCCGGTCGTGCACTCCTCGAGGACGCGCGCCGACTGCGACTGGTAGTTCTTGCCGAGGAGGCCGAGCGAGATGGCCGAGCGCGTCGCCATCGGGACCGGCACGACCGCGTCGTCGGTGAACGTGTACGCGACCTTCGTCATCCGCTTCGGTGCCGCCGCCGGGTTCGCCGGATCGACGACCGACACCGCCGTCTTGAGGAACGTGGCCGGGTCGACGTCCTTCAGCTCGCGGCTGTTCACGCCGACGTTCGCTTCACGGAGC
>JBDHVD010000483.1:0-6892 GCA_039809525.1 Labilithrix sp. | reverse complement strand
TCCGTCCACGGAGATCCCCGGCGCGAACACGAGGCATGCGTAGTGGGGGAGCCCGCGCCGCGAGGCCGCGGCGGCTTCGCGCGCGATCTCCTCGGCCGCCGGCACCGCCTCGAGGCAATGGGGTGACGAGCACGTCGCCGCGCGCCACGCGACCTCGATGTCGTCGCCGGCGATCACGACGACCGACACGCCTCGGGGCGCGACCCGATCGGTGCCGAAGACGCAACCGCCGGAGGTGCCGCCGATGATCGGCACGGCTCCGAGCATCTCGCGGACCACCTTCCCGACGTCCGCGACGTCCGGGTAGCTCACCGACGCGAAGACGATCGCGAGCCGGGGCGTTTCACCTCCGAGGCTACCCGCCGCTTGCCGCACCGCGTCCCGCGCAGCTTCCGCTGCGACGGGCGACGCGCTCACTCCACTCCCCAACCTGGACATCCCGCCCCCGCGGTCTTGCGCCTCGATGGCGCGTGCAAGGGTCGACTATAGCGAAAATTCAGCGCCGCGCGGGCTCCTCCGAGCTCATGCAGAGCACGACCGCAGCGCGCCGGCTTCACCGAATCGGCGCCGGATGCTTGACTCGCGGGCCCGGCAAAAGGATCTCTCGCCCAGGAAGCCCGTGTCCGACGTCGCCGCTCGCCGCATCGCCCCGATCGATTCTGCCGGATGGACCACCGGCATCCGCCGCCGCGCGGTCCTCGTTGGGCTCGTCGCCGCTTCCGGGATCGCGGCGTCCGCGGTCCAGGGCGGAACGCCCTCCGACGTCCAAGAGCTCGCGATCGAGCTCGGCCGTAGCAGCCACGCGGTCGTCCGGCCCGACGAGATCCGCTGGGAGCCCTCGAGCGGAGCGCTGGGCGATCTCGTCCTCGGCCGCTTCGTCCTCTTCCTCGCGAGCGCGGAGCCGAACGGTCCGCGCGACGTCTACCGGGCGCGCGTGCGCCTCTCGCCCGAGGGCCGTCCGCTCGCGATCGGCGCGGTCTCGAACCTCACGTCGACGCCGATCGGCGACGACCACGCGCTCGTCGTGTCCGGCACGCGCGCCGCCTACGCGACGTGGGCGTACGGCCAGGAGCAGAGCGTCACCGCGCTCGACCTGGCGGGCGAGGGCGCGCAGAACGCGACGAAGAAGCTCCACGACCGCGCGATGGCGTGGATCACCAACCTCCAGCAGACGGGCAGCGGCGACGGCCTCGGACGCATCGACGTGACGCTCGATCAGCCGGCGAGCCGCGTCGGCCTCGCGCTCTCGACCCACGAGGGGCGCGACACGCTCTCGATCGCGCTCGCCGACGACGATCGCACGCGCGTGCCGACGCGCCTCGCGAGCCTCGACCTCGCGAAGGGCGAGCTCGCCGCCGGCGCCGCGCAGATGCACGCCGATGCGGGCAAGCACCTGCCGAAGCCGCTCGTGTTCTGGGCGGTCGACACCGTGCGTGCGGTGCCGTGGATCGGACCGGCGCCGATCGCGTGGCTCGAGGAGAAGACGTTCGCCCTGCGCGACGGCGCGAAGCAGGCGCTCTTCAAGGTGACCGGCGGCAAGGAGGCGCTCGCGCAGGAGAACGAGCAACCTCCGCCCGCGAGCGTGCTCGACACCTCCCAGGCCGCCGCCGATCTCGGCCACTGGCCTCCGCCGCCGATCCGCTCGATGTGGAAGACGCCCGAGGCGGGCGAGGGCGAGTGGGACGCGCCGAAGCAGCCGTGGCTCAAGCGCATGCCCGAGACGGTCGCCGGCGAGGGCGAGGCGGCGCCGGCGCCGTTCGTGAAGACGTTCGTGCGCCCCGACGAGGAGCGTCCGTACGCGAAGGTGCTGCTCGTCGCGATGGACATGCGTCAGCTCGACCTCGACATGGAGGCGGGCAGCGAGGACCCGAAGCCGCTCACCGGCTCGCCCGGCGTCGGGCGCCTGCCGCGCGATCCGGCGGTCTACACGCGGGTGGCCGCGGCGTTCAACGGCGGCTTCAAGACCGAGCACGGCAACTACGGCATGATGCTGAAGAAGCGCGTGCTGCTGCCGCCGGTGCAGGGCGCGGCGACGGTCATCCTCACGAAGGACGGCCGCTTCGGCATGGGCACGTGGGGGACGAACAAGGACGTCGGCGGCATCGTCGACGTCGCCAAGGACGACATCGTCTCGTTCCGGCAGAACCTCGATCCCCTCGTCGACAACGACAAGGTCAACCCGATGGGCCGCTGGCAGTGGGGCTTCACCCTGCCGGGCACGAGCATGCAGACCGAGCGCTCGGGCATCTGCGTCACCACCGCGGGCCACCTGATCTACGCGTGGGGCGACGACCTCAACGCGAACACCCTCGGCAAGGCGATGAAGATGGCGGGGTGCCAGTACGGCATGCACCTCGACATGAACCCGCATCACACGGGCTTCACCTTCACCAACATCACCGAGTTCAAGGGGCGCAACTACAAGAGCGAGCTGCTCACGACCCAGATGGGGATCGATACCGATCGCTATCTCCTCTACGCACCCAAGGACTTCTTCTTCGTCACCCTCCGGGACCCGACGCCGCCGAAGGTGGAGGGCCTCGAGTGGTCGCCCGATCCCGGCGTGCAGCCGGCGCCGAGCTGGATGGCCGGCCTCTGGCGCGCGAAGACCGCGTCGGTCGACGTCCTCGAGATCGAGCCTGCGCGTGCATCGTTCCGCATCCGCGCCGGCACGAAGGAGCCGCGCGAGGCGGCGACCGAGCTGTCGTCCGACGACGCGCATCGTGTCCTGTTCGCGCTCACGCTCGGCGCATCCGACGCGAAGCGCCACCGCGGCCTCGCGACCGACGGCCGCCTGGCGATGCCGATGTCGGGCGGCGAGCGCTCGGCCGCGCTCGTCGCGAACGAGGACGGCCAGCTGTCGATCGTCCTGGCGAAGGACTTCGCGAGCGTCCCGGCGCACGCCGACGCGGTCGAGCTCCCGCTCCTGCTCGAGGACGGCGAGGTCGTCGCGGCGCCGCACCAGGGAAGGTCGCGCTCGGGCCCCGACGCCGCGCTCGGAACGACGCCGCAGGGCCGCGTGCTCGTCGCCCGGGCGACCGGCCCGGCATCGGCCGACGATCTCGCGGCGCTCCTGAAGCGCGCCGGATGCACGCGCGCCGTCCTCGTCGATCGCGGCGCCGGCTCGCACGGCGCGGTCTTCCGCGCGGGGACGCCGACGCCGCCGCGCTCGCGCTACGAGGACTCGACCCTGTCTGCGATCGCCCGTCCGCTCCTGCCGAAGGGCTTCCGCTTCGAGGCGAACAGCCCCGTCGAGCCGCCTCCCGAGAAGGGGAAGAAGAAGTAGGCGGCGGTCGCCCGCCCCGCCCGTAATTTTCCCGGGCGACAAACCGACGGTAGGATCCGGTCGAGATGGGGTTCCGCGCCCCATTGTCGAAGCTCGAGGCCTCTGCAATCGTGACAGACATGCCGCCCGGTGCACGGATTGCCCCGCGACGACAGCGACCGTCGGACCGCGACGACGGCTCGTCGTCACGTGGTGCAGGGGGCCTGCGCGACAAGACGCGCGTCCTCGTCGTCGACGATCTCGAGGACAACCGCGAGCTCTATGCGTCGTACCTCGAGATCGCGGGCTTCGACGTGGAGAAGGCGATCGACGGGCGCGACGCCCTCGATCGCGTCGCGGCGATCCGGCCCGACCTCGTCGTGATGGACCTCGCGATGCCGCGCCTCGACGGATGGGAGGCGACGCGCCTGCTCAAGGCCGATCCCGCGACACGCGACATCCCCGTCCTCGTGCTGACGGCGTACGCGAACGAGGAAGACCTGCAGCGCGCGCGCGCCGCGGGCGCCGACGACGTCGCGACGAAGCCGATGGTGCCGCGCACGCTGCTCGCGCGCGTGAAGGCGCTGCTCGGCGAGCCGGCGGCCGCCGAGCCCGCGCGCTGATCGCTCGGTTCGCTCAGTTCGCCGGCGCCGGCGCCGGCTCGGTCTCGGGCGCCGTCTCCGGCGCGGCCGCGGGCGCAGGGGCCGCCGCCGGCGACTCCGGCGTCGTCGTCGTCGTCGTCGTCGGGGCCGGCGCGGGCGCGTCGGTCGGCGTCGCGCCCGTCGCGAGGTGTCCCTCGTCCTGCACGTCGCTCGTGCCCTCGTCGGCCTCGACGTTCGGCGCGTTGTAGCGCGGCGGCTCGCCGGGCTTCGAGTAGTCGATCCAGAACGCGCTCGTCTCGCGCACGTCCATGTGGACGAACACGCTGTTCGGGTAATAGCCGCACCCGACGTTCTTGAGGGTCCGGCAGAAGTCGCGCACCACCTCGTTCGGCACGCCGACGACGCGGAAGTCGACGGCCTTGCCGTGCATGTGGTTCGAGTGCGGGTTGTACTGCGTGGGCGTGTACGGGCGGAAGCCGCTGACGACCTCGATCTTGCGGCTGCCGAAGTGGTTCGACACGACGCCGAGGAGCTGCACGAGCCGCGGCTCGATCGGGTGGCTCATCCCCGACGGGGATCGGAGCAGCTTCTCGAACGTCTTCAGCGCGGCCGGCGAGACCTTGCCTCCGCGGCGCTCCGCGATGCGGATGTCCTGCTCCTCGGTCGTCGCGAGCCGCTTGAGGTGCACGACGCCCGGCGTCTTCGGCTTCATCGCGTAGGTCACGGGCTCGGCGGGCTTGCCCTTCGGACCCTTCTTGTCGACGTCGAGCTTCGCGGTCTTGCCGTCCTTCTTCTCCGCCTTGTCGCCCTTGTCCGATGCCGCCTTCGCCTTGGACGCAGCGGGCGGATCGACCTTCGGGATGGTGAGCACGTCGCCGATGCGGAGGTGCTTCACGTCCTTCAGGTGGTTGGCCTCGATGATCGACTTCGCGCTGACACGGTAGCGGTTGGCGATCGCCTCGATCGTGTGCCCGCGGGCAACCGTGTGCTGCACGTCGGCGTGCGCGGCGGCCGGAACGAGGAGCAGAGCAACGAAGGCGAGGGCGGACGACCTCATGACGAGCCCCTCCTTGCATGATCCCGAGCCGGCGAAAAGAGGCGCTCTCGCAGCCCCTGGCGAACGGGAAATTCCGCAGGAATGCTATCCATCCGGGGATGCGGATCCCGCGGCTCGAGGCGGACGCGGAGCAGCTGCTCGTGGGGGCGAGGGCCATCGCGCGCGTTCACCACCACGCGCTGACTCGGGAGGTCCACGTCGTGGCCGCCGCCCTCCAGGACGAGACGCTCGCCGAGAGGATGCAGCTCGACGTCGATGTCGCCGCGCTCCGTTCGCGCGTGGTGGCCTCGCTCACCGGCGAGCCGGCGGTCGGCGGGTTCCGTGACGGCGAGGCCCCGCCGCCTTCTCCCGAGCTCGTCGCCCTCCTCGTCCGCGCGCGCGGCCTCTCTCCGTGGGGAACCCTGACGGCGGCCGACATCGTGGTGGCCGTCGGCGAGCTCCCGCTGGTCGTCGCGTCCCGCTGGCCCGTGCGGGAGCCCGCCGTGATCGACGACGCCGTCGGTGAGGCAGCCCTGATCGCCGGTGCGGCAGGCGCCGGGGAGACGTCGCCGGAGCACGTCGCGAGCGTTCTCCTCGACGACCCATCCATCGCCGATGCGGTCGCCCGGGCCGGCATCGATCGCGGCTTGCTCCAGGGCGCGTGGCCTGCGGCTCGGCGCGGAGAGGCGCCGGCGCCGCCTTCTCCGAGCACGCGAGCGGTCGTCGCGCGTGCACGGGCGCTCGTGACGTCGCGGGGATCGCAGGGGATCTCGACGCGCGCCTGCCTGCTCGGCGAGGTCGCGATCGCGGGCCATCTCGACCGAGCTCTCGGTGAAGGAGGGGCGAGGGCGGCAGACCTCGTCGCCGAGCTCTTCGGTCGCGTGCGGACGAACGGACCCTTCGTCGAGGTCTTCTTCCGCGACGACGATGTCACCACGCAGGAGCTCGTCGTCCTCGTGCTCCGCGACGTGTTCGAGCTCCCCGAGGAGACCGCGACGTGGACGATGCTGGAGGTCCACGCCGGTGGCGCTCGTGCGATCGGTCCGTATCCGACGGCCGATGGCCGTCGGCGGGCGCTGGCCGCGATGAAGCGCGCGCGCGAGCGCGGCATGCCGCTCGTGGTCGAGTGCCGTCCGTGTCGCTGAAGGCCGGGCTTAATGAAGCGTGTGCCGCCTTGTGGGCAGCGCGCTCATGAATCGACCGACGTCCCCACCGACTTTTTGACGGCGCACGCTGCGGACTGCCACACTTTGTCGAGCATGCTGGGCGAAGGGAAAAACCTTGTCGGGGTCGACATCGGCGCGAGCGCGATCAAGGTCGTGCAGCTGAAGGAATCGCGCAAGAAGCTGCAGGTCGTCCGGTATGGGTTCGCGCCCCTGCCGCCGCAAGCGATCATCGACGGTCACGTGATGAACTCGGGGGCCGTCGTCGAGTCGCTCCTCCGGATCTTCCACGATCACAAGATCTCGCAGAAGGACGTCGCGATCGGCGTGTACGGGCAGTCGGTCATCGTCCGCAAGATCACCGTGCCGATGATGACGAACGACGAGCTCGAAGAGCAGATCGGCTGGGAGGCGGAGCAGCACATCCCCTTCGACATCAAGGTCATGTCGATCGACTACGAGGTGCTGCGCAGAAGGCCGGACGTCGGCCAGATGGATCTGCTCCTCGTGGCCGCGAAGAAGGACGAGATCAACGACTACGCGGCGATCGTCCGCGAGGCCAAGTTGAAGCCGGTCGTCGTCGACATCAACGCGTTCACCATCCAGAACATCTTCGAGTACCAGCACGGGCTGCCGGAAGACGGCACCATCGCGCTGCTCAACGTCGGAGCGGCCGTCTCCTCGCTCAACATCGTGTCGAAGGGCGTGAGCGCCTTCACCCGCGAGATCACCAACGCGGGCAACTCGATCACCGAGGAGATCCAGAAGCAGTGCAACGTGCCGTTCGAGCAGGCCGAGGCCTACAAGTGCGGCGGCGGCCCGACGG
>JBDHVD010000482.1:0-6899 GCA_039809525.1 Labilithrix sp. | reverse complement strand
CGCGGATCGAACGATTTCGCAGACCTGCGTTGCGTGACCCTATGGCCGGGCCAGATTTTCGGTGGCCCGGGCCAGCGGCTGATCGGCCGTTTCTCCGCTCTGCGGGACCGCGCGGCCGCGGCTCTCGTCTCGGCTCGCGCGGGACTACCCGCGCCGGCTCGTTGCGCGGGAGCCCGTTCGTCCGAACGGACGCGGGGGCGGCCGCGGGAAGGAAGGACCAGGCCGAAGCTCGCCCGTCCCGACGGCCACGGGGGTGCGGTCGAAGCGAGCCGCATCCGCACGGACCTCGACCCCGAGGCCGGGACGAGACAGGTCGGGCGCGAGCTCGCCGCCGCGTGGCTCGAGTGCTCCGTCGAGCACCAGCCGTTCGATGCGCGCGTGATCGTGGAAGTACTCGAGGTGCCGCAGCGGGCGGATCGCGCAGCCGGCGTGGGCATGGATGTGCGGTGCGCAGTGCGTCGACATCGGCATGCCGTACGCCTCGCACAGCGCAGAAACGGCGAGGATCCCCGTGATGCCGCCGCAGCGCGTGACGTCGGCTTGAACGACGTCCAGGCAGTCTGCTGCGAGCATGCGCCGAAAGTCGTCGAGCACGTACCCGTACTCTCCGGCAGTGACGTCCATACCCGGAGGGACGCGGTCGCGAAGGAGGCGAAGTCCTTCGAGGTCCTCGGAAGAGACGGGCTCCTCGAGCCAGGTCACGTCGAAGCGCGCGAAGGCGTACGCCTGCGCAAGCGCCTCCTTGCGCGACCACGCTCCGTTCGCGTCCACGAACAGCGCGACGTCACGCCCGATCGTCTCCCGGGCGATCCGGACGCGCTCGCGATCTCGGCGGACGTCCCGGCCTACCTTCATCTTCACCGCAACGAAGCCGCGATCCGCCCAGCCGCCCAGCTGCTCGCCGAGGGTCCGGTCGTCGTACGACGTGAAGCCGCCGCTGCCGTAAATGGCGCACGAGCGGCGCGCGGGGCCGAGGAGCGTCGCCAGCGGGAGGCCGACGAGCTTCGCTTTCAGATCCCAAAGGGCGATGTCGACGGCCGAAATGGCCTCCCAGGCGAGGCCAGGGCGCCCGATGTTGCGCACCGCGCGGTTCATCGCCATCCACGCGCGCGAGGTTGCGAAGGCGTCGATGCCACGAACGGCATTCGCGAGCGGACCGGCGACGAGCTCGGCGGCCGAGGCGGCCGCGAACGTCCAGCCGATCCCGACGGAGCTCCCGGCGTGCACGTGCGCCAGCACCATCGTCGTGTCGTCCCACGCGAACGTGCCGTCGGATTCGTGCCGATCGGTCGGGATGACGAGGACGCGCGCCTCGACCTGCTCGATCGTCGGCGGGTCGGACGGGCGCATCGTCACTCCGCCGCGTACGCCATGGTCGTCATCAGCGCGTTCTCGGCCTGGCGGGAGTCGAGGCGCGTGTGTTGAACGACGACCGGCTCGTCCGACTCGAGCACGCTGGCATAGTCGGTTCCGCGGGGGATCGGCTCCGGATCTCGAAGATCGTTGAACCGTACGTGGCGGGTGCGCCGCGCGGGGACGACGATGCGGTAGGGGCCGGCGGGATCGCGATCGGCGAAGAAGACCGTGATGCGCACGTGCGCGTCGCGGTCTCCGGTATTGAGGATGCAGGCGGTCTCGTGGCTGGTCATCGTCGGCGCGGGCCCCGTGCTCGTCTCCGGGATGTACCCCTCGGCGATGACCCAGCGCTTCGATCCGATCGGTTCGCTCATCGTGCACCTCGCATCCACCGGCCGAGCGCGACGGCGGCGCCGCCGATGACGGCGAGCCCCGCGGCCGCGAAGAGCATCGAATTTCGGACCTCGCGCCGGCGCCGCCGGACGATCCCATCTTCGGGCCGCGCGTCGGGCGGGCCGGCCGAGCCGTGATCGAGCGCGAGCTTCAGCACCTCCGCGAGATGGAGGGCGCGTCGATCGGTGTGCTGGGCGATCTGCTCGCGGCAGGAGAAGCCGTCGGCGATGACCAGCGTGTCGTCGCGCTCGCGGCGGACGCGCGGCAGGAGCACGCGCTCGCCGCAGGCGTGGCCGACGTCGTGGGTGTCCGAGACGAAGCCGAACGCGCCCGCCATCCCGCAGCAGCCGGACTCGAGGACCTCGAAATCGAGGCCCATGGCCTCGAGCGCCGTTCGCTCGGCGCCGAAATCGAGCGCGGACTTGTGATGGCAGTGGCCCTGCACGACCGCGCGTCGCTTCAACGCCGGGAGGGGAGGAGGCGAGCGGCCCGACGTGAGGAGCTCCGCGAGGGTGGTCGTGCGGTGCGCGAGGAGCTCGGCGTCGTCGCGACCCGGCATCAGCCCACGCAGTTCGTCCTTGAAGACCGACGCGCAGCTCGGCTCGAGCACGACGATCGGGCGGTCGTCGGCCTCGAGGTGGGGGCGCATCGCGCGGAGCACGTCTTCGAGGTACGCGCGCGCGTGGTCGAGCAGCCCGAAGTCGTAGAGCGGACGCCCGCAGCAGATCGGCTCCTGCGGGACGAGCACCTCGTAGCCCGCCGCCTCGAGCACGTCGACCGCCGCCATCGCGGTGTCGGGGTGGAAGTGATCGTTGAACGTATCGGCCCACAGCACGACCTGCCGGTCGCCGGCAGCGCGCCGGGCGGGGCGCCGGGCGAAGCGCGCCTTGAACGTCTCCGGCGCGAAGGCGGGGATCCGCATGTCCTGCGAGACGCCGGCGACGAGCTTCGCCATCGCGCTCGCGCCCGGCAGCTGGGTCGCGAGGTTCACGAGCCCGGGCGCGTTCGCGGCGAGCCGCGCCCACTTGTCGATGAAGCCGAACGCGTAGGCGTGGCGGGGACGCCGGCGATCCTCGTAGTAATGGGACAGGAACTCGGCCTTGTAGGTGGCGAGATCGACGCCCATCGGGCAATCCCGCTTGCAGCCCTTGCAGGCGAGGCAGAGATCGAGCGCTTCCTTGACGCCTTCGTCCTTCCAGCCGCCGGCGACCGGGCCGTCGCCGCGGAGCATCTCCCAGAGCAGGTGCACCCGGCCGCGCGTGGAGTGCTTCTCCTCGCGGGTCACCATGTAGCTCGGGCACATGACGTCGTGCTCGCCGTCGCCGTGCTTCCGCCGGCAGACGCCGACGCCCACGCAGCGGAGCGTCGCGCGGGCGAAGCTTCCGCCGTCGTCGGGATAGCGGAAATGGGTGTCGGCGACCGCCGGGTGGTAGTCGGGCCAGAGGCGCAAGCGGTCGACGATCGGGTAGGCGTCGGCGATCTTGCCGGGGTTCATCCGGCCGGCGGGGTCGAAGATCGATTTGAGCTCCCGCATCGCCTGGACGAGCTCGTCGCCGAACATCTTCCGCAGCAGCTCGCCGCGCGCCTGGCCGTCGCCGTGCTCGCCGGAGAGCGATCCTCCGTGGGCGACGACGAGATCGGCAGCATCGGACATGAAGCGCCGGAACTTCCGGACGCCGTGCTCGTCCTCGAGGCCGAACGGCACGCGGCAGTGCACGACGCCCATGCCGAAGTGGCCGTAGAGCGCGGGGTGGTAGTCGTAGCGATCGAACAGCGCGCGCAGATCGCGGAGGTAGCGGCCGAGCTGCTCGGGCGCGACCGCCGAGTCCTCCCAGCCGGGCCACGCGTCGGGCTCTCCGGGCACGAACGCGGTGGAGCCGAGCGCGCCCTCGCGCGCGTCGCGGAGCATCCGCCGCTCGCGCTCGTCCACGTAGATGCGCGAGTCGACGATCGCGCGGCCGAAATCGCGCACGATCCGGTCGCCCTTCGCGCGCACGTCCGCCTCGTCCGCGCCGCCGACCTCGACGAGGAGCCATCCGCGGCCGCCGCTCAGGAGGCGCAGGTGCTCGGCGTGCGCGCCGCCCTTGCGGGCGATCTGCTCGTAGAGGACGTCGTCGACCCCCTCGAGCGCGAGGGGCTCGTACGCGAGGAGGGCCGGCACCATGTCGGCCGCCTGGAACACGTCCTCGAAGCCGAGGACCACCATCGCGCGGGCGGGCGGATCGTCCAGCAAGAGGAGCGTCGCCTCGAGCATGAGCGCGAGCGTGCCCTCGCTGCCGACGATCACGCGCGCGAGGTTGAACCGGCCGTCCTCCTTCGGCAGCAGCTCGTCGAGGTTGTAGCCGGAGACGCGGCGCGGGATCTTCGGGTAGCGCGCGCGGACGAGCGGCGCGTAGCGATCGCGGAGCGAGCGCAGCTGCGCGAGGACGGTGCCCTCCGCGCCGCCGCGACGGATGCCTCGCTCGAGCGCGGCCTCGTCCATCCAGCCGAGCTCCATGCGGGTGCCGTCGTAGAGCAGCACCTCGAGCGCCTCGACGTTGTGCACCGCCGTGCCGTGGCGCTGCGCGTGCATGCCTCCGCAGTTGTTCGCGAGCATCCCGCCGAAGCAGCAGCGGCTGTGGGTGGCCGGCCGCGGACCGAACGTGAGCCCGAACGGGCGCACCACCTCGACGAGGTCGTCGCAGACCGCGCCCAGCTCGACCCGCGCCCGCTTGCTCGCGGGATCGATCCACGTGATGCGGTTCATGCGCTTCGAGAAATCGAAGACCACCGCCTCGTTGACCGTCTGCCCCGCGAGCGCGGTGCCGCCGCCGCGCGCGACGATCGGGGCGCCGTGCTCGCGGCAGGCGGCGACGGCCGCGATGACGTCCTCGACGGAGTCCGGGATGACGACGCCGAGCGGGATCCGCCGGTAGTTCGACGCGTCCTGCGCGTAGAGCGCGCGCGTCGCCGCGTCGAAGCGCACCTCCGCCGCGCCGCTCACCGCCCGGGCGAGCGCCGCGTGCAGCGCGCCCACGTCGAGGCGCTTGCCCCGTGCGAGCCGTTCGACCGGGACCAGCGCCTCGTCGGCCACCTCGAGGAGAGCCATGGCATCACCCCTTCGGCGCGAGGCCGGGGAACATGTTCTGGATCGCCTGCTTGATGAACCCGCCGCGCTCGGCGTCGCCCCTCAGCACGCTCATGAGGAACGCCTTGCTCTGCTCGAGCGTGACGTGCGGAGGCAGCGGGGGGACGTCCGGATCGACGACCGCGTCGATCACCACCGGGCGATCGGCACGGAGCGCCGCGTCCCAGGCCGGCCCGATCTCCTCGGGCTTCTCCACGCGGATCCCGCGAAGCCCGATCTGCTCCGCGAAGGCGGCGAAGTTCATGTCCGGGAGGTCCTGCGAGGCCTCGTAGCGAGGATCGCCCTCCATCGCGCGCATCTCCCAGGTGACCATGTTGAGGTCCTGGTTGTTGAGCACGAGGACGACGAGGCGCGGGTCGCTCCACTGCTTCCAGTACCGCTTGATGGTGAGGAGCTCGGCCATGCCGTTCATCTGCATCGCGCCGTCGCCGACGCAGGCGATGGGGATCCGGCTCGGGTGCGCGAACTTCGCGGCGATGGCGTAGGGCATTCCGCACCCCATCGTGGCGAGCGCGCCGGAGACGCTGCCCATCATGCCCGGCCGCATCTTCAGATCGCGCGCGTACCACTGCGCGCTCGTGCCCGAGTCGGCCACGACGATGCAGTCGTTCGGGAGGCGCGGCGAGAGCTCCCAGAACACGCGCTGCGGGTTGATCGGCTTCGCCGGGAGGCGCGAGCGCTCCTCCATCGTCTTCCACCAGTCGCGCACGCCCTCCTCGATCTGGCGGCGCCACGCGCCGGGCGGCTTCTGCTTCAGGAAGGGGATGAGCGCTCGGAGCGTGAGCTGCGCGTCGCCGACGAGGTTGACCTCCATCGGGTAGCGCATCCCCACGAGGCGAGCGTCGAGATCGATCTGGACGCCGCGCGCCTGGCCCTCCTTCGGGAGGAACTCGGAGTAGGGGAAGCTCGAGCCGACGACGAGGAGCGTGTCGCAGTCCTTCATCAGATCCCAGCTCGGCCGCGTCCCGAGGAGGCCGATCGCGCCGGTCACGAAGGGCAGATCGTCGTCGATGACCGTTCGTCCGAGCAGCGCCTTCGCGACGCCGGCGCCGAGGACGTTCGCGACGTACTCGAGCTCGGGCGCGGTGCCGGCCGCGCCGGCGCCGACCAGGATCGCGACCTTCTCCCCCGCGTTGAGCACGTCGGCGGCCCTCCGGATCTGCTCCTCCGGAGGGGCGATGCGCGGCGGCACGTAGCCGACGCTCGTGTGGACGGTGTCGTGCTCGTGCGGCGGCTTCTCGTACGCGAGCTCTTGCACGTCCTTGGGGATGATGAGGCACGTCGGGGAGCGCTCGGCGAGCGCGATGCGCACGGCGCGGTCGACGAGATGGCGGACCTGCTCGGGGCTCATCGCGGTGTGCACGTACTCGTGCGCCACGTCCTTGAAGAGCGTCGGCAGATCGACCTCCTGCTGGTAGTCGCCGCCGATGGCCGTGCGCGCGGACTGGCCGACGATCGCGAGGACGGGCTGATGGTCCATCTTCGCGTCGTACAGGCCGTTGAGGAGGTGGATCGCGCCTGGTCCGCTCGTCGCCACGCAGACGCCGAGCTTGCCGGTGAACTTCGCGTGGCCGCATGCCATGAACGCGGCCATCTCCTCGTGGCGCGCCTGGATGAAGTGCATGAAGTTGCCGTCGCGCGCGATGCGGTTGAGCGCTCCGAGCATGCCGTTGATGCCGTCGCCCGGGTACCCGTAGATGCGGTCGACGCCCCACTCGGCGAGCCGCCTCCACACGAAGTCGCTCACGGTCGCGCTCATCGAAAACCTCCTTTGGCGCGCGGCACGGATGCAAGTCGGCCGCCAGACGGCGAGGTAAGTTGGAGCTCCAACGATCGTTGCATTGGCTTAATCGGCGCAGAGCTTGCTCACGCACGCGCTCGTGCGAATCGAGGACTACGCGATCGTGGGCGACACGCAGACGATCGCGCTCGTCGGAAGGGACGGGTCGATCGACTGGCTGTGTCTGCCGCGCTTCGATTCGGGCGCGTGCTTCGCGGCGCTGCTCGGCGATGCGTCCCACGG
>JBDHVD010000481.1:0-6919 GCA_039809525.1 Labilithrix sp. | reverse complement strand
CCGAGCCGGCGGACGCGCTGCACGTCCTTGTCGCTCGGCTTGGACGAGAAGAGGGAGCGCAGACCGCGCGCGCCGACCTCGAGCGTCACCTTCTCCTTGATCACGTCCGCCATCGGCATCCATGCCGGCGGGAAGATCGGCGCCATCGCACGCGTCATCTCGACGAGCCACGCGTCGAGCTCGCCGGTCATCGTGTTGAGGCGATGGCCCGCGAGGATCGCGGAGTAGGCCTGGCCGCGCCGGTGCGCGAGGCCTTCGAGGACGCCCGTGCCTCCGCCGCACGAGAGCCCGAAGATCGCATCCTCGCCGAGCGTGTTCACGAGCCTCGCGAGCGCGAGGGTCTTCGCATCGATCGAGGGGGCGTACGCGTCCATCGTCATGTCATCGACAACCTACCCGCACGGCCGTTGGCAGGGAAGTTGGCCCGCGCGCCGCGGTTCCGTCAAAGCTCGGGCGCCGCCATGCGACCATTCTTCTTCCTCGCGCTCGCGATCGCCGTCGGGCTCTCCGCCTGCGGGCTGGAACAGCTCAACACCGGCACCGGGACCCGCTCGGGCGACGGCGGCACGGCGGAGGGCGACGGCGGCGCCGACGCGGGCATCCAGGGCGCGGGCTGCGGGATCGAGCGGCAGACGGGCATCACGCTCTGCGCCGCCACGTCGATGTGCCCGAACCTGGTGATCGACACCCAGGCGTTCCCGAGCTGTGGCTTCCGCATCCGCGGGGGCTCGGTCGATCTGGTGTGCGGGTGCGGCGAGCAGATCTGCCCGATGGGCGTGTTCGCGACGTGCGCGCAGGCGCAGCAGCTCCTCACGTCGCAGACCGAGCAGCAGGTCTGCGCGCAGCTCGGAGACGGCCGCTGCACGGACGCGACCGGCTCGAGCGGGTCGAGCACGTCGAGCACGTCGAGCAGCTCGGGCGGATCGAGCAGCGGCGGCATCGGTTGCGACAAGCAGTGCATGCAGGAGTGCGGCGGCGGCGCGGGCTGCGCGTCCGTGTGCAACTGCCAGTAGGCGCGTGCGTCACTCGACGATCGAGCCGAGACCGTCGACGTACAGGTCGTCGACGGCCACGGTGACGTCGAGCGATTCGAGCTTCACCTGCTCACCACGCAGGTGCTCGTCGAGCACCCACCGTCGGCCATCTCTCCGGTAGACGTCTACGCGCCGCTCGCGCTGAGAGACGAGGACGTACTCGCGAAGCGAACGCAGGCGGCGGTAGTCCGCGAATTTGTCTCCGCGATCGGACTCGGCCGTCGACTCCGAAAGGACCTCGATCACCACGACGGGATTGACGACGGCATGGTCGTCTTCCGGATCACGCTCGAGCTCGCCGCAGACGACGTGCAAGGCCGGATACGTCGCGCGATCGGCCGCACGGATGCGAACCCGCACGTCTGCGGGAAGCACGACGCACGGTCTGCCACCGAGGGCGGCCGAGACGAGGACGGTGCCTCGACACGAGACGGCCGTGCTCGACCGAGCCGGCCGACTCTGCCATGTTGCAAAGGTTACCAGTCACTCGACGCAGACGACCGGACCCGCCCCGCAGATCCGGGCGGCGCGCGAGCGCTGGCGTGCGCCGGCGGCCTCCGCGCCGTTCCATAGCTCGGCGAGAGGCGTCCGCGTGACGTTGCCGAGCACCGGCCCGAAGAAGTCGAGCGCGCGCACGTCGCCGTTCGGCTCGATGCACGCGGTGTCCCACGGCGTCCGGCAGGGATGGATCGCGCCGCGGTTCGCGAACTCGTCCGCCTCGAGGAACGCACGCGTCTCGTCGTCCATGCGGCAGCGGAAGAACGTGCGCTCGATCGTGTGATCGACCATCACGAGGCCGGCGTCGCGCCCGCGGCGGAGCGCGCGATCGATCACCGCCCGCGTCTCCGGCGCCGCGCACGACACGAGCGATCGCTTCGCGAACTCGGTGGCGGGCACGCCCTCTTCGAGCTTGATCCAATCGACGCCGAGGCGGACGCCGAGATCGACGAAGGCCTCCGTCTCCGCCACGTTCTGCGCGAGCACGACGTACGAGAGGCCGATGCGGAGGTCCTTCTTCGCCGCCTTCCGCCACGCGGTGATCGCGGCGACCGCCTCGCAGATCTCGCTCCAGCGCCCGCCCTCGCGGATCGCGTCGTTCGTCGCCGCGGTCGCCCCGTCGAGCGACACCGAGAGCGACGACACGCCCGCCGAGACGAGCCGGTCCGCGACGTCGACCGAGAGCATCAGCCCGTTCGTGAGCAGGTGCGCGACGTAGGGCTCCGTCCCGCGCGCCTCGCGGATCGCGCGAAGGACGTCGAAGAAGACGGGCGCGGTGAGCGACTCGCCGCCGTGGACGAAGGCGAAGTAGCTCGCGAGGCCGAGGTCGTCGCGCAGGGCATCGAGCACCGCGGGCGTCATCGTGCGCGCGGTGCCCGTCCTCGTGCGCTCCGGCGCCTGGGTGATGCAGTGCCCGCAGCGGAGGTTGCAGCGCTCGGTGACGGAGAAGAAGAAGCGCGTCGGCCGCGCGCCTGCCGCCGGCGCACCGAGCACGAGGTCACGGTCGCGGAGCGCGAGGTTCGCCCGCGCACGGGCGGGCGCGATCGCTCGCCCGACCGCGCGCTCGCGGCGGGCGAGCATCACGGCGGGACCGGTGAACGTCACCCGGTGTCCGTCGGCGCTCGCGTCGCCGGCCGTCACCAGGGGGACGAGCCGCGGGAGCTCGTCGTCCTCGAGCTCGATCGCGATCGTCTCGGCCCCGAACGCGATCGCCACGTCGACGACGTCGCCGTCGGCCTCGCGCCGGAAGACGACGGTGGTCGCGTCGGTGTGCAGGACGCGGAGCGAGCCGCGGCGGAGCGCCGTCGACTCCTTGCGCGCGCGGAGCAGCGCGCGCACGAGCGCGAGGAGCTTCGCGTCGCGTCGTGCGTGCGTCCACGGCATGGGCGCGCGATCGGGCCACACGTCCTCGAGGTCGCGATCGGCGTCCTCCGAGCGCAGCCCGATCTCCTCGCCGTACAGCAGCATCGGGACGCCGGGCAGCGTGACGAGGAGCGCGTACGCGAGCGGCAGTCGCGGGGCGGTCCCGCGCGCGGTGGCGAGCGTCGCCAGGCGCGGGTGATCGTGCGTCGAGAGGAACCGCAGCGACGTGCCGGTCGCGTCGCCCCCGCGGAGCAGCGCGGTCTTCGCGAGCGCGGCGAACGCCTCGTCCACGCGCGCGTCGGGGCGCGTGACGAGGTCGGTCAGGATCTCGTGGAACGCGAAGTCGGTCGTCGCGTCGACGACGCCGGCCGCGCGCCAGCGCCAGGCATGCTGCGGCACGAGCTCGCCGAGCACGACGCCGTCGGGGACGAG
Organism: Labilithrix sp.; assembly: GCA_039809525.1. GTDB lineage: Bacteria > Myxococcota_A > Polyangia > Polyangiales > Polyangiaceae > Labilithrix. The sequence goes on along the minus strand of JBDHVD010000481.1, from coordinate 3,593 downwards.
CTCGCGGAAGCGCCTGCGGATGCGCCGGCCGAGATCGAGCGGCACCTCGGCGGTCATGTCGAGGCGGAGGCCCTTCGCGCCGCGCCTCGCCCAGTAGGCGACGGCGGCGAGGACGAGGTCCTGCACCTCGCCGTTCTCGAGATCGAGCAGCGGCGCGTCGGTGCGCGTTCCGTAGTGGACGAGCGCGCCGTCCTTCCACACGAACCAGGCCGCGAAGCGCGAGCGAGCGCCGTGCGCGATCACGTCCTCGTACGCGGCGAACCCGCGGCCGGCGTGCGCGAACGAGACGTCCTGCACGATGCGCATGCCGCGCGCGGCCGCGTCGCGGACGAGGGCGTCGTACGCGGCCTCGCCTCCGAGCGCGGGATCGACGGTGAGCGGATCGACGAGGTCGTAGCGATGCACGCTCGCGCCGGTGTGGACCGGCGTGAGGTAGAGCGTGTCGACGCCGAGCTCGGCGAGCTCGGCGAGCGAGCGGCGGATGCCGTCGAGATGGCCGCCGGCGGCGCGCTCGCGACCGGGATCGCGCTCCCATTCGCCGGCGTCGTGCTCGCCCGCCGCGCGGAAGCGGTCGACGAAGATGGTGTAGACCGCGGCCTCCTTCCACCACCACGGCGCGCGGTCGCTGGCCGGCGGACGCGACCACGCGGCGGCGAAGCGCGGCGCGTCGCTCGCTTCGAGCGCGAGCTCGATCCGAGGCGCCGAGGCGGGCAGCGTCGCCGTGAAGAAGCGGTGCTCGTCCTCGTCGAACGCGTGCTCGAGCGGCGCGGTCGACCACGTCGCGCCTCCGTCCTCGCTCCACGACACGTGCGGCGACGACGCATTCGCCTCCTTCCGCAGCGCGGCGAGGACGCGGATCCCTCCGCGATCGATCGGCTCGACCCACGGCGGGGCAGGCGCGAACAACCACGGCTCCGGCGCGCCGTCGACGACCACGACGCTGTTGCGCTTCCCGTCCGCGCTCCGCGTGCGCGGCGCCGCCGGATCGAGCGTCCACGTCGTGCCGTCGACGAGGAGCTTGTACTGGTAGACGCCGCACGGGAGATCGATCGTCCGCGCGAACGAGCCGTCCGGCGCGCGCTCGAGCGCGATCGCGTTGCGCCAGTCGCTCACCTCTCCGAGGAGCTCGACGCGCGTCGCGCCCGGTGCGGGCTCGAGACGGAAGACGACGTCCAAACCCGGGCACGATAGCAAAGCCGGTTGCCGGTCGCCGCTCGCTGGGCCATGACTGAGCGCACCATGTTCGTCGCCACCGATCTGCACGGCCACACGCTTCACTCCGACGGCCGCGCCACGCCCGACGAATACGTCGAGTTCCGCCGCTCGCTCGGCATGAAGGCGATCGCCATCGCGGATCACGACGTCCTCGCCGGCGTCCGCCAGGGGGCGATCGCCGCGGAGCGCGCGGGGATGCTCTTCATCCCGGCGCTCGAGGTGACGGCGCACATCCACTACGGGACCAGCGCCGAGGAGCAGTTCCACGTCCTCGCGTACTACCCGCACGACGTCGTGCAGGGCCCCCAGCTCGAGCACAAGCGCCTCTACCAGCGCGGCCTCCTCGTGCAGGCGCGATGGAAGGAGCTGGTGCTCGAGTGGACGCGCGGGCTCGCGCCCGAGGACCGCGAGGCGCTCGATCCGGAGGGCGAGCTCGAGAAGCTCCCGCCGCCGGTGTTCCCCGCGCTCCAGTCGATGATCCTCCGCATCATCGACCGGGGTGTGGGGCCGCGCACGCCGAAGGAACGCGGCCTCACTGAAGAGAAGCGTCGCGAGCTGTTCGAGAGCTTCCGCGAGCACCACCAGCTGTTCTGGTCGAGCCAGGGACCGAACCGGGATCTGTTCGGCTGGACGCCCGAGGAGGCGATCGAGGCGATCGGCGCCGACGGCGCGACCGAGGTGATCGCGCACCCGACGCGCTACCGCGACAAGGACCGCACGATGAAGGTGATCGAGATCGCGCGCGGTCTCGAGGTCTACACCTCGCGTCACAAGGCCGAAGTCGCCGCGATGTACCGCGAGATCGCCGAGTCGAAGCGCAAGTACTGGACGTCGTCGTCCGACGATCACCAGAACGCGCGCTACGTCCGGCCGCCCTGCGGGACGCCGCTCCGGACGCTCGAGCGGATCTGCCAGCGCTCGTTCAAGCTCGCGCAGATCCTCGCGGCCTGACCGATCCACGGCGGATTCCGCAGCGAAAACCAGGCGGTGCCGAAATCGGCGCGAGGAGGCTTGCGCCGGTCCGGTTCGTATCCTACACCGTCGCCCCGTCACTCAGGCGTGAGTGACTCTTCGCGTAGGAGCAGCGGTCATGATCAAGGTTCGCGTCGTTCGTGGCGTCCAGGCGTCCCTGCCCATCGCCACCGGTCTGATCGCCCTGTCGAGCGGCCTCGCCGCGTGCGCGGCTCCGGACGTGGAGGCGGACGATCTCGCGTCGAGCGACAGCGCGTACACCGTCTCGGACCCGGGCAGCGGCGTCTTCGAGCTCGGATGGGCGTACGGCGCGCCCACCGGCTACTCGTTCACGCTCGCGCAGAGCACGACCGACGAGTACGTCCGCGCGCGCGAGAACATGTCGTTCGCGATCCCCGCGCACTTCCTCTGGTCGCACCTGCACCCGAACGATCCGATGCCGGCCGACGTGGCGCGCCTGAAGCAGATCTCGGCGAAGGTGAAGGCCGTCTACACGAAGAACGGCGCGGCGTTCTCGAGCAGCACCGTCGCGACGACCGCATGGACCGGCAGCGAGACGTGGAACCTCTCGGCGACGACGCCCTCGTTCACCGTCAACCGCCGCGCGCAGGGCGTCCGCTTCGAGCTGACGATCAAGGACGCGGGCGATCCGGCCGCGACGGTCACGCTCGGCGCCGATCAGTTCCTCGAGGTCCCGGTGATCGGCGGCACGCTGCCGAACAAGACCGCGCTGTTCGACAACTACGGCCCGACCTTGCGCGAGCGCATCCTCGAGGGCGGCCTCGCCGTGCGCGGCGCCGATCTCGCGGTCGCCTACACCGACTGGCGTGCGGCGACGCTCATCGACAGCTCGTCGGTCGATCGTCAGATCGGCACGCAGACCAGCTTCTCGCGCTTCGGCGCCATCCAGGTGCCGATCTACGGCGAGCTCGAGTACGAGATCTCCTACGGCGTCGCGATCGACGGCGTGTGGCAGGACGAGAAGGCGCTCACGGCGAACGGCAAGTCGCGCCTCATGCCGCCGGTCGGCCGCGTCGCCTACGAGGGCAACGTCAGCATCCCGAAGACCGCGCAGGGGCTCCAGTTCTACTTCCACGTGAAGGCGTTCCTGAAGGTCGACTACGCGCGGTACTCGAACATCACGTGGAAGAAGTACGCCGACGGCGAGCGCCTCCTCGTCCGTGAGAAGTGGGACAACGAGAACGGCGCGCCCGGGGACAACTGGGACCTCGAGACCGAGAAGCGCTGAAGGATTCGGACTGACCTCGCGTCGTGCTCGACCGGTGGGGGGCCACGGGCGAGCACGATGCGAGGTCTTTTTTGTGGGGCTTGTGCCCCCTCATCGCGCCTTCGGCGCGACGAGCCTCCCCCCGGCCTCGCCACTCGCCCGCGGGCTTCGCCTTCGG
>JBDHVD010000480.1:0-6921 GCA_039809525.1 Labilithrix sp. | reverse complement strand
CGCCGGAGCGGGTGATCTCCTCGTACCTCATCTCTGAGTCACGACGGGCCTTGCGCGCGGGCACGGCGTGTGCGAAGTGACCGCGGGAAAGCATTCGATGAGCAGGGCCTCGGGAGTCACGATTCCGCTCTTCTCCGTGCGTACGCGCGCGGACTGGGGCATCGGTCAGATCACGGACCTCCCGGCGTGCGCCGCATGGTTCCTCACCGCGGGACAGCGCCTCGTGCAGGTGCTCCCCACGCAGGAGCTCGCCGACGGCGAGACGAGCCCGTACGGCGCGCTCTCGGCGTTCGCGATCGATCCCATCTACATCGACGTGGAGAAGGTGCCCGAGCTCGATGCCGCGTCGATCGCGCGCGTGCTCGGCGACGACGCGCTCGCGGAGCTCGAGCGCGTGCGCGCGCTGCCGGCCGTCGACTACCCCGCGGTGCGCAGCCTGAAGCGCCGTGCGCTCGGCTCCGCGTTCCATCGCTTCCGGGAGCGCGAGCTCGCCAGGAACGGCCCGCGCGCGAAGGCGCTCGCCGAGTTCATCGAGGTGGAGAAGGCGTGGCTGCGCGACCACGCGCTCTACATGGCGCTCCGCATGGCGCACGAGGGGCACGGCTGGTCGACGTGGCCCGCGAACGAGCGCGATCGCGCGCCCGAGCTCCTCGCGCTCGCCGAGTCGCCGCGCGACGACGGCCGGCTCGGCACCCGCGTGCTCGAGCAGATGTACCTCCAGTTCCTCGCCCACGAGCAGTGGCACGCGGCCCGCGAGGAGCTCGCGAAGATCGGCGTCGCGCTGATGGGCGACATGCCGTTCATCGTCGGCAGCGAGAGCGCCGACGTCTGGGCGCATCGCGACCAGTTCCTGACCGACGTCTCGCTCGGCGCGCCGCCCGACGGCTTCGCGCCCGACGGACAGAGCTGGGGGCTGCCGGCCTACGACTGGAAGGCGATGGACGCCGACGGCCTCGGCTGGCTCCGCGCCCGAGCCGCGCACGCGGCGGAGCTGTTCGACCGCTTCCGCATCGATCATCTCGTCGGCTTCTTCCGCCAGTGGGTGAAGAAGGAGGGCGAGAAGGGGCGCTTTCTGCCGGACGAGGAGACCGCGCAGCGCGCCCGCGGCGAGAAGGTGCTCCGCGCGATGATGGACGCCGCGGGCAAGGACGCGGTGATCGCCGAAGACCTCGGCATGATCCCGCCGTTCGTCCGCGAGACGATGAAGGAGCTCGGCCTGCCCGGGTACAAGGTCCTTCCGTGGGAGCGCGACGGCGACTTCCAGCCGTACGATCCGCGCACGTTCCCCGAGGTCTCGGTCGCGACGTGGAGCACGCACGACACCGCGCCGATCACCCAGTGGTGGTACGACCTCGAGGAGTGGGAGCGCGAGCGGCTCGCCCGCCTCGACGGCATCCCGCTCGATCTGCCCGAGCCCGCGCGCGAGCTCGCGCTCCTGAAGCTGCTCTTCTCCGCGAGGTCCGAGCTCACGCTCCTGCTCGCGCAGGAGATCCTCGGCGACAAGACGCGCATCAACACGCCCGGCACCGTCACCGCGCAGAACTGGACGTGGCGCCTGCCGAGGCCGCTCGAGGACCTGCGCGAGGACGCCGCGCTCCGCGGACGCTTCGCCGCCATCCGCGCGCTCGTCGCCGGCTCCGGCCGGATCTGAGCGCGCGATTGGCCGCGAGGAACCGAGCGGCGTGAGGTAGCCTCGATCCCCCACATGACGGTCACGCACAGGCCCGGACGGCACGCGCCGCTGGGCGCCACCTTCGACGGGGAGGGGGTCAACTTCGCGGTGTTCTCCGAGCACGCGACGGGCATGGACGTCTGCTTGTTCGACGAGCACGATCGCGAGACGCGCGTCCCGCTCCGCGAGCGGTCGCTCCACGTCTGGCACGGCTACGTCGCGGGGCTCCGGCCGGGACAGCGCTACGGCTTCCGCGCGCACGGACCGTACGATCCCGACGAGGGCCACCGCTTCAACCCGCACAAGCTCCTCGTCGATCCCTACGCGCGCGCGATCGACGGAAAGATCGACTACCGCCAGCCCGTCTTCGCGTTCACCGGCTCGCCGTTCCCCGGCTTCGGCGGCACCCGGGAGAAGGCCGACGAGCGCACCGCCGATCTCCGCGACAGCGCGAAGGGGATCCCGAAGAGCGTCGTCGTCGACGACCGCTTCGACTGGGAGGGCGATCGGCTCGTGCAAGTCCCGTGGGCGGACACCGTCCTCTACGAGGCGCACGTGAAGGGGACGAGCATGCGTCACCCCGACGTGCCCGAGGCGATCCGCGGGACGTACCTCGGGCTCGGCCACCCGGCGATCATCGAGCACCTCCAGCGGCTCGGCATCACGACCGTGGAGCTCTTGCCGATCCACGAAGCGATGGACGAGTGGTCGGTCGCGGCGCGCGGGATGCACAACTACTGGGGGTACGCGACGCTCGGGTTCTTCGCGCCCGATCAGCGGTTCGCGGCGACGCGCGGCGAGCAGGTCGTCGAGTTCAAGCGCATGGTCAAGGCGCTGCACCGCGCCGGTATCGAGGTGGTGCTCGACGTCGTCTACAACCACACCGGCGAAGGCGATCCCCTCGGGCCGACGGTCTCGCTGCGAGGGCTCGACAACCTGACCTACTACCGCGTGCGGCACGACGCGAAGGCCGAGTACGAGGACTACACCGGATGCGGCAACAGCTTGAACATGCTGCACCCGCAGACGATCAAGCTCGTGATGGACAGCCTCCGGTACTGGGTCACGGAGATGCACGTCGACGGCTTCCGCTTCGATCTCGCGTCGACCCTCGCGCGCGAGGCCGGGCACGTCGACAAGCTGAGCGCGTTCTTCGACATCATCCACCAGGACCCGGTGCTGTCGAACGTGAAGCTGATCGCCGAGCCGTGGGACCTCGGGCAGGGCGGTTACCAGGTCGGAAACTTCCCGGTGCTCTGGACGGAGTGGAACGGCCGGTACCGCGACGCGGTCAGGCAGTTCTGGACCGGCGCGAAGTGGACGATCGGCGAGATGGGCTACCGGCTCACCGGCTCGAGCGATCTCTACGAGGACGACGGACGTCACCCGCACGCGAGCATCAACTTCGTGACCGCGCACGACGGCTTCACGCTGCGCGATCTCGTGAGCTACGAGAAGAAGCGCAACGACGCCAACGGCGAGGACAACCGCGACGGCTGGGACGACAACAAGTCCTGGAACTCGGGCGTCGAAGGGCCCACCGACGACGCGTCGATCCTGGCGCTCCGGCTGCGCCAGCAGCGCAACTTCCTCGTGACCCTCATGGTCTCGCAGGGCGTTCCGATGATCACGAGCGGCGACGAGATGGGCAAGACGCAGGGCGGCAACAACAACGCCTTCGTCCAGGACAACGCGATCTCGTGGCTCGACTGGGACCTCGATCGCGACCGCGCGCGGCTCCTCGACTTCGCGCGCGACCTCGCCGCGTTCCGGCGCGAGCACCCGGTGTTCCGGCGCCCGCGCTTCCTGAAGGGGAAGCGCGTCGAGGGCAGCGAGCTGCCGGACATCGCCTGGTTCCACCCGAGCGGGCGCGAGATGGTGCAGAAGGACTGGCAGGATCCGCGAACGTGCGTGCTCGGCCTCTTGCTCGCGGGCGATGCGCTCGACTGGCGCGACGATCGCGGCGTCCCGGTCGTCGACGACTCGTTCCTCGTGCTGCTCAACGGCGGGCGCGAGGACGTGCCGTTCGTCCTGCCGCCGGAGGACTGGGGCAACCGCTGGAAGGTGTGCATCGACACCACCGAGGAGTCGCTCGGCGGCGAGCGGGCGCTCGACGCGGGCGCGACGATCACGCTCGCCCGGAACAGCACGATGGTGCTCATGCGCGTCGCGCCCGTCCGCGGCTCGTGGCGGGCCACGCGTCGCGCCTCGGAACGCCCCTGAAAAGCGGCCGAACGGTCACGTGGCGCACCGCGTCAACGGTGCTAGGTTTCGGGCTCGAGCATGCTCGCGACCGTCCTCGTCCTCGTGCTCCTCGTCGCGTCGTTCGCCGCCGGATGGACGGCCGCGCGGAGGACGCGCGCGCCCGCGTTGCCCGCGCCGCAGCCGCCGCGGCCGGACGTCACCGTCCGCTGCGCGATCGGCTTCGCGCGCGGAACGCCCGAGTGGCGCGTCGAGATGGATCGCGTCGGCCATCGCCTCGCCGAGGCCGGCGTCTCGGCGGTGGTGTTCGCGCACGGGACGTTCACCGGCACCGACCCGGTCTCGGCCTACGGCGTCGTCGAGCGCGCGCTGCCGTCCGTCGGCCGGCACGTCGGCCGCGTGCTCCGCGCGAGGACGCGCCGGTACGTCGAGCGCCTGCTCGGCGATCTCGGCAACTTCGGAGAGGGCTACACGCGCACGTTCGCGGAGGCGATCGGCCGATCGATCCCCTGCACCGCGTACGTCTGGTCGTCGGAGAACCATCACGTCGGCCGGCTCGAGGGCGCGCTCGGCCTCGTACGCCTGCTCGCGACGCACGCCGAGCTCGCGCGAACGGGCGGCGTGCGCGCGCCGCGCCTGCTCGTGTGCGGACACAGCCACGCCGGCCAGGTGTTCGCGCTCGTGAGCCAGCTGCTCGCGCGATCGGTCACCACCGAGGCGGTGCTCGACGTCGCGCGGGCGCGCGGCCTCGACGTGGGCGCGCTCGACGTGGACCTCCACGCGCTCGCGCAGGTCGACGTCGACTTCGTCACGTTCGGGGCGCCGGCGCGCTACGCCTGGGCGAAGCTCGATCGCGTGCGCATCCTCCACGTCACGAGCGAGCGCGACTGGATCCAGCGCCTCGGCCAGCAGCCGTCCGACTTCCCCGCGCTGACCGCGGACGAGCGGCGCATCAACGCCGCGCTGCAGAAGTCGCCGTGGGCGCTCGCGGAGTCGGGCGAGCCGGGCGAGCGCGTCTTCGTCGACTACGGCGCGCCGCTCGTGCTCCAGCACGCGTGCTACACGCGGCTCGACAACATGCTCTTCCACGCGAAGCTCGTGGCCGAGCGGCTCTATCCCGAGCCGGAGATCGTGGTCCGGCAGCGCCGGCCGAAGTGGCTGCGCGCGTCGTGACGATCAGTTCGCGCGGGTGACGATGCGGACCGACTCGTCCGTGAGGTCGTTGCGACCCGCGAGCGGCGCCGAGAGCGGCGCGAGCGCGTTCGGCAGCTTGGCGAACGACACGTCGACGTCGGTGCCGGTCGTCGGCGCGTAGTACCCGCCGACCTCCTGCGTGATGTTGCCGACCGTGCCGCCCCACGCGGCGCCGTGTCCGAGCTTCGGGCAGGTCGACGCGCGGCACGCGACGGTCGCGAGCTTGAACGTCGTCTTCATCAGGCCGTCCTCGATCGTCGTCGCGGTCGAGAGGACCTTCGCGCGGGCGTGACCCGGGGCGAGCTCGCTCGCGCGCGCGACGCCGCGGCCGTCCTTCGAGGTGCTGGGGAGGAGCGCGACGGTGATCGTCGCGGCGGCGAACACGAAGGCGAGGCGGGCGCGGCGATCGCTCTTCGCGCGGAAGAGCAGGAACGCGAGGAGCGTGAGCGCGCCGAACATCGCGACGTGGCTCGCCGCCATCGTCGGCTTCTTCGGGGCGACGGTCGCGCCGCCGCAGCCGTTGCCGCGGCCCTCGAGCTTCGTCGAGTAGAGCTCCGCGAGGCCGGCGATGTCGTCCGTCGCGGGCTCGCGCATCGACGCGTCGTTCGGCGCCGAGTAGCGGTACATGAGCGCGTCCTTGCGCTCCATCTCGTCGTTCATGCCGAGCGAGTGACCGAGCTCGTGCGCGATGACGTGGTGCAGGTCGTAGATCGCGTCGGTGCGCTCGTCGACGTGGTCGTCGTGCGCGATGCCGTCGGTGGCCGAGGGACGCGGGCCGCCGGTCTGCGCCGCGACTTCCTCCGTCGGAGCCTCGCCGAGGACCGCGAACTTGTACGAGCCGTTGAAGATGACGTCGGCGTCGAGGATCTTGCCCGTCGCGTTGTCGTAGGTGAGGACGGTGATCGCGAGCGCGCGGCCCGCGGGCGCGTAGCCGCTCTTCATGAAGAACACGCCGTTCTTCTGATCGAAGCCCGGCTTCACCGGCGCGTCCGCCGACGGCGCCTTGACCGCGAGCTCCGGCGCGCCGACGGTGCCGCTCCACGAGCCCATCGCGCGCTGCGTGGCGTCCGCGCTGCCCTCGACGTTCGAGAGCGAGCCGTCGAGCGTGTACTCGACGCGATCCGTCTCCCAGTGAACGAGGTCGCCGCGCGACGTGCGCTTGACGACGTACGCGTTCGCGTCGGCGCCGGCGACCGCTCCGGTCAGGAGCGCGAGGCCGACGCTCGCCGCGAGGGTTCCACGCACGAGAGCCGACGCTCCCTCGCGATTCCAACCTCGGGCAGAGAAGAGCGCCACGTAACCTTGATACGTGAATCGCGATCCGTCTCATTCGGATTTCGAATCACGTTTGTAAAATGAGTGTCAGGCTGGAAGCGGCCGTCGTGCGGGGCACGCGGACTTGCGCGGATGTATGTCGCAATCGCGTCTCAACAAATCGCCATGAAAAGCCGGCAGTTCACGGCCGTGCGGGCGCCGTCCGACATGAGCGGTCGAGGAGCGCGCACGCCACCACGCGCACCACACGGGACGCGGATCCCGTGCGCGCGCCGGCTCGCCTACATCGTATTTCGCTGCCTATGAATGACGCGAGCCGGTCGTTTTCATCACTCTTTCGACCGTGACCGCGGCGTCAGTCCTTCGACGAGGGAGCGCCCGGGTTGCTGATGCGTCCGCCGCTCGGATCGGCGCCGCCGAGCTTGTAGCGCTCGAGCTTGCGATAGAGCGTCGTGCGATCGAAGCCGAGGATCTTCGCGGCCTGCGTCTTGTTCTGACCGACCGCCTCCATCACGCGCTGGATGTAGCGGCGCTCGACCTCCTCCATCGTGACGAGGTCGGTCGGATCCTCGGCGGCC
>JBDHVD010000479.1:0-6954 GCA_039809525.1 Labilithrix sp. | reverse complement strand
GAGGCCGGAGGGGTCCGATCCTTCGGCCTCGCGCTACGACGTGCCGCGCACGATCCGCGCGCACAAAGGCAAAGAGGCCGAAGCTGTCACCGCTTCGACCTCTTCTCGTCTCTCGTTCTGCGGGGCGGACGGGACTCGAACCCGCGGCCTCCGGCGTGACAGGCCGGCGTTATAACCGACTTAACTACCGCCCCAGAATCGTGACTCTCGTGACTCTCGTATCCGACTGCTCTGCTTCCCTGACGCGACCGCCTGGAAGAACCAGTGGGCGGGACAGGGCTTGAACCTGCGACATCCGGCTTGTAAGGCCAGCGCTCTACCGCTGAGCTACCCGCCCAATCGGTGAGAACGCCTCGTAACGCGGCACGGGTATGCTCGTCAAGCACGTCTTGCACGAATCTGCCTTGACGTTTCGCACGCTCGTTCTATTTTGATCGCGTGACCAAGGGGGAAGACACACGGAGCTCCGTGCTCGGCGCCGCGCTCTCGCTCGCGACGCAGGTCGGGCTGGAGGGGGTGACGATCGGCAAGCTCGCCGAGCACGTCGGGATGTCCAAGAGCGGGCTGTTCGCTCACTTCGCGTCGAAGGAGAACCTCCAGGTCGCGATCCTCGACGAGGCGATCGCGCGGTTCATCGCCTTCGTCGTCGCGCCTGCGCTGCGCAAGCCGCGCGGCGAGCCGCGGGTGCGCGCGCTCTTCGACCGCTGGCTCGAGTGGTCCAAGGCGGAGTTCCTCCCGGGAGGCTGCATCTTCGTGGTCGCGGGCGTCGAGCTCGACGACAAGCCGGGGCCGGCGCGCGACCGCTTCGTGTCCTCGCAGCGCGACTGGCTGGCGACGCAGGCGCAGGCGGCGCGCATCGCGATCGAGGAGAAGCACTTCCGCAAGGACCTCGACTGCGAGCAGCTCGCCTACGAGCTGCACGCGATCGCCCACGGCTACCACTTCGTCCGGCGGATCGTGGATCCGGCCGAGGCCGAGCGGCGCGCGCGGACGGCGTTCGAGCGGCTCATCAACGACGCGCGCAACAAGACCCGCTGACGCGCATCGAAGCGCTGCACGAGGAGGACCGCATGAACACGTCGACTCGCTCAAATAAAAGCACGAACGTTCGTTTTACTCCGGCCATGAAGGCGGCACGGATGACCTTGGAATTTCTCGGTCCCCGGGCGCCGTCGCTCGCCGCGCGATGGGCCGAGGAGATGTTCCTCACCGCCCGCCGGTCGCCGAGGCCGGCGAAGGAGCGCGCCGTCCTCGCGTCGGCGGAGGCCACGCGGGTGCCGTACGCCGGCTCGCACCTGCCGGTGTGGACCTGGACGCCGGAGGGGGCCGACGATCCGCCGACGGCGATCCTCGTCCATGGCTGGGAGGGCCGCGGCTCGCAGCTCGGCGCGTTCGTCGAGCCGCTGCTCGCGCGCGGGGTCCGGGTCGTCGCCTTCGACGCGCCCGGGCACGGCGACGCGCCCCTCCGTCATGCGTCCGTCGTCGACCACGCGCGCGCGCTGGTCGCCGTCGCGGAGGACGTGGCGTCGCGCGGGGTGCTGGCGGTCGTCGGTCACTCGGTGGGCGGCGCCGCCGCGCTCCTCGCGACCCGGTTCGGCCTGCGCCCCGGGCGGCTCGCCCTCGTCGCGCCGCCGATGTCCCCTGCCCGGTTCGCCGCCGGCTTCTCGCGGATGATGGGCCTCGACGAGCGCGTCCACGCGGCGATGATCCACAGGCTCGAGGAGCGCTATGGCATCGCGATCCCCGACCTCGACGTCCGCCGCGACGCCGCGCGCTTCGCCTCGCCGGTTCTCGTCGTCCACGACGAGGACGACCGCATCGTGCCCCCTTCCGACGGCGCGGCGATCGCCGGGGCCGCCGCCCACGGCGAGCTCGTCGCGACGCGCGGGCTCGGGCACGGCCGCATCCTCGAGGCGCCGCAGGTGGTCGAGCGGGTGGTCGGCTTCGTGACCGCGGGCGCACGGCAGCCCCAGTACGCCAAGACCTTCGCCGAGACCCTCGAGGGCGAGCTGTTCGTGCCTGACCGCCGCCGCTGACGCGGCCTTCGCGTTTTGCCCTATGATCGGGCGATGCGCCGGCTCGCGATCGCGGCGGTCGCCCTCGCGGTCCTCGGCGTGAGCGCACGCGCGAGCGCCGCCCCGCGCGACTGCACGAAGGTCGAGCGCGCGAAGCGTAGGGGCGGACGCATCGCCACGCTGCTCGCGGTCGCCAGGTGCCACCACGACGCCGGCCAGTACAAGGCGGCGTGGTACGAGTACACGGAGGCCGCGGCGCGTGCGCGCGAGAAGAACGACAAGGCCGCGCTGAAGGCGGCGCAGCGCGGCGAGCGAGAGAACGCGGGGCTCCTCGCGTGGATCACGGTCACCGTCGCCGACCGCGAGACGGAGCTGTCGATCGACGGAGAGAAGACCGTCTCCGGCGCGAAGAAGGCGGTCGATCCGGGCAAGCACACGATCAAGGCGAGCGGCCCGCACCGGCCGCCGTTCAGCAAGGAGCTGAGCCTCCAGAGCGGCGACGTCGAGGAGGTGACGGTCCCCGCGGCGGAGGCCGACCTCACCGACGCCGCGCCGCCTCCATCCCCCGCCGCGTCGAACGTCGACGCATCCGCCGGCGCCCCGCCGGCCGCGACCTCGCCCTCGCTGTCCGCACCGGCGGACGCCGATCGTGCTCCGGACGCCGCTCCTTCGGCCCCGAAGGACGACGAGGCGCCCCACGTCGGGCTCGCGGCCGACCTCGACGCGAACATCCAGCTCTACGACGAGGTCCCCGTCGGTCAGACCGATCGGCAGAGCGGCCAGGCGTTCCTCTTCGTCGCGCAGGTCGCGTACGACGTCACGCCGGAGCTCCGTGCGTTCGTGCGCTACGGCCTGATCGACAACTACGCGCCCGGACGCTCCCATGCCGCGTCGGTGTCGAACCCCGTCCTCGGCGGATCGTACGGCACGAGCCCGATGCGCCTGCTCCGTCTCGCGGCGGAGGCCGGGCTGGTCCTGCCGCTCGGGAGCGGAGGCGGAGACGACCCCGCCGCGGGCATCGCCGGCGCGAACGTCCGCGGGCGCGCGCTCTATCCGACGATGTTCGATCCGAACTACCTCACGCCGTACGTCGGCGCGAGCGCCGCGACGATCCGCACGCCCGTCGTCGGCCGGCTGGAGCTCGGGTTCGATCCCTCGATCAAGACGAGCGGCGGCGACGCCTTCGACGGGATGAAGACGCGCCTGCGCGTGACCGCGCATGCGGGCTACCGCGTCGTCGCGCAGGTCGAGCCGTTCGTCGAGATGCGGTGGTTCCGGTTCCTCTCGACGCCGAAGTTCGTCGAGGTGGACGGCGCGCTCGCCGACAACCTCTTCGCCGGTGCCGGCGTCGCGGCCGCGTTCGGGCCGCTGCGCGCGCAGGTGATCTACCTGCGCGCGTTCGACGCTCCGCTCGTGCGCGACGACTTCTCCGTCTTCGCGTTCCGCCTCGGCGCGGACTTCTGAGCGCGCGCGCGGCTAGAAGTTCAGGCCCGTGGTGCCGGCGGCGGAGAACGCCGCGCTGCCCTCGAGCGGGACGAGGACCTTCGCGTCCGCGCCGATGAACGCAGGGCTCTTCGGGATCAAGTAGTGCGCGGTGAGGCCCGGGTACACGAGGCCGGTGTCCGTCGCGCCGCCGCGCATGAGCGCGCCCGCGCCCGCGTAGGGGCGGATCAGCACGGGGCCGGCGCCGATGTCATAGCCGAGCTCGGCGGACGGGTAATACGCGTAGGACAGGCGGCTGTCGTCCGAGCCCGTGTGGTACATGAAGTTCGCGCCGAGGTAGATCGGCGTGGCGAACGTGTAGCCGACGCGTGCGCCCGCGCCGAACCCGTAGCCGTTCGTCGCGGCGCCGATCAGCGGGGCGATCGTCCAGCGATCGCCGTGGACCTCGCGCCGATCCTCGGCGCGGCTCTCCACGACGTCGTGGCGCGGGGCGGAGTACGCCGACGTGGTGTGGGTCGTCGAGACGGCGGTGTCCGGATCGTGGTCCTTGTTCGTCGCCTCGATCGTGCGCGTCTCCGCCGATGCGACGGCGGTCGTGGTGAGCGTGATCGAAGCGAGCCCGAGCAGGATCGAACGTTTCATCGAGAGAACCTCCTGCCCCGGGGAAAAGCACTTCCGGTGCCGCAAACGGTGTGCGCACGCGAGGAATGTCGTCACGCTCGCGGTGCTCGCGCGAAGCGTTCTTCGCTGTGAACGTGCATTCCTATCGGGATAGTCTCCAGAGAGCGATCCGCGCCCGAGGGTTCGCGCAGTTGGCGGGTCGTCGGGGCGGGCACCGTCGTTGCTCGAAGGCGAACCCAGGGAGGTCTGCGGATGCAAGAGCGCGCGTGGGTGATCGTGTCGGTGCTCTTCGTGGCGAGCGGGTGTGGGGACGATCGGGAGCCGGCGCCCGCCGCGGCCCCGTCCGTGACGCCCCCGCCGGCGCCGGCGCCGCCTCGCGAGATGGCGATCACGAAGACCCATCCGAGCTCCGGGACGTGGGGGACGGAGTACACCATCGAAGGGAAGGCGCTGTCGCTCGCGAACGAGGTCACGTTCGAGACGCCCGCGGGCGAGCCGCTCACCGTCGCGCGCAACGCGAAGACCGTGGTCACCTGGGGCGACGGGCGCATCACGGTGAAGGTCCCCTTCCCGGCCGACGGCAAGGTCACCGTGGGCGGCCTCGACGCGGGGACGTTCGCCTCGACCTTCGCGGTGAGCACGTCGGCGTTCCAGCGCGGCTCGCGCGAGCCGAGCGAGATCATGGCGACAGGGCCGGACACCGTCGTCGTCGTCGCGACCCGGAACAGCAGCGCCTCCGCGATCGAGCCCACCCTCTATCGCATGCACCGCGACGCGGACGCGGAGGAGCTCCCCGTCACCTTCCAGCGCGCGGTGCTCCTCCGCGACGAGACCGGACCGTTCGCGGTGCTCGAGACGAGCACGTACGTGCACGCGCGCATCGCGCTCGAGGGCGACGTCGCGGCGCCCGTCGCGATCGCCGATCTTCCGAACGAGCGGATCGTCGGCAGCGGCTCGGACGCGACCGGCCCGTACGTGTGGATGACGAGCGGCACGACGGTGACGCGCCATCGCCTCGCGGCCGGCGCGTGGACGCCGGACCGGACGGTGAGCGGCACCTCCGGCAGCGTGCGCGCGCTCGCTGCGAGCGACGACGGCAACCTCGCGCTCTTCACCACGGTGCAGGGCGGCGGGCTCCTCGACGACTACGACGTCGTGTACGCGCAGCCCGCCGGCGCCGCCGACGTGGCGTTCGGCTCGACCGCCGCGATCGTCGGCGACGTGGACGACTCGACGTTCGGCTACCGCGTCTGGGCGAAGGACGGCGGCGCCACCGTCGTCCGCTTCTGCGCGACCGACGAGGACGGCGTCCCGTTCGACGGGCGAAGCTGCTTCACGTGGGCGCGAGAGCCGTCGGCGGCCGCGTTCGCCCGCGTCGACTTCCTGCAGCACGACGGCAGCGGCGCGGACGCCGCGACCGCGACCTGCGAGAACGACACGCTCGTCGTCACCAGCGGGACCACGAAGACGCCGGTGATGAGCCCGTGCCGCGACGTCGCCGCGTTCGCGCGCGGAACGGACGGACGGCCGGTCTTCCTCGCGGGGTCGCGCGGGAAGTACCTGGCCGTCCTGCCGAAGCCGATGTGATCGATCAGGCGTTGCCGGGCACCGGCGCGGGCTCGTTGCCCGTACCGATGCTCGCGGTCGCGCCGCCCGGGACCGCCGGGACGACCTTGCCCGCGTGCTTCACCACGAGCTCGCCGTCGACGTACTCCCAGCTCTCGCGCGCAGGTCCGAACAGGGCGTCCGGATCGGCCACGCAGAGGGCCTCGCGCAGCACCTCGTCCATGTGCTCGACGAGGACGATGCGCGTCGCCTTGAGCACGCGGCGCGGCACCTCGCGGAGGTCCTTCCGGTTCTCGCGCGGGATGACGACGGTGGTGATGCCCGCGCGGTGCGCCGCGAGGAGCTTCTCCTTCAGCCCGCCGATCGCCATGACGCGCCCGCGCAGCGTGAGCTCGCCGGTCATCGCGAGATCGCGCTTCACCGGGCACTTGCAGAGGGCGCTCGCGAGGCTCGTCGCCATGGTCACGCCCGCCGACGGTCCGTCCTTGCGGATGAACTCGGGGAAGTGAACGTGCACGTCGAGCTTCTGGTAGAACTCCGGCTCGAGGCCGAGGGTGGCCGCGCGCGAGCGCACGTAGCTCATCGCCGCCTGGGCGCTCTCCTCCATGCCCTTCTCGAGCAGGCCGGTGATCACCAGCTTGCCCTTGCCGGCCACGACGGCGACCTCGCACGCGAGCAGCTCGCCGCCGCCCGACGACGTGACGGACAGGCCGTTGGTGAGGCCGATCTCGTCCTTGTCTTCCTTCTTGTTGAGGCGGAACTTGGGCACGCCGAGGTACTGCGGGACGCTCTTCGCCACGATCTCGATCGGCGTCTCCTTGCCGTCGGCCACGACCTTGCGCGCGACCTTGCGGCAGATGCTCGAGATCTCGCGCTCGAGCGAGCGGACGCCCGCCTCGCGCGTGTAGTGGTGGATGACGGTGCGGATCGCGTTCTCGCTCAGCGTGAACGGCACCTCCTCGAGCCCGCACTCCTTCTTCTGGCGCGGCACGAGGTACTTCACCGCGATGTTCATCTTCTCGAACTCGGTGTAGCCGGACAGCTGGATGATCTCCATGCGGTCCTGCAGCGGCACCGGGATCCCGCTCAGCGTGTTCGCGGTCGTGATGAACATCACGTCCGACAGGTCGTAATCGAGATCGAGGTAGTGATCGTTGAACGCGTGGTTCTGCTCGGGGTCGAGCACCTCGAGGAGGGCCGCCGCGGGGTCGCCGCGGAAGTCGGTCGACATCTTGTCGATCTCGTCGAGGAGGAAGACCGGGTTGTTCGTCCCCGTCTTCTTCAGGCTCTGGATCAACTTGCCGGGGAG
>JBDHVD010000478.1:0-6957 GCA_039809525.1 Labilithrix sp. | reverse complement strand
CGCATGCCCGCGCGAACGCGATCGCGCGGAGCGCGCCCACGAAGACGTTCGCCGAGAGGACGACGGCGACCCGCGGCGCCGTCATGGTGGAGGCGGACGCGAAGAGCTGGTCGAGCTCCTCGTCGGTTGGGTCGGTCTCGAGGTGCTCGGCGAGGGCGAGCTCGACGTTCTCGCGCGACAGGCCCGTCGACTCGGCGATCGCCGCGGCGATCGACGTGCGGTCCGCCGCGAGCGACTTCGCGGCGGCGACCAGCGCACGGACCGCGGACCGCTCGGTCATCGGCCGAGGATCTCGTCGATCGCGATCGAGCACCCGCGCGGCGGCGCGCCGGGCGCACGGCCGAGGAGCTCGAAGCCACCGTCCACGCGCCGCACGCGGTCCTGCGCGAGCACCGCCACGGCGCTGTCCACGTTCATGAGGTCGAGGACCTTCGCGATCCCGATCTCCCCCTCCGCCACCGGCTCGAGCGTCTCCGGATCGACGGGGACCACGCGCGCCCACGGCGGCTCGGCGTAGATCCCCTCCCGGACGTCCGGATCGAACAGCGTGCGTTCGTAGAACTGGCTCGACAGCTCGGTCATGCCGTACTCGCTGACGATCGCCCGGCGATCGAGGGCGAACACGCGCGCGATCTCGCCGCGGAGCACCGAGGGCTCGACCTCGCGGCTCTTCCCCTTGAAGCCGCCGGTCTGCATCACGCGCGAGCCGGGCGGGAGCGGGAACTGCACCTCGTCCATGCCCTCGAGGAAGTGCACGAGCGCGAACGACGTGGCGAGGACGAGCATCGGCACCTCGTCCGCGAGCGCATAGGCGACGCGCTCGTCGAAGCGCGTCACGTCGATGACGCCGTCGTCGATCACGAACGTGGACGCGACGGTCGCCTCCTCACCGAACGCCAGAGCGAACGACGCGCACATGTGCACGAGCGACGAGTCCGGCGCCTCCTCGGGCGAGGGGCCGAGGACGACGACCGGGACCCGCCGGTCGAGGTCGCGCGCGAGCCAGCGGCGGCCGAAGGCGACGGACGCCGCGTCGTAGGTGGACACGTCGCGCATCGCGTGCGAGCCGCGCGCGCCGATGGTCGTGCCGCTCGTGCGGAACACGACCTTCGCCTCCGGCTCGTCGAACGCGGCGACGCGCGTGAGCTTGAACGCGTCGGTGGGCACCGCGGGCAGATCGTCAGCGCGCGCGAACGAAGCCGGATCGACGCCGCGGGCCTTCACCAGGCGCGCGTACCCCGCGACGTGCTCCGCCTGGTAGCGGCCGAGATCGCTCGCGAGCGCGTCGAACGGCTCGGGCGGAGCCTCGCCGAGCTCGAACGCACGGACGAACGCGCGCGCGCGCGCATGCAAGGCCGAGCTCCTGGCGAGGTCCACGCCGCTGGTCTAGCGCGATCGTGCGTGCGCCGCGACGGCGGCGTCGAGGCCGAACGCGATCCGCCGGTAGAAGCGCAGGTGATCGAACCGCGACCATCGATTCGGACCGTCGTGGCTCGGCTGCCCGACCTCGTCGAGATGGTCGGCCGGGACGCAGCCGTGGAAGTCGCCCCACTTCGCGCTCGCGACGGTGACCATGCCGTCGTTCGGCGCCGCCGCGTTGCCGAGGCCGTGGCCGACGACCGGCGCGGCGGCGATGAGCTGCAGGTTCGTCATCTGGTCGTGGCGGTTCTTGTAGCTCTCCACCCTGCCCTCGCACGCGTCGATCTCCTTCGGATCGATGTGCGGGTCGAGGTGGCTCGAGATGCCGGCCCACGACTGGTAGTAGACGCCGTCCTGATCCTTCACCTCGGCGTTGAACGCCGGCGCGTTGCCCTCGCTGATCGAGGTGAGCGCCGCGCGGACGTCGCTGCCGTCGGCGAGGTCCCGATCGGTGAACGTGCGCGCCCACAGCCCGGCGACGGCGTTCACGACGGGATCGGCGACGCCCGGAGTGAGCTTGAGGATCACGTCCGCGATGGCCGATCCGCGATGCGGCGTCGAGATGGTGGTGACCGACGCCACGAGCTTCGCGTACGGGACCCCCTCGTCGTTCGCGAGCTTCGCCACGACGTAGCGCGCGTCGAGCCCGCCCATCGAGTGCGCGAGGATGTGCACCTTGCTCGGATCGCAACCTCGCGCCTGCGCGGCGCGGCACTCGGCGATCGCCTCGTCGACGTGCGTGGCGAGCTCCTTCGCGCGGTCGGGCACGCCGCGGTACGGCTGCACGCGCGCGGCATGGACGACGTGACCGTCGCGCTCGAGCGCGTCCTTCAGCTGGTAGAAGCTCCAGCGGTTGGTGTCCGAGGCATCGAACCCGTGCGCGAGGACGATGGCGTGACGCGAGGGACGCCCCGCCGGCTCGGCGCCGATCTGCGCGAGCGCGTCCTCCGCGCCCTCCACGTCGTCGGCGGCGTCGGTCTCCGCCGCGCACCCGGCGGCGCACGTCGCGAGCAGGGCGAGGACAGCGGCGGCCTTCTTCATGCGGCCGATGTAGGCAATCGGCACACCCACCTCGATCCGCCGAAATCACACGCTTTTTCGGCGAGGGATCGGATCGTCCCCGATCCAGGCGCCGGATCCTGCCGGGCCTCCGAGGCCGCTCAGGCGGCCGCCTTCTCCGCGGGCTTCGCCGGCGACGCGGCGGGCGACGCGCTCGCGGCGGCGGGCTTCCTCTTCGCCTTCCACATGAGGCCGTCGAGGAAGAAGTGGTGGATGTTGATCACCGCGGGCACGAGCAAGATGGCCTGCGCCTCGTCGAGCCTCGCGAGCGCGCCGATGCCGTAGGTGCCCGCCTCGAAGAGGAGCAGGCCGATCGCGACGAGCGTCATGAAGTAGTAGACGGGCTTGATCCCGCCGGTGGTCCGCGCGCGCCAGCCGCACACCGCGAGGTACTGCGCGCAGTGGAAGAACGGCTGCGCGTACGGCAGCCACGTCGCCACGCTGTCGCCGATCCACGGCCCCTTCGCGCCGGGCAGGTGTACGTACGGCAGCACGAACCACGCGAAGTTCGCCGCGAAGAGCAGGCGCGCCTCGCGGCCGAGGCCGGCGCCGGTGCGCTTCTTGTGCAAGGCCTCGCCGATCCCGTAGGCGACGACGCCAATCGCCGCGACGGCGACGGCGAACGGATACGCCGCCGCCGGCAGCATCAACCCGAACGCCGACCCGCGGCTCGCGCCCGCGAACACCGTACCGTCGCCGAGACCATGCTGCATGTTGAGGAGCAGCATGATGTAGAGGGCGACGGCGACGAAACCGACCTGCACCGCGCGCTTCTCGATCGGAGCGAGCGCGCGCTTCTCCCGCGCCTGGTACATCGACGCGACGCCGAAGTGCTGGGCGGCGTAGTGATACGCCGACCACGTGAGATAGACGCGGTTGAGGAGCCCGATCAGCGGGTGGTTGAAGAACGCCGCATAGAAGACGAGCACCACGGCGGCCGGCGTCGATGCGAGGAGCCACAGGTAGCTCGATCGCGCGCGCGCGCGCTCACGCCAGATCAGCTGATAGGTGACGGCGTAGTGCGGATGGTTGCAGATGACACCGAGATGCACGAACGCGGTGACGAGCAGCGCGCTGACCGCGGGCACGGCGATCGAGAGCGGGACGGCGATCGCGCCGAAGACGAGCGAGCCGAGCCCCACGACCCACACGAGGTCCTGGCGCGGGTTCCACAGCCACGGCCCGGCCTTCGGATCGACGGCAGGCCATTCGATCGTCCCCCTCGTGAGGTTCACGCGGATCAGTCTAACAGAGCCGTGGCGAACGCCGAGAGGAGCGCGGGATCGATCGTCAGGGGCGGCGTCAGGGTGAGCACGTTGCCCCCCGTCCCGCCCGTGAGCACGATGTAGCCACGCGCGAGCATCCGGCGCGCGAGCGCGAGCGCAGCCGGCGCGTCCTCGGTCTCGATGCCGACCATCAGGCCGCGGCCGGTCACGCGGGCGCCGCCCGCGACGAGCTCGGAGCGCCAGGCGTCGCCCACATCGGCGGCGCGCTTCGCGAGGTCGTGGCCGCGCACGTGATCGAGCGTGGCGAGCACGGCCGCACATGCCGGCGGAGATCCGAAGTGCGTGCCGGTGTGCACGAGCGTGCCTCCGTGCGCGCCCCAGGCCTCCATCACCGCGGCCCGCCCGATGCAGGCCGAGACGGGCACGCCTCCACCGAGCGCCTTGCCGAGGCAGAGCACGTCGGGGACGACGCCCGCGTCGTCGCACGCGAGCATCGCGCCGGTGCGGCCGATGCCCGTCCAGATCTCGTCGAACACCAGCAGGGCCCCCGCCTCGTCGGCGAGCGAGCGGAGCGCGGGGAGGAACGACGAGGGCGGCACGACGCACCCGCCGCGCCCGAGCATCGGCTCGACCAGGATCGCGCCCACGTCCCCGCCCTTCAGCGCGGCGCGGACGGCGGAGAGCGAGGCGTCGAGCGTCCCGTGATCGCCCGCCATCGGATACGGCGCGAACGTGACGGGCACGCCGAGATGCGCGGTGAAGGGCTCGCGGAACGCCGGCGCGAAGCCGAGCGCGGCGAGCGGACCGTGCGAGAGGCCGTGGTAGCTGCCCTCGAACGCGACGACGCGCGGCTTGCCCGTGGCGAGCAGCGCCGTCTTGAGCGCGCAGGTGATCGCGTCTGCGCCCGAGAGCCCGAGCATGACCCGCGCGCCCTTCTCCGGGAACAGGTGCACGAGCGCTTCGCACGCGCGGACCTTGAGCTCGGACGCGTACACGTCGCCCAGCGCGAGCGCGAGCTCCTGCGTCGCCGCGATCGCCGCGTCGGTCGCCGCGTTCGGCGCATGCCCGAGGACGAGCGCGCCGAAGCCCGCGGTGAGGTCGACGTAGCGGTTGCCGTCGACGTCGAAGACGTTCGCAACGCGTCCGGACGCGTAGACGATCGGCGCCTGGTCCTCGCCCGACGCGGCCGCGCGCGCGCGGCGGCGCGCGTCGAACGCGGGCGACTCGACCGCCTCGAGGCGGCGCGCGAGCTCGCGCGACCGCGGTCCGGGCGGAGGCGCCACGATCGCGGGGAGCTCGTTGCCGCTCACGGCGGCGTCCTCAGCCGACGACGCGGTTGCGTCCGCCGCGCTTCGCTTCGTAGAGCTTCGCGTCGGCCGAGCGGATCAGGTCCATGCTCGTCTTGTCGGTGTCCGCGAGGGTCGCGACGCCCGCCGAGATGGTGACGGGGATGTTGTCGCCCTGGAAGACGAACCGGCTCTGCTCGATCTTCTCGCGGAGCCCGTCGGCGAGCGCCCGCGCCCCCTCGAGGTTCGTCTCCGGCAAGACGATGGCGAACTCCTCGCCGCCGTACCGCGCGAACACTTCGTCTCGCCTTATCCGGCCCTGCACGATGCGCGCGAGCTCCTTGAGGACGAAGTCGCCCGCGAGGTGGCCGTGGTGGTCGTTGATCTTCTTGAAGTGATCGATGTCGAACATCATGAAGGAGAGATCGCGCGCATGACGCCGCGCGCGGATGATCTCCTTCTCGAGGGCCTCGAGCAGGTAGCGCTTCACGTGCGCCTGCGTGAGACCGTCGATGATCGTCATCCGGTAGATCTCTTCGTGGTACTGGGCCTCGACGTCCGCGCCCGAGAGGTACTTGAAGATCGTCGGACCGATCTTGATGCGGTCGCCGTTGGCGAGCCCGAACTCGCGGCTGATCTGCTCGTCGTTGACGTACGTGCCGTTCGTCGAACCGTCGTCGACCGCCCACCACACGTTGCCGCGCTGCTCGAGGTGCGCGTGACGCCGGGACACGCTGTCGCCCTCGAGGACGATGTGATTCTCCGCACCGCGTCCGACCCGCACCGGCGTGAAGTCGAGCACGAAGCGCTTGCCGAGAAGCGTCGGCTCCTTCGTGTAGATCACGACGAGGCAGTCGTTGCTGGGCGCCTTGCCCTCACCGGTCTCACCGGCCGGCTTCTGGACGATGGTCGTGACCCGCGTCTTCTCGTCCAGCTCGCTCACGTCTGATCGTCCGAAAAAGTTGGGCGTCCGCGACGATACGCCGCGAAGACAGAGGTTATCGAGGAAGCTCCGGAGGGGTCAAGGCAGCCCATGTAGGCATGAATCGGGGAGATCGACCGAGCCATCCCCATCGAGCAGGACGAGCGGCGCCGCCCGCGGAATTCCCCGGAGGTGGAGGGCGCATTTGCGGGTGGCGACCCAGGCGTCGACCCGGGGGGCGGCGGCGAGAGCGCGAAGCTCGGCCGGACCGACCGGTCCGTGATCGGGCGCCTCGACGACGACGGCGGGAGGCGCCCCCGCGCGGACGAGGGCGTCGACGAGCCGGCGCGGCCGCGCGATCGCGGTGAAGAGCCCGTACGCGAGGCCTCTCAGCCGATCGACGTCATCCGGGAGCGCGTCGACCCGGACGACGACGTCGGCGTGCGCGAGGAGATCGGCGGGGCGGGCGCGGAGGTTCCCCGCCGGAAAGACCGCGCCCGTGCCCCAGGGCTCGTGCGCATCGAGCGCGAGGACGGAGCGGGTCGCGCGCGCGGGCGAGAGCTGGAGTGGACCGTCGAACACCAGCACGTCGGGCCGCGGGCGGAGCGAGCCGGCGAAGTCGATCGCCGCCGCCCGGGTCGGCGCGACCACGACGCGCGCGTCGCCCGCGAGCGCGTCCGCACAGACGAGCGCCTCGTCGCCGACCTCGTCGATCGGGTCGTCCGGACCGACGAGCCGCGCGCGACGGGGACGTGCGCGATACGCATGACCGACGAGGACGACCTCCGCGCCCCGCGCGGCGAGCGCGCGCGCGATCGCGACGGCGACGCGCGACTTGCCCGAGCCGCCGAGCGTCGCTCCTCCCACGGCGACGGTCCGGATGCCGTCGGGGATGCGCGCCGGCCGCGCGATGCGCGACGCCGCGAGCCGCGCCGTCACGCGGGCGACGAGCTCCGTCGCGATCCCGTGCGCGCGCCCGTCGTCGAGCGCCCGGGCGACGGCGGTTCGCAACATGCGCGCATGATACAAGGAGGGCGTGGCGAAG
>JBDHVD010000477.1:0-6998 GCA_039809525.1 Labilithrix sp. | reverse complement strand
CCGCGGGCGCTGCGGGCGTCGCGTCGAGATCGACCGGCGGCATCGACGGCGTCGCCTCGTCGTCGGCGATCACCAGGCGCGGCGCGGGCGACGGCGCGGGGAGCACCGGCCCGGTCGGCGAGACATCGGTGATCACCGCCGGCCGCGGCGGCGGGGGCGAGGCCGCGCGCGGCGACGGCTCGGGCTCGGGGTTCGTCGGCGGCGGCTCGCTCATCGCCGGCGCGGCCGCGTCGCGCGTCGTCACCGGGGCCGGGCCGTGGATCTCGGCGAGCAGGCGGCGCTCGGTCTCGTCGCTCCCGAGCGACGTCGGACCGAACATCGCCGACCCCGCGGGCTGCGCACCGAACTCGAGCGGCGGCGCCTTCGCCCGGCGCAGCGATCCCGACGACTTCGATCGCGGCGGCATCGATCCGGCCGCCGACGTCACCGCGGGCATCGGGATCGAGTCGGGCTCCTCGCGCGGGATCGGACGCCCCGACGGACGCCGCACCGCGAGCAGGTTCGGCGGCGGCGGCGCGCTCTCGTGCTTCGGCGGGACGATCGGCATCGCCACCGCGACCGCCGACGTGATGGGGATCGTCGCCTCCGGCGTCGGCTGGCGCACGGTCTCCATCGGACGCGACGACGGCGGCCCGGACATGAGCTCGCGGATCGGCGCGGCCAGCGCCTCGACCGCCGGGCGCGCGCTCGCGGCGCTCGGGCGCTCGGGGGACTTCGGCGGCGGCGGCACCGAGCCCTTCAGCTTGCGGCGCACGATGATGCGCTCGAACGCGCCCACCGCGAGCTTCGTCACCGCCTGCACGTCGCGGAGGCCCTCCTCGTCGATGCCGCCGTCGCCTCCGTCGCCGACGAGCAGCGCGACGACGCGCGTGCGCACGACCACCGGCAGCACGACGAGCTCGCTGCTCGGGGGCCGGCCGAGGTCTTTCCGGAGCACGCCGTCGACGCCGCTCGCGTCGCCGACGCCGCGCACCATTCGCTTCTCGTTCTTCGCGCTCGCGAGCAAGCTCGGGAGATCGAGCGGCACGCCCATGCGCGCGACCTTGTCCCGCGGCGCGCCCTGCCCCGCCGCGTCGCGCCCCTCGGCCACGTCGCCGTGCACGATGAACAGCGTCGTGTAGTCGAAGTACTGGCGCGCGTACTCGAAGAGCAGATCGAAGATCGTGTCGCGCTCGGTCGTCTCCTCGAGCTCGCCCGTGACGACCTCGAACGTGAGCGGGCCGCGGCGTCGCTTCAGCGGACGCGCCGGCGGCGCCTCGGCCGCGCGAAGCAACGTCTGCGGCGTGCCCACCGATCGCACAGGCTCGGCCGCCGCGCGCGAGATCGGCGGGGGCAGCATGCTCGGCGGCTTCGGCGGCGCCTTCACCTCGGGCACCGCGCGCGCCGGCGGGAAGCTCGAGAGCGTACGCCCGCCGCCCTCCTTCATCTTCTGGAGGAGGCGCGTGAAGCGGCGCTCGAGCGGCACGCCGTAGTCGCGCGCCAGCGCCTGACGGATGCGCACCAGCGGCGCGACCTGCTGCGCGATCGGCACGGCGAGCGCGAACGCGAGCTCCTGCTCCGCCTCGCGCGAGAGGGGCTCGGCGACCGCGACGACGAGCCCGTTGCGATCGACGGAGAGCGGCGCCATCGCGCGCTCGAGCGCCACCTCCGCCGCCACCAGGCGCCGCGCCTCGTCGCTCGCGCGCGGGAGCTCGCCGATCGGCGCGGCCGGCAGGCCCGTCTCCTCCGCGACGACGAACACCAGCCTGGCCTCGTCGACGGCGCAGATCTCGAACAGGTTCGTGACGAGATCCGACCCGTAGAGGACCTGACGCGCGAGGGCCTCTTCGACCTCGCGGATCGTCGCGACGCCGCGCTGCACGATGCGGGAGCTGAGGGACATTCGCGCGCGCGATCAGCGTCGCGCGAGCGAGGTACCCTGTCAATCAGAGGGCCCTCACTTCGCGAAGTGCTTCTCTATCGCCGCCACGAGGCCGGGCACGGTGTGCTCTTCCGCGGTGACGTCCACGCGCAGGCCTCGCCTCCGCGCCGTCTCGCTGGTGATCGGACCGATGCTCGCCACGCAGGTCTTCGCCAAGAGCTCGGCCGCACGCGCCTCGAGCGCGTCGCAGAGGTGCTCCGCGGTGCTCGAAGAGGTGAACGTCACGACGTCGATCTCGCCCGCCTCGAGCAAGGCGGAGAGGCCCTCGAGCAGCGCCCGCGGCGGCGAGCGCGTCTTGTACACCGCCACCACGTCGACCTCGTAGCCGTGCGTGCGGAGCGCATCGGGCACGACGTCACGCGCCACCTCCGCGCGGGCGAGGAGCACGCGCGGCTTCGGCTCGCCGCTCCTCGCCAGCGCATCGACGAGCTCGGCCGCGAGGCCCTCGCCCTTGTGGTCCTTCGCGACGACGTCCGGCGCGATGCCGTACCGCTCGAGCGCGGCCGCGGTGCCCGGGCCGACCGCCGCCACGTTCGAGCGCCCGAACGCGCGCGCGTCCTTGCCCTGCCGGCGGAGCTCACCCCAGAGGCGCTCGACCCCGTTCGCGCTGGTGAACACCACCCACCCGTAGCGCTCGAGCGCCGAGGCGGCGTCGATCATCGGCGTGGGATCGCTCGGCGGGTGGATCTCGATCGTCGGGAGCAGCACCACGTCGGCCCCGCGCTCGCGGAGGAGCGTCGCCGCCGACCCCGCCTGCTCGCGCGCCCGCGTGACCAGGACGCGGCGTCCGAAGAGCGGCCGCGACTCGAACCACGCGAGCTCCTTCACTCGCGTGGCGTGCGTGCCCACCGCCAGCACCACGCGCGAGGCGCGCGCGCGCGGGAGCAGCGGCACCTTCCCGAGCGTCGTCTCCGTCACCCGCTGCGAAGGGAGCGAGACGTTCTCCACCAGCGTCACCGGATCGTTCGCGTTGCGTCCGTAGAACACGAGCGAGCGCGCGGTCTCCGCCACCGTCTCGGCGTCGCACAGGATCGCGAGCGTGTCCGTCGCCGTCGCGAGCTTCTCCCAGTCGTGGAGCGACTCGTGCCCGCGCGTGACGTGCAGGGCGGCGACGCTCGGCGAGACGTCGTTCGATCGCGTGAGCGGCACGCCGGCGAACGCGCCCACCGCGATGATCGGGCCGATGCCGGGCACCACCTCGACGGGCATGTCGTGCCGCGCGGCGGCCGCGGCCTCGACGTCGCCCGCGCCGAAGAACAGCGGATCGCCCCACGCGATGCGCACCGCATGGCGGCCCGATCGCGCCTCCACGGCGAGCATCTGCCCGATCCGCTCGGGGCTCATCACCGGCGTGACCGGATGGCGCGTCGTCCCCTCGGGCAGCCGCGCGAGCACGTCCGGATGCACGTCGGGATCGAACAGCACGAAGTCCGCGGTGGCGAGCACCTCGACCGCACGCAGCGTGAGCAGGCGCGGATCGCCCGATCCCGCGCCGACGAACGTGACCTTTCCCGTCGTGCTCATTGCTGGGGCGCGCAGGTGGAGACGCCGGCGCCGACGATCCGCGTGGGCAGCGTGGCGACTTGCGCGACGCTGTCGTCGGCGGGCCGCCAGCGCGTGACGATCGACGAGCCGAACGGCGAATGGAACATGTAGAAGTCGCCGCCCCAGAAGGCGAACGCCCAGGCGTCGCCCTGGTCGACGGTGTCGAAGCGCTTCTCGGCGGTCACCTGCGCGGTCTGCGGGTTGATCTCGCCGATGTACGAGGGCGGGCCGTTGCTCGTGAAGCGCTTGGTGTAGAAGGCGAACAACCGCCCGTCGCCGGTGCCGGTGAGCTCGGCGCGATCGACGCCCGGATCGCCGACCGGCGTGAGCTTCCACGTCGTGACGTCGATGCGCGCGAGATCGGTCGAGCGACTGTCCCGGCCGTCGCCGCTGACGTAGAGCGTCTCGGTCGGGCCGATGTCGTTCGTCGCGAACCCCATGCCGAACTGACCGAAGTTCGACTGTCCCGGCACGTACGGCGTGCCGACGCACGCGGCGTTCAGCGTGCTCACGCGATAGAGCCGCTCGTCGGTGAAGAGGATGAACGCGGTGCCCTTGCGATCGACGGCCATCGAGAACGGCGTGTCGCCCGGCGGCGCCGGGCACGCGATGTTGCCGATGAACGTGAACGTCCCGTCCGGCGGATAGAACGAGAAGAGCTGGTAGTCGGCCGAGATGACGTAGATGAGCGTCGCGTTCGCGTCGGGGCAGTCGTTGCGATTGACGTCCACCGGAGGCCGCGCGTCGATCGGAGGCAGCGCGTCTTCCTCGGGCGGCTGCCGATCACGGCGTCCGCCGTCGCGGATGGATCCGTCGGTGTTGCCGCCGTCGACGACGTCGTTCGGACCGAACTCGTTCGGATCGGTGAACAGGCCGGTGCGGCTGCCGCAGGCGGCGGCGAGCAGGGCCAAGAAGGAGAAGCGCAGCGCGGTCCGGCGCATGATCGGAAGCAGCGTAACCGGGCAAGCGCCGCGCGAGGACACGATCCGGCGATCCACCCCCCTGCCCTCGCCGATGCGCAAAACCAGGCGTCCCGTGTTGGTGTAGGACTTGCACCTACCCAGAAACGATGCCCGCCGGACGGCTCCTTCCTCTTCTTCTCCTGACGATCTCCGCCCTCGCGGCCTGCACCGCCGCGCCCGGCGAGGTCGACGACGACGCCGACGACTCGGGCGAGCCCGCCGAGGGCGAGAGCGCGGTCGTCCCGCTGAACGAGCCCGACGAGACCGCGGCCGCCGGCGCCCTCGCCGCCGCGCCGCTCGATCGCGAGGCCTCGTCGCTCATCGACGTGCGCGGGGTCGGCGACTCCGGCTGGTCGGAGACGCACAAGTCGACGCCGCTCGCCGCCGGCTTCGGCGACGCGCTCGATCGCTTCGATCGCTCGGGCAAGGGCTACCGCGGCGACCTCACGTTCATCAACTGGGAGACGGTGGTCGGCACGTCGTGCACCCAGTTCGCCAGCGCGTACTCGCCGGGCCGATCGTACGCGTTCGTGTCGCGCGCCGAGAACCTCGTGCAGGCCAGCGAGCGCGGCTTCGATCTCGTCGGCCTCTCGAACAACCACACGCGCGACTGCTACGCGTCGCCCGACACGCGCCTCCGTGGCGAGGACGCGAGCCCCGACATGACCGCGAAGGCGATCGAGGGGCTCGGCGATCGCGACTGGATCTGGGCGGGCATCGCCACGACGCGCGATGCCGGCGACGCCGCGCGCGCCCGCGTCCGCACCTTCCACGTGAAGGGCCGCGACGTGCGCGTCGCGTTCGCGAGCGTGTACATGGGCCGCCCGTCGTGCCCGCGCGCCGCCTGCAGCGGCGACCGCACCGCGGTGCTCGAGAGCCTCCGCGACGCGGCGGCCGATCTGCGCATCCTCGCGATCCACAGCATGGGCGCGACGGATCAGGACGAGCTCGTGCGACTCGGCACCGAGTTCGTGAAGAAGTACGACGGCGACGTCGTCTTCGGCCACGGCCCGCACGTGTGGAAGCCGGTCCGCGTCGTGCGCAAGGACGGCGGCGGCACCGGCGTCGTCTTCGAGAGCCTCGGCAACTTCCTCCATCCTTCGCTCGGCGCGCAGTCGAAGAACTTCATCGGGCGCGCGCTCTTCGATCCCTCGACGCTGAAGCTCCGTCAGGTGCAGGTGCTGCCGGTCGCGAACAGCGGCCGCGACGTGCGCTGGTCCTCGGTCGACGGCGCGACCCTCCAGGCGAACCTCCGCTGGACCGCGTCCGATCGCGGCGTCTACGCGAACGTGAAGCCCTGATCGCGACCCGCGACGGGCCACCACTCCCCGGCCCGTCCGGCTCGCCAATCCGGTCGCCATGAACGCCGACGAGCTCCTCCGGCAGCACACCACGCCGCGCCCGGTGCCGCTGGTGCCGGAGATCCGCGTGCATACGGCAAACGAGATCACGCCCGTGTGGCGCGACGTCGAGGAGGTGCCGTACTGGTGCGTGCCCTGGGCGGGCGGACAGGCGCTCGCGCGCTGGGTGCTCGATCATCCGGAGGCGGTGCGCGACAAGCGCGTGCTCGACTTCGGGACGGGCAGCGGCCTCGTCGCGATCGCCGCCGCGCGCGCGGGCGCGGCCCACGTGATCGCGGCCGACGTCGATCCGTTCGCGAGGACCGCGGGCGAGGCGAACGCGGCGCTCGCCGGCGTGACCATCGCGTTCGTCACGCGCGATCTCGTCGGCGAGGCGCTCGCGGACGTCGACGTCGTGCTCGCCGGCGACGTCTGGTACGAGCGCGAGCCCGCCGCGCGCTTCGATGCGTGGCTCCGCACGCTCTCGGCGCGCATGATCACCGGCGACCCGGGCCGGAGCTACGTCCCCGTCGATCTCGTCGAGCTCGCGCGCTACGAGGTCCCGACGACGCTCGATCTCGAAGGCGCGACCTCGAAGACGACGCGCGTCCTCGCGTGGCCCGGGGGGGAGGGGGCGGTGCCCCGCGGAGGTGCCCCGTTTCGACGCTAAACGATCGCTCGCAAGTACGCGAAATGCGCCGTCCGAAAACGCCCGGTTTAGTGCTCAACCGAGAAATCGCCCCCACCGTTTAGCGTCGAACTCGCGGGCGTACGGTACGCCGCGGCGCGGAGCCGGTTCGATGCTCAACGGTCGGCGCGGAGCGGGTTCGATACGCAACGGTCCCCGCACGCCCCTGGTGACTCCGTTCTCGGTTCGATACGCAACGGTCGCCGCGCGACCCTTGGTGACTCCCGCTCCGTTCTCGGTTCGATACGCAACGGTCGCCGCGCGGCCCTTGGTGACTCGGTTCTCGGTTCGATACGCAACGGTCGCCGCACGCCCCTGGTGACTCCGTTCTCGGTTCGATGCGCAACGGTCGCCGCGCGGCCCTTGGTGACTCCGTTCTCGGTTCGATACGCAACGGTCGCCGCGTGAATCCGTTCTCGGTTCGTACGCAGCGGTCGCCACGCGGGGCCGGTTCGATGCTCAACGATCGGCGCGGCTCGCGGCGCGCGCGGCCGGTTCGATGCTCAACCATCGGCGCGGCTCGCGGCGCGCGCGGCCGGTTC
>JBDHVD010000476.1:0-7004 GCA_039809525.1 Labilithrix sp. | reverse complement strand
CTGCGAGGTGCCACGCCTCGGCGTCCTTCTGCGTCCGCGTGCCGCCGGCGTTCTCGACGACCTTCACGTCGATCTTCGTCTCCCAGGTCGAGAGACCTGCGCCGCCGAAGAAGTAGGGCGCGAAGCCGGCCTTGTAGAGTGCATCCTTTCCGAGGACGTAGGTCCCGCGGAGCTCGACGTGGATCGGCGCGTCGAAGCGGCGGCTGTCCTGGCCGGCGACGTCGCCCGGGTAGCGGTTGAGCACGAGGCCGAGGCGCCCGCCGATGAGGACGTTGCCGTTGACCGCGTAGTCCATCGCCAGCATGAGGCGGATGTTGCCGAGCGCGCCGCCGCCGGAGACCTTGTCGGAGCCCTTGTCCGCCGACGGGACGATCGAGTCGTTCTGCGCGCGGCTCGTGCGGCTCGGGTAGTCCGCACCGTCCTGGATGCAGTAGTAGTTCTTGTCGTTGACCGGCAGCGTGTCGCTGTTCAGCTTGCAGACGTCATCGGCGCTCGGGACGAGCGTGTAGTCGAGCGCGCCGAACACGCCGACCCAGATCTTCGGGCCCTTCTTCGCGCCCTCGTAGTCGGTGCACTTGTTGTCCTTGCACTGACCGCTCTTGCACTCGCTGTCCTCTTCGCAGAACTCGCCGCCGTCCTTGCCGGTGGGCTCGGGCTTCTCGTCCGGCTTGGTCGCGCCCGGCTTCTTGCAGCCGGGGAAGTTCGGCGGGCAGTCGCCCGTGTCCGCGCACTGCGTCGGCGGGGGCTGGCCCGGGAGGTGCGGAGGCTCGGCGACCTTCTCGCGGGTGACGGCGACCTTGTACGGGTTGTTGCGATCGCCACCGGTCGCGACCGGGTCGTTGTTCGAGTCGAAGCCCTGGATGTAGTACTGCGTCGTGCCCTGCTGGACGTCGGCGCAGGGGAGGAGGCCGCCCCAGCCCTTCTCGCCCGTCTTCTTCAGCTCGACGGTCTTCCACTCCGTCATGCCGAAGCCCTTGTAGCGGACGATGACGCGCACGAGCGGCGTCTCGCCGTCGTACTCGACGTAGACCGGGATCGGCGTCCGGATCTGCTGCTCGGCCGTGGGCTCGTGGGTGAAGTCGCCGGAGGGCTGGCCGTTCGTGCCGCCGCCGGCCGCGCCGCCGCCACCGGCCGCGCCACCACCGCCGCCGCCGGCTGCGCGCTTCTTCGCCTCGGCGAAGGCCGCGTCGAGCTCCTTGGTGCGGAGGTCCGGATCGAGCGCGACGTTCGGATCCGTCTTGATCGCCTCGGCGAGCTGCCCGATGCCCTTCTCCTTGTCGATCTGACCGCCGATCAGGACGACGCCGAGGTCGCGATGGAGCTTCGAGCGAAGGGCCGGGCCGCACTTGTCCGTGCCGCACTGCGCAATCGCCTTCTCCAGCTTCTCGGCGGCCTTCGCGAACTCGGTCGCGAGGTAGTCCTCCTCCATCGCCTTCTTCTGGAGGGCCTTCGCCGGGCCTTCGGCCTTGCCTTGGGCCGAGGCTTGCGGCGCGACGAACGCGAGACCGACGACGAGCGACGCGACGACGGCGGCGAAGAAAGAGCGGGGCGCTTTCCGGGAGCTCACGGAGCCGTGCTTACAACGAATCCGTCGCTGTTTGTTGGTGAAATCGTCTCCAACACGCGTCAGGGCGTTCCGGGGGCCCCTTCCGTCCGTATGAACTGGACGCGGCGGTTCAGCGCGCGGTTCGCCTCGGAGGTGTTCGGGAGGAGGGGCTGGGTCATGCCGTAGCCCTTCGCGACCAGCCTCGATTCGCCGATCCCCTTCTTCACCAGGTACGCCTTCACGCTGTCGGCGCGCTGCTGCGAGAGCTTCTGGTTGTAGGCCGCCTGACCGACGTTGTCGGTGTGGCCCTGCACCTCGACGGTGATCTTCGGGTTCGCGACGAGGACGTCGTAGACCGCGTCGAGGATGGCGAAGCTCACCGGCTTGATCGTCGCCTTGTTGAAGTCGAACTGGATCTGCTGGGTGATCCGGATCTCCTTCGCCGTCACCACGACGAGCCCCGGGCACCCCGGGCGCGGCCCGCCGGTCTGGCCGGGGGTGTTCGGGCACTGATCGTCGACGTCGAGCACCGTGTCGCCGTCGTTGTCCGGATCGGGGCAGCCGTCGTCGTCCTGGAAGCCGTCGGGGTCCTCCGGGTCGTTCGGGCACTTGTCCTTCGCGTCGGGGATGCCGTCGGCGTCGTTGTCGAGATCGGGGCAGCCGTCCTCGTCGAGGTAGCCGTCCTTGTCCTCCGGCTCGAGCAGGCAGGCGTCGCGCGAGTCGGGCACGCCGTCCTTGTCGGTGTCCGGATCGTCGGGACAGCCGTCCTGATCCTCGAAGCCGTTGTACACCTCGCGCTGATCGGGGCACCGGTCGACGGCGTCGGGGATGCCGTCCCCGTCGCGATCGCCCGGCTTCGCCTGCTCGGTGCACTTCTCGACCGGGCTCATCGCCAGCGCGGCCTGCGCGTTGGGCTCGGCGATGGCGAGGTGGCCCTCGGCGTCCGACGGGACGCCCTGATCGAGGTCGGTCGCCGCGAACCGCAGGTGCGCCTTCGCGAGGGCGAGCTCGCGCGGGGCGCAGCGCATCGCCCCGTTCTGCTCCGCCTGCTTCACGATGCTGGTGAGGCCGTCGATGCGCCCGCGCATCGTCGCGGCCTGCCCGCACGAGAAGAGGGCGCTCAGGGCGGCGGCCAGCAGCGCGAAGGGCCGGGCGCGCGCCCGCCGCGTCACTTCGGGGCTCCCTCCGCGCGCCGCGCGGACTGGATCCGATCGATCGCCTTCTGCGCGTAGGTCTCGGCGGTCTCCGCGTACGTCGCGGCGTCGCTGTAGCTCGCCTCGGCCGCCTCGGCCTGCGCCTGCTGCAGGTGCTCGCGCGCGTAGTAGTACTCGAAGGGCGCCCTCGTCTCAGCGCCCATCTGACGCGCCTGCTCGAGGCGCGTCTGCGCCGCGTTCACCGAGACGGTGTAATAGACGCTCCCGCACCCGGTCTGCGTGAGCAGCGCGAGCGCCGAGCCCAGCATCGCCGCGAAGAACGTGCCCCGCATCCCGGTCGGCTACGAGACCTAACAGCCGGTCATTTCTCGATCAAGAAGATCGCGCCGGCGCTCGTG
The DNA here is from genome assembly GCA_039809525.1 of Labilithrix sp. Taxonomy (GTDB): domain Bacteria; phylum Myxococcota_A; class Polyangia; order Polyangiales; family Polyangiaceae; genus Labilithrix. The sequence goes on along the minus strand of JBDHVD010000476.1, from coordinate 3,906 downwards.
TCGGTCGGTTTGGCGCCGTGCTGGCCGAACACGATCGCGTCGTCGCTGACATCCACGTCCCAGACGCTGCCGTTCGCGAGCTTGATCGGCGGCCCTTGCGTGGCCATATCGACCGCCACGAGCCCGCCGCCGTTCGCGCCCCCCACGTAGAGGAAGCGCGCGTCCGAGACGACCGCGAAGACGTCGATCGCGGGCAGCGTGACGAACGGCTGGAACATCCCGCCGTCCGCGGTGACGGGGATCCGATCGATCGAGCGCTCCGAGGCGAACGCGTAGACGTCCTTGCAGTCGGTCGCGAGGTGCGACGCGCCGACGTAGCCGGCGCCGGAGTCGCGAGGGACGAGCGAGCCGAGCGTCCGCACGGGGTTCCCTACCGCCGGGATGCGCAGGACGGCCGTCTGCTTCGAGCCGGACGCGAACACCTCGCCGGCGCTCGCCACGAGGGCCGGATAATCGGTCGTGCTCGCGGCCAGGCTGATCGCGCCCGTGGTGAGGCCCACGCGGAGGACGCTGCCGTTGCCGTACATCACGAAGAGGACGTCCGGCGCGGGCATCGCGAGGCTCCTGATGGGCGTGATCGCACCGAACTTGATCGGCCGGATCGTGCCGCTGCACCCGTTCGCGTCGCACGCGGGCGCGTCCTTGCGCATCACGCGGAGCTCGGTCGTTTCGTCGCCCCGTGCGGTCCAGTAGAGGTACGGCCCGTTCGCGAGGAGCTTCGTGGCGTCGCGCTGACCGCGCGCGATCTCGACGACCTCCTTCGTCACGCGGTCGAGCCGCCGGAGGACCGCGGGCCCGTTGCCGTTGTAGCCGTCGGCTCCCCCCGGGAACGAGAGCCAGTAGACGTGGCGCGCGTCGATCGCGATGCCCGCGGGATGCTCGGGCGACGGCGGGGTGAAGATCGGCATCGGGCTGCACGAGCCGCTCGACACGCACGCGCTCGGAAGCGCTGCGGGACGGGGGCACGCGGGCCGGACGGCGAGATCGAACGGCGCCGCGTCCGCCCGCACATCGAGGAGCGCGCCGTCCGGGGGCACATCGCCGTCGGCGATCGCGCTCGCGTCCTCGCCGCCGGCATCGACCGGCGGATCGGCGTCGCTGCCGAACGAGCCACACGCGATCGCCACCCCCGCGATCGTCGCGAGTCCGAGCCACCTCATGAAGGAAGCGTAACCCGAACCGGAGGGCGAATCAGAGTCGGCGATAGACCCCGACGACGACGCCCAGCAGCATGGCGGGCTTGAAGTCGACCGCCCGGACGAGGATCGGCGCCATCGCCTTGTTCGCCGGCTGGAACCGGACGTAGTCCTTCTCGGGGAAGTAGTACTTCACCGTCGCCTCGTCGCCGATCAGCGCCACGACGATGTCGCCGCGGTTCGCGGTGAGCTGCTTGCGGACGAAGATGTAGTCGCCGTTCAGGATGCCGGCCTCGATCATCGAGTCGCCGTGCACGCGGAGGCCGAACACCTCGCGGCCGCCCTTGAGCAGACCGCGATCGACGCGGACCGTATCGATGACGTGCTCTTCGGCGAACAGGGGCAGACCGGCCGCGACGCGACCGAGCACCTGCACGTCGATCACGTCCTCGTCCTCCGACGCGGGCACGTTCACGCTGACGCGATCGCCGTCGTTACTGTTCGCGTGTGCGGTGGGCCGCAGCGCGCGCGACTTCATGTCCTCGCGCGTGAGGTATCCCTTCCGCTCGAGCGCGCGGAGGTGATCGTTCACTCCGTTCGTGGAGCGAATGCCCATCCGCGCGCCGATCTCACGCAGCGTCGGCGGGTAACCGCGGTCGGCGATCGACTGGCGGATGAAGTCGAGCACCATCTGCTGGCGTTGAGTCAGACCTTGCACGCTGTTCAGCGTACTGAACACGCGTACCCGAGTCAAGGCAACGGCCAGGAACGCCTAATTCCCGTGGCCATTCGTACAGTTGTGGCGCGTCACTTCGCCCAGGTCGAGAGGAATTTCCCCTCCATCGGATCGCCGTGACACGTCTCGCACGAGTGGGCCTGGCCGTTCGTCTTCTTCAGCTTCGAGACGAAGTTCTCGTCCATCCACTTGCTCAGCTCCTTGAGCCCGGGGTCGCGGACGAGCCACTCCATCTTCCCGCCGTGGCAGGAGTCGCAGTACAGCGCGCCGCCGCCCTCGAGCTTGTAGCCGCGGACGAATTCGTTCCACATGCGCTCGGCGATCTTCTTGTGCGGCGTCGGCTTCTTGAAGTCGTCGCCGTCGTGGCAGCCGGTGCACTTGGTCCCGAGCGCCTTGGTGAAGGTGCTCATCACCTTCCGCATCTTGTCCGGCGGGATCTTGCCGAGCGGCGGGAGGTTGTTGATGTCGAGCCCGAGCTCCTTGAGCGCGGGGCCCATCTCGCTCGCGACGATCGGCCGCGTCGTCCCGAGAGGGGCCGGAGGCGGCGTCGAGGTCGCGCCCGATCCGGTCGCGCTCGCGGTCGGCACCGCGCCGACGCTGCCCGAGGCCGACGGGGACGGGACCGCGGACCCCGAGGGGACCGGCCCGGGCCCTTCGGGCGGGGGCGTCTGCGCGCCTCCACACGCAGCGACGACGAGGAGGGCGGCGAAGACGAGATGGGGGTGCTTGATCATGGGCGGGTTCAGAAGCGGCCGCTCGTGGAGAGGAACGTGAGCTTGTCGTTCGTCTCTCGCAGGCGTGCAGCGAGCATGCGTACGCAGCTCCAGAGGACCTCGTAGGCGAGGTCCTTGTGGAGGAAGAGGAGATCGTCGAACGCGTCCTTCGTGATCACGAGGAGGCGGCAGCGATCGTGCGCCTTCGCGTCCGCCGAGCGCGGCGACTCGTCGAGGAGCGCCATCTCGCCGAAGACCTCGCCCGCCCCGAGCACCGCGAGGGCCTCCTCGCCCATCCCGCCGACCTCGCGCGAGATGCGGACCTTGCCGTCGACGACGATGTACAGCTTGTCGCCCGGCTCGCCGTAGCCGAAGATCTTCGTGCCCGGCGCGTGCGTCTCCTCCGTCGTGACGTTCGCGATCATCGCGAGCGCCTCGGGGGTGAGGCCGTCGAAGAACGGGACCTTCGCGAGCTGCGCCTCGCGCTCCGACGTGGCGGCGCTCACGGGTGCAGGCGGGCTCTGGCTGCCTCGAGCGGGCGCGGCCGAATCGGACACGCGCCGAGCGTATCCCGTGCGAGACGCACGCGTCCAGCACGCGTCCAGCGCAACCCACGGCTCGGGTGCCCCGGCTGGCAGCGTTGCCGCCGGTCCAGCTCGGGGCCTCGAGCGTTCGCGCCGCCGGGTCCGCGCCCGGATATCGATCAGTGCCCGCCGTTCGCGGCGAGCCAGCGCTCGGCCTCGAGCGCGGCCATGCAGCCGCTGCCGGCCGCCGTCACCGCCTGGCGGTACGTGAAGTCCTGCACGTCGCCCGCGGCGAAGACGCCCGGGACGTTCGTCTGCGCGGTGCCCGGCTTGGTCTTGATGTAGCCGTTGTCGTGCAGCTCGATGAAGCCCTTGAACAGGTCGGTGTTCGGCGTGTGACCGATGGCGACGAAGAAGCCGGTCACGTCGACGACCGCCTTCTCGCCGCTCTTGTTGTTCCGCACGCGGACGCCGGTGACCTCGCCCTTCGACACGTCGAGGATCTCGTCGACCTCGGTGTTGTAGAGGATCTCGATCTTCGGGTTCTTGAGGACGCGGTCCTGCATCGACTTCGACGCGCGGAACTCGTCGCGGCGGTGGACGAGGGTGACCTTCGAGCACAGGCCCGAGAGGTACATCGACTCCTCCATCGCGGTGTCGCCGCCGCCGATGACCATGACCGGCTGGTTGCGGAAGAACGCGCCGTCGCACACCGCGCACGCGGAGACGCCCTTGCCCTGGAGCGCGGTCTCGCTCGGGATGCCGAGCCACTTCGCCTGCGCGCCGGTGGCGATGAT
>JBDHVD010000475.1:0-7022 GCA_039809525.1 Labilithrix sp. | reverse complement strand
GCGGCCGGCGCGCGGTTCACGAACGACTGGCTGAAGACGCACCCGTGAGGCACACCGTCGCAACGCTCCTCCTCTTGTTGTCCATGAGCGGCGCCTGCGGGGGGAACATGATGGCCGCGAGCCTGGCGACGGTGCCGCCGGTCCATCGGGTCGCCGTGGACGTCCAGGGCGCGACCATCCTCGTCGCCGAGGATCCGGAGATCGAGACGCGCGACCCGGTTCACATCCAGCGGGCCAGGGAGAACCGCGTCCCCCAGCAGGTCCGCGCCGCGATGCAGCAGGCGCTCGAGCTGGCGGGGTTCCGCGTCGTGACCGCGCCGGGCAGCGCCCACGATCTCGTGGCGAAGCTCGCGCTGAACGTGTCGGAGGCCGGCGGGAACGTGACGCAGACCTACCGCTGCGGCCTCCGCCGACCCGACGGGGCCCCGGTCGCGCAGATCGACTGGACCTGGCCGGAGGGCACGTTCGTCGAGGAAAGCGAGGTCTTCGAGTTCGCGAGCCACAACCTCGCCACCGAGGTCGCCCGGTCGCGCGCGGTGGTGGACGAGCTGCGCCGGTCGAGGGCGACACCGGCCGTCGGCGCGGAGGGCCGGCCGTCGCCGTGAGCGCGCGGGTGCGGGCCTGGGCCCGGCGCGTCGCCGCCCTCGTCGTCCTCGTCGCGATCGCGACCGGCATCGGCTACGGAGTCGTCCGCGCGAGCCAGGACGCGAGCGCGGCGGCGGAGGCCGGCGATCGGTTCTTCGCCGCCCTGCGGAAAGGTGACGCCGCCGGCGCGTATTCGCAGCTCTCTGCGCGGCGGCGTGCGACGATGTCCCGCGAGGCGTTCACGGCGCTGACGGACCACCCGGCCTTCCGCCGTCACGACGCCGCCCTGATGCGCCCGCCGAAGCAGAAGTCTCCGGGGCTCTGCTCCCACGGCCACCTCGAGGTCGGCGGCGCCTCCTGGGCGGTCGAGGTGTTCTACCTCGAGGACGCCCCCCGACAGTGGCGGGTGCACTCGTTCGCGATCCTGCCGCCGGCTCCCGTGCAGCTGGGCGTGATGCTGCCCGAGTGCGGCTACTGGGAGGGCACGCTCGGAGGCTACGGCGGTCCGCCGATCGAGCGTACGACCCCGGCGCTGCCGCTCTGACCGTCTCCCGCGCGTCATCTCGTCAGGATTCGTTGCGCCCGGCGCTCCCCGCGGGCAGGATGCCTGCGGGGATTGGCAGGGTCGTTCATGAAACAGGCTTCGTTGTTCCGGCGATGCGTCGCCGTTCTCTTCTTCTTCGTGCTCGGTATCGCGGCGTTCCAGGCCGGATGCGGTGACAGCAGCGACGGATCGACGTTCACGAACGGCGAGCTCGACGGCTCGACGAACAACGGCGATCTCCCGCCGGGGTTCGGATCGAGCGGCGGGACCGACGGCTCTTCGGGCGGCGCCTCCGACGCGAGCACCGACGCGCTCGGCACGCTCGTGGTGACGCCGCCGACCGCGACGATCACCGTCACGATCACGAACGGCGCCGCGACGGCGCCGACGCAGAAGTTCACCGCGTCGTACAACGGCGCGGACGTCCCCGCGACGTGGCTCTTCGATCGCGGCGAGCTCGGCGACATCGACGCGAGCGGCGTCTTCAAGGCGAGCGGCACGAACGTCGGCGAGGGCACCCTCACCGCGCGCTACGGCGCGCGCGAGGGCACCGCGAAGGTGAAGGTCGTCGTCGTGCAGTCGCAGAACGGCGGACCGACCTACGCGGGCGGGCAGCCGGATGCCGGCGCGAGCCCGTTCGGCGGGCTCGGCGGCGTCGGCGGCGAGCCGCTCGGCGGCGCGGTCGATCCGGCGGTGGTCGCGAAGCTGAAGGGCACGCCCACGGCTCCGGCGAACGCGCAGGAGCTCGGCTTCCTCTATCCGTACGACAAGACGGTGTGGCCGCGCGGCCTGCTCGCGCCGCTCCTCATGTGGCAGTCGTCCTTCGACGACGCGACCGCGGTCTACGTGAAGCTCTCGCAGGGCAACTACACGTTCGAGGGCACCTACGCGCTCACCGGCGCGGGCGACGCGAAGCGCCGCGTGCGCCTGCAGGACGACGCCTGGAAGACGGCGACGCAGGGCAACCAGGGCGACGACCTCAAGGTCGAGGTGCGCGTGCACCGCGCCACCGGCACGGTGATCGGTCCGATCACGCGCGCGTGGAAGGTCGCGCCGGGCGTCCTCAAGGGCACGGTCTATTACAACTCGTACGACTCGCAGGTCACCACCGGCGGCGGCGCCGAGACCGGCGGGGTCATCGCGATCAAGCCGCGCTCGCCCGAGGCGGCGCTCGCGATCCCGTCGATGCAGGGCAAGTGTCACGTCTGCCATACCGTCTCGGCCGACGGCTCGACGCTCTGGTCCGAGGACGGCAAGGTGAACTTCAACGGCGGCGGCGACGACTACCGCAACGGCGCGTCGTACGACCTGAAGAACCCGGCCGCCGCGCGCACGCTCTACGACGGCGTCGCGACGCCGGCGAACAACCGCAAGTTCGTGTGGGCCGGCCCGTACCCCGACGGCACCTTCGCGCTGGCGAGCTCGGGCTACACGCGCGAGGCGTACACGCAGACGGACTCGAAGCTCTTCGATCGCGCCACCGGCGCCGAGGTCCCGGCCGACGGGCTCGCCGCGGTGACGAACGCGGTCACGCCCGCGTTCTCGCCCGACGGCCGCAAGGTCGCGTTCAACTTCTGGGCGGGACCGGGCGCGGGCGGCGTGACCGCCGGCGCAGGACGCTCGCTCGCGGTGTTCGACTTCACGTGCGGCGCGCCCGCGGGCTCGACGAAGTGCGGTGCGGCGAAGCCGACGTTCGCGAACCTCCGCGAGATCTATCGCGACAACGCGCGCTGGCCGGGCTGGCCTTCGTTCCTCCCCGACGGCAAGGCGGTCGTGTTCCACAACACGCTCACCGGCGGCGACGTCGGCGGCAACGGCGACAACTGCCGCGCGGACATCGTGAAGGCGCCGCCGAACATCAACAACTGCCAGCTCACGACCTGGTTCGGCGCGACCGCCGAGATCTGGATCGCGAAGGACGGCGCGACGAAGGACGCGCGCCGGCTCGATGCGCTCAACGGCGTCGGCTACGTCCCGACGAGCGGCTCGCATCCGAACGACACGGCGCTCAACTACAACCCGACGGTGAACCCCGTCCCCTCGGGCGGCTACTACTGGGTGGTCTTCACCTCGCGGCGCCTCTACGGAAACCTCCTCACCGGCTCGCGTGACGACGGCCCGCAGAAGAAGCTCTGGGTCGCGGCGATCGACATCACGACGGGCGCGGTGGACCCGAGCCATCCGGCGTTCTACCTCCCCGGCCAGGAGCTCATGGCGGGCAACACCCGCGGGTTCTGGGTCGTCGATCCGTGCAAGCCGAACGGCACGTCCTGCGAGACGGGCGACGAGTGCTGCAACGGCTTCTGTCGCAAGCCCTCCGACGGCGGCGCGCTCGTGTGCTCCGACAAGCCGCCGGGTACGACCTGCGTGCAGGAGTTCGAGAAGTGCACGGTGGACGCGGATTGCTGCGATCCCACGTTCAAGTGCATCGCGGGCAAGTGCTCGCGGCCCGACCCCATCGTCAAGTGAGCGGGCGAGCGGTCGATACCCGCGGGTGAACGGCGGAATCCTTTTCGGGGCTCGTTCGTACGAGCCTTCATGGGGCCCGCCGATCTCCTGCCGAAGTCCGTCCTCTCGTCCCCGGCGAGCGCCCGCCGGCGTGTCGCGGCCATCGCGGCCGCGGCGTCCGCCGCGTGTGCGCTCGCGGGGTGCTGGTTCCGCTTCGGCGACGGCCTCGCCATCCGCACGTCGCTCGGCCTGACGAGCGCCGTCTTCGGCGCGCTCACCCTCCACGTCGCGCTCGGCGCGAAGAGCGCGTGGGGCGCGGCCCTGCGCGCGCTCGGCGTCTCCACCGTGCTCGGCACCGCGAGCATCGTGCTTCCGAGCGCGTTCGTCGCGGGCGACGAGCACGTGCCCTTCATGGCATGCGTCGTCTTCGGCGCGTTCTTCGGCGCCTTCACCGGCTTCGTCTACGGCCTTGCGCTCGCCGCCCTCGCGGGCCTCACGTGGCGCGACGTCCGGGCGTTCACCCACGAGGGCGCCGATCACGCCGCGCGCACCGCCGCCGTGTGGTCGCTCTTCCCCATCGCGATCGCCACCATGACGACGCTCCTCTACGACGCGCAGGAGCACGTGCCCGAATGGGCGAGCGAGCGCACGCGCGCCGCGCACGCCGTCGCGGTACCGCTCGGGGTCGCCGGCTTCCTCGTGGCGCTCGCCGTCGTGTGCGCCGCGTTCGTCGTCGCCGAGCTCCGTCTGGTCCGCCGCCGCAGGTGGATCGCGGAGGTCATCGGCGACGATCCGCGCTGGAGCGTGCGCGCCGCGAGCCCGCACGACGATCTCGCGTCGCTCCCGCGCCTCCGCGACGGTGGGCACGTGCTCGAGTACCAGGGCGAGGAGTCCGCCTACCGCGTCGCGGCGAACGCGCGCCCGGTCGCGATCCTCTGAGGCCCTCCCTGCCGCGACGCCGCGACGCGCATCCCCGGGGACCCCCGAGGGGGATGACCCCACGGACCCCCTCGATTCAGCATCGAACCCACCGATCGCGCGCATGGAATCTCCTGCACTTGCGGCGGACCGTTGAGCAGCGAACCGGAAAAATCAGGGGACCGTTGAGCAGCGAACCGGAATCACCGGCGGGCCGGACCGTTGAGCAGCGAACCGGAAATCACGGGCCGGCGGGACCGTTGAGCAGCGAACCGGGAATCACGGGCGGGCGGGACCGTTGAGCCGCGAACCCGGAAATCACCCGCGGGCGGGACCGTTGAGCAGCGAACCCGGAAATCACGGGCGGGCCGGACCGTTGAGTAGCGAACCCGAAAAATCAGGGGACGGTTGAGCCGCGAACCCGGAAATCACCCGCGGGCGGGACCGTTGAGCAGCGAACCCGGAGGTCGCTGCGCTGCGCTGCGCTGCGCTGCACTGCGCACGGCGCGCCGCGCGGCGCGACGCGAGTTGAGCGCTCAACGATCGGGGCGAAATGCGGGTTCGACGCGCAACTCAGGAGAGCGGTTCGTCCCGATCTCGCGGAGTTGCGCGCGACCGTTCGCCATCGAACTGGGGACCCCGCGGAGCCATCCACCGGCCCCCGCCACCACCGCCGCCTCGGGGCTCCCCCGCCGCCTCGTCACCGAGCTCAGATCAGAGCGGCGCGCGCATGTGCATCGTCACCGAGCTCAGATCAGAGCGGCGCGCGCATGTGCATCGTCTCGAGGCGCACCGTCGCGCCGAGCGCGACGAGCGCATCGGCGATCGCGGGCTGATCTTCGATCACGACGGAGACGGCGTCGTCGGTCGGCCGCGCGTGCGGGCGGAGCGCGTGCAGGAGCGCGATCGCGAGCTCGGGGCTCCGCGCCTTGAACGGATAGGCGCCGGGGAACGCGGGATCGAAGATCGCCGCGGCGCCGATCTCGCCCGGGCCGGGGCCGTCGATCATCCGGTAGACGTACGGGCCTCTGCGGCGCGTGTCGGTGATGCGCCCCGGGAGGATGTCGAGCGCATGCTCGATGCGCGCGTCGTCGGCGGGATCGATCGGGCGAGCGGCATGGAGGCAGGGCCGATCGTCGAGGAGCTTCCAGGGCACGTCGACCATGCTCGAGAGGTACGCGCGCCGGAGCCCGAACGACGCGTAGAGGCCGATGGCCGCGCCGTTCGTGCGGATGACGTTGAGGCACCACCGGGTGCAGCCGATCGCGCGGAAGTGGTCCCGCAGGTGGGCCATGAGCGCGCGGCCGACGCCTGTGCGTCGCGCCTCGGGCGCGGCGATGAGCGTGCGCACGTAGCCCATGGTCTCCAGCACCTGGAAGAAGGCGACGCCGACGCCGGCGCCGTCCCGCTCGGCGATGAGGGTGGTGGCCATCATCTCGGTCTCGAACCGCGCGCGGGAGGGGACCGGATCGGGCGCGCGGAGCTCGGGAAAGAGGCGGGCGAAGAGCGGGTAATCGCCCTGATTTGCCGGCCGGATCACCATCGGCCCGAACATTAGCAGGCGCTTGTCGCCTCGCTTTTGGGCGTGATATTCCTTTCGGCCCATGCGTACGACGCTCGGCCTCGGCCTGATGGCACTCGTGACCTCGCTCTCGACGATGAGCTGCAGCAGCGGCTCCGACGAGCCGTACAAGCCGGCGCCCGCGTGGTCGGGGCGGAAGCCGAACATGCCGTCGCCGCCGACGCTCAACGCGGCGCCGATCAAGGTCGGCGATGCGTACACCGTGCAGGGCGCGGGGCATCACCTCCGCAGCCGCATGCACGACAAGGAGGTCACCAAGTCGCCGATCGCGATCACCGGCTACATCGTCGAGGAGAACATCTCGACGGCGCCGGCGTGCGCGGTCCACAAGTCCGGCAAGGCCGACCCCGAGGACTGCAAGTCGGAGATCCCGTCGTTCTGGATCGCGGACGAGAAGGGCGCCGGCCCGGACAAGCCGCGCATCCGCGTGCTCGGCTGGGCGAAGAACTTCGCCACCGTCTACGAGGCGATGGAGAAGTACAAGAACCTGAAGGACCCGCCGACCGAGAAGCAGGTGGTGAAGGACGAGGTCTGGCAGGTCGACGTCCCGTTCCCGCTCCCGGCGAAGGGCGCGAAGGTGAAGGTCACCGGCCAGTACGGCTTCACCTTCAGCAAGGCGTCGGGCGGCCTCGTGAGCGACCCGGTCAACGGCGTGCTCACGTTCCAGAAGTACGAAGTGCTCGAGCCGGCGCCCGAGAAGGTGTCGTTCTCGAACAAGAAGTGAGCTCTACTCGTCGGGGAACTGGAACGGTCCCTCGGCGACGTTGATCTCCGTGCCGGTGGCCGAGCCCATCGAGGCTGCGGAGTACGTACCCACCGTGGCAGGCGGGTGCTCGAGGTTCGGGGCGCCGAGCGAGCCGTTCATGATGCCGAGCTCCTCGTCGTAGAGATCGTCCTCCTCGGCGTTCCGGTGCATCTGGCGGTTCTGCGCGATCGCGAGCACGG
>JBDHVD010000474.1:0-7031 GCA_039809525.1 Labilithrix sp. | reverse complement strand
CCGCGAGGTCGGGGACGCGATCGCCGAGCCGCAGCTCGACCCGCACGTCGGGGTACGCCTGTACGAACGCGCGGAGGGCAGGGGCGAGCCACGCGTGCGCGAAGCTCGACGACGCGTGCACGCGGAGCGGCCCGCGCGGGACCGCGCTCGCGCCCGCGGCGACCGCGGCCGCGCCGTCGGCCTCGGCGACGACGCGGGCGCAGTGCTCGTAGAGGCGCACGCCGTCCGCGGTCAGCGCGAGGCGCCGCGTCGTGCGGTGGAGCAGGCGCACGCCGAGGCGCTCCTCGAGACGGGACACGCGCGCGCTCACCGCCGACTTGGAGACGCCGAGCGTGCGCGCCGCCACGCTGAAGGAACGTGCCTCGACCACGCGGGCGAAGAACGCCATCCCGACGATGTCATCCGGGCTCGCGCGCATGCATCAGCAGCTAGCAGATGGAGCGCGAGGGGGAAATCATCGGTCGGGATCGCCCGCCGCCTCGGGCTGGTAATGGATGGCCTCCACGGTCCACGTGCGCGAGCGCCCGCGGCCGATGACCTCGATCCGATCGCCGACGGCGGCGCCGAGCAGCGCGCGTCCGAACGGCGCGAGCACGGAGATCCGGCCGGACTCCGCGTGGGCCTCCTTGGGGTAGACGAGCTGGAGCTCGCGCGTCGCGCCCTGATCGTCGCGGCAGAGCACGCGCGAGCTCATGGTGACGACGGACGGCGCGACCGCGTCGCGCGCGACGACGACCGCGCGATCGAGCGCCTGCTGGAGGGCTTCGGTCGCGTCGGTCTCGGCGTCGCCGTACAGCGTGACGACCTCGGCGAGCATGCGCAGATCGTCCTCGGTCATGGTGATCGTTCGGTGAGCCGACATGACGAAAACATGGCACGCGGACCCCTGTCCGACTGTTCGCGGATCCGAACAGTGTTCCCCGCGGGACGGCCTACAGCGGCGTCCTGGCCAGCGCTACGTCGTGACGAGCAGAGGAGGATTCCACGTGCTCACGATCGAACTCCGCAGCTCGAACGTCCCGGTCTCCGTCGCGCTCCGCGAGCATGTCTCGCGCCGGCTCGACTTCGCGGTGGGACGTTTCGCGCACCGCATCGCGCGGATCGTCGTCCGGCTCGCCGACGTGAACGGGCCGAAGGGCGGTCCGGACAAGCGGTGCCGGATCCTCGCGCGGCTCTCCACCGAGCGCACCGTCGTCGTCGAGGCGACCGACGCCGATGCGTACGTCGCGGTGAGCCAGGCGGCGATCCGCCTCGACGAGCGCGTCGCCCGCACGCTCGCCCTCGCGCGCCAGCGCGCTCGCCCGGTCGCCGAGCGTCGCGCCGCGCGGCGCTCGGTGCCGAACGATCGGGAGCCGGCGTGAGACGCGACGCGCTCCGCTGGCTCGAGCGGGCGCAGATCGGGCTCGCCGTCTCTGCGCTCGCGGCGATCGTCGGTCGAGCGCTCAGCGAGGACGAAGCGCTCCGCACGCCGCTCGGGATCGCCGCAATGGCGGCGATCGCGTCGGCCTACGCCATGTTCGTGGTGAGGGTCCGCGTCGCGCGGGCGCTCAGTGCGGCACCGGCGGCGGAGGCGGCGGCGGGGGAGGAGGGGGCGGAGGCGGAGGCGGCGGGGTGGCTCCGCCGACGATCTTCTGCGTCCACTGGGCGATGTGATTCGACGTCTCCAGATCCTGGAACGGCAGGTAGAAGCCCGGGTAGCTGCCGTCCTGTCCTGCGAGGACCTTCGCCGGATCGACGGCGAACATCCAGAGGTGCTGGGCGCCCTGATACGCCTTCAGACCTAGCTCGCGGCGCGAGGCGACCGTGAACCAGAACAGCTTCCCGCCGCGGTGCACGGTCTGGAACGGCGCCGAGCGCGGGAACGTGTCGCCGAGATAGGTGTTGCCCGCATCGGCGACGCCGGGCGCGGCGGCCTTCGCGAGGAGGACCGGCGTCGCGCCCGCCTGAGGCTTCACCGCCCAGGTCTTCGCGCTCGTGTCCGCGTCGGCATCGCAGCGGTTGCCCGAACCGTCGTTCGGGCTCGTCGCCGCGCACGACGACTCGGTGTAGTAGAGGAACGACGAGTCGGGGACGAAGTTCGGGTTGTACCGGTTGAGCCCCGACGCCGGCGCCACGAGCGAGATCGGATCGCCCCACGCGCCGCCGGCGAGCGTCATCAGATCGATCGAGCCGTCCTGCGGGCGCTGCGTGGTCGTGTTCGCGTTGCCCACGTGCGTGAGGGCGATCATCTTTCCGTCCGGCGACCAGTCGGGGTGATCGGGCTTGAACGAGAGCTGCTTCGACGTCGAGCGGGCCCCCGTGTTGCCGTCGTGGAACCACAGCTTGTTCTTGTCGAGATCGGCCGGCTTCGGATCGCCGCCCGACGTCGCGTTGTCGCCGTAGACCGCGACGAACTGCGTGCCGTCGGGGTTGAACGAGGCGAACTGGATCCGGTTCTTCTTCCCCGCGTCGGTGTTCGGCTGGACGGTGAGCCACGAAGGATCGGTCTTCGCGACCGCGAGGTCCTTGATGAACACGAGCCGGCCGTCGTTCTGGCCGCCGAGCGAGGCGACGAGCTTCTTGCCGTCGCGCGAGAGCGCATGACAGCCCGGGCACTGGTTGATCTGCGCGTTCTCTCCCTTCAGCACGTACGCCTCGGGATCGCCCGAGGCCGCGCCGAAGTCGAAGCGCATGATCCCCTGCGGCTCGCTGACCTTCCAGTAGTAGAGGCCGCCGTCCACGCGGTTCTCCGCGAACTCGAGCGACAGCTCGGCCGACTTGCCGAACGTCGCGCCCGCGGAATCGGTGCCGCGGATGACGAGCTTCACCGGTCCCGCGCCGCGCGCCGACTCCGCGAGGTAGGCGTAGCCGTCCTGATCGAGCTCGAAGCCGCAGCCGCTCTTGAGGCCGGTCTGCGAGCAGCGGCTGTAGTACGTGACCTCGCCGTATGCGTGCGTGAACGTCAGCTCGAAGAGGTCGTTGCCCGCGCCGGGGTTCCAGTGCACGTCGAGGCGACGCAGGTTCGGCGGCAGCATCACGCCGTCGTTCGGGTAGACGATCGCGGGCTTGCGCGCGGGGTCCTCGGTGCCGGCGAACTTGCTCGCAGGGTTCGCGGGGAGCGGCGGCGTGACCGCCGGCGCGTCGAGCATCGCGGTGAGCTTCACCGTGAGCGACGTCTCCGCCTTGACCGTCCCGTCGGAGTTCGAGGCGATCGCCTGCACCGTGAGCTTGCCGCCGCGCTGCGGGGGATCGGTCGGCGCCGCGGGCAGGCGCGTGGTGAACGTCGGCGCGCCGTTCGCGGGGAAGCCGCCGACGAGGTAGTTGTCCGGCACGTAGAAGACCGCGCGGCTCGTGAGCTCGATCTCGGTCGACGATCCCTTCAGCTTGCCGAAGAGGCGATAGCCCTGCGCCGCGCTCTTCCCCGCCGCGACGGTGATCGTCGCGTCGGCCGGATCGATGCGCAGCGACGCGACGTCGACGTCGGCCGCGGTCGATCCGCTGCTCGATCCGCTGCTTCCCCCGCTGCTGCCCGGGACGAACCCCGGGCCGCTCGATCCGTTGCTCGTTCCGCTGCTGCTCGTTCCGTCGGGGAACGTGGAGTCGCCGGTGTCGCCGCACGCGAGGGGGCTGAACGCAGCGACGGCAATCGCGCTGACCAGGCCGAGAGACAGGCGCATGGTAGAAAATTACAGGTTTACGGCAGGGCTGGTCGAACGAACGACCACCGCCCACGAAGATTCGTGGGAGCTTCGCGCCCGTCGTGCTCGCGGCTGCGCGCGCGTCCCACCTACGAGAGGACGGGCAGCGTGCGCTTCGCGAGCACTTCGTTGTGGCTGCCGGTCCGGTAGCCCGCGAGATCGAGCGTGACGTACGCGAAGCCCGCGCGCCGCCCGGCGTCGACGATCGCGTCGCGCGCGTCGAACGCCTTCACCAGCTCGTTCTTCGCGATCTCGATCCGCGCGATGGCCGCCTCGCGCGTGCCCTCGGTGGCGGCGCTCGCGGCGTGCCAGCGGACGCGCGCCTGGCGGATGCCGAGCGCATGGAGGTCGCCCTCGAGCGCCGCGATCTGCGCGAGGCGTTCGCGGGTCACGCGCGTTCCGTAGGGGAGCCGGCTCGACAGGCAGGCGGCGGCGGGCTTGTCCCAGATCCGCAGCCCCATCGCCTTCGCGAGGCGGCGCACGTCTTCCTTCTTGAAGCCCGCCTCGACGAGCGGGCTCCGCGCGCCCGCCTCCTTCGCCGCCTCGAGCCCGGGACGGTAGTCGCCGAGATCGTCGAGGTTCGTCCCGTTGACGACCGCGGCGAGCCCCCAGTCGACCTGCTTCTTCGCGCTGACCCGGTAGAGCTCGCTCTTGCAGTGGAAGCAGCGGTCGACGTCGTTGCGCGCGTAGCCCTCGTCCTCGATCTCGTTCGAGTCGACGAGCTCGTGGCGCGCGCCGATCGCCTTGGCGATCGCGACCGCCTCCTCCTTCTCGAAGGGCGCGAGGCTCGGGCTCACGGCGGTCATGCCGATGCAGCGCTCGCCGAGGACGCGATGCGCGACCGCGAGGACGAACGCGCTGTCGATCCCGCCGGAGTAGCAGACGAGCACGGAGCCCATCTCACGGAAGATCGCCGCGAGGCGATCGAGAAGCGGATCGTTCGGAAGGGGCTCCACGTCGAAGGCCTATTTAGCGCGCACGCAGGAAAGCACCACGGATTTCCGGATGGGTTATCCTGCCGCGCATGCGAAAAGTGGTGGTCGGAACGCTCGCGCTGGCGCTCGCGCTCGGTTCGGGCGTTGGGTGCACGGCGCTCCTCGGAGACTTCGAGGTAGGGCCTGGTTCGAGCTCGGGCAACCTCCCCGAGGCCGGTCGGCCCGACAGCGCGAGCGAGACCGACGGCGGCGGCGCGACCGATGCCGCCGCCGATGCCGACGCCACCACGCCCCCGTTCACCGCGTGCGGCGTCGGCCAGCTCCGCGTGATCGAGGCGGTCAACGATCCGGCGGCCGCCTTCGCCACCGACGGCGTCCTCGAGGTCCATCGCGCGGGCAACGTGGTCCGTGTCGTCGCGCAGCGGATGAACGCGCCCGGGGCGATGGTCTACTCGTTCGACCCGAAGCAGGGCCCGCCGGGCTCGCCGGTGAACGCGCAGAAGCTCGACCTCGCGGAGAAGGGCACGTTCCTCGACGTGCGACGGCGCACCGACGGCCTCGCGCTCCTCTACTGGACGCCGCTCGTCGGCGCGCCGCTCGCGCACCTGACGGTGTTCGAGGCGCTCGACGGCGCCCCGACGAACGCGGCGGAGAACGTCGTGTCCGCCGACTTCCCGAGCTCGCAGGGCAACGTCCGCGGTGCGCTCGGGATCTACCAGGCGCCCGGCGAGTACTTCTTTGCGTTCAGCGCGCCGCAGGCGCAGATGCCGTCGAAGTACGATCTCGTGGCCGCGCACCGCACGGGGCAGGCGAAGCCGATGCCGGTGGTGGTCTACACGGGGGAGGAGCGCGACACCCGGCCGAGCTTCCTCGCGCGCTCCGGCAACGTGGTCCTCGTCTTCAACGATCGCGGTCCGGAGGGGCAGGGCGATCCCGGGGCGTCGTACTTCGCGATCCCGGAGAACCCGAACGGCCCCGTGCCGATCCATCCGCTGTCGCCCCCGGGCGGCAAGCCGTTCATCACGCTCACCGCGAGCGGCGCGGCGGCCGGGCAGGGCGTGCTCCTCGCGGGCGCCGAGGTCGACTTCTCGGGCTCGGGCGGCAGCCCGGGGCAGATCCGCGCCGGCCTGATCCCCGACGCGCAGCTCGCGTCGATCGACGCGACGAAGATCCCGCCGGCGTTCACGCTGGGCACGCTCCTCGAGGCGCCGCTCGGCGGGCAGCAGGCGCGCTTCTTCGGCGACGAGCTCGTGTGGATCGGCACGCCGCCCGAGCCGCAGCGCGGGCAGGGGCTGAACTTCCTCTGGTACAACCTCCGCGACCGCGCGTTCCGCACCCGCAAGGTCGGTCCCGAACGTTTCCTCCTCGACCATCCGAAGATCCAGCGCGCGACCGTCGCGTTCGCGAACGTCCCGAACAGCGTCTCCTCCGAGCTCGACCTCGTGCTCACGGAGGTCGACAACGGCGTGAGCCGGCTGCTCTACGGCACGATCAACTGCGTTCGCTGAGCGCGACCCAGCGGTCCCGGGGAATCTCGGGCGGCCCCCTTGCGCGGGCGGGCGACCACTGTTACTTTGTTCAGTATGGCCGCCGCCCTCGAGGTCCCGCGCCTCCAGCTGCAGCATCTCGATCCGGCGATGCTCGCCCGGCTCGGTGTCTTGCAAGGAACGGGCGCGCTGCTGCCCGAGCGCGCGGTGCTGGCCCTCGACTGGCCCGAGCTCGAGGCGGTGCTGCCCGATCACGGGCTGCCGCGCGGCGTCGTCGAGATCGCGTCGCCGCCCGCCCGGCCGCTCCCGTCGAGCGGGAAGCCGAGCGGCCACGTCTGCCTGCGCGGGGGCGCGACGACGATCGCGCTCGCGGCGACGCACGCCGTGCATGCGCAGGACGGCACGTGGTGCGCATGGGTCACGCCGGCCGATGCGCCGTCGCTCCATGCGCCGGCGCTGGTCCAGGCGGGCGTCGATCTCGAGCGTCTCCTGATCGTCCGGCCCTCGCGCGCGGCGCTCGCGCGGACGGCGATCAAGGTCGCCTCGTCGGGGGCGTTCGATCTCGTCGTCGTCGATGCGCAGGCGGGCCTCGAAGGGAGGCTCGCGGGGACGAAGCCGCGCTCGGCGCCGAAGGTCGACGGCTCGGTGATCGTGCGAAAGCTCGCGCTCGCCGCAGAAGAGAAGGGCGTCACGTCGCTCGTCCTGACGAACGCGTACGAGTCGCGCGAGACGCCGTGGCCGGTCGCCCTCCGCATCGAGGTCGAGCGGCGGCCCGACGCCATCGCCGTGCGGGTCACGAAGGATCGCCGAGGACGCGCGGCGTCGCAGCACGTCGTGCGCGTCGCGAGCTAGAACGAGGGCGCCGTGCGGGTCTGTGCCGTCAGTCTCCCCGAGCTGCGTGTCGAGCTGGTTCGCGAGAGCGATCCGTCGCT
>JBDHVD010000473.1:0-7054 GCA_039809525.1 Labilithrix sp. | reverse complement strand
GAGGACGATCGCGAGGAGCGCGAACAGGTACCGATGCATCACTTCGCCTCCGTCAGGCGCACTTCCTTGTGCATGAGCGCGTCGACGCTCTGGATCCACTGCCGCCACGCGCCGTATTTGTCGACCGGGATGAGGTGCTGGTCGAAGACCACGCTGCGCTTGATCACGAGCACGCGCGGATCCTTCGCGTCGCGCGCGATCTCGAGGTGCGCCTTGCCGAACACGCCGCCGTTCGCGTCGCCGCCCGGCGGGAGCTCGCCCCACGCGTAGCCCGCGGGCGCGATCACGCGCAGCGTGCGGTTCTGGTGCGAGGGCGCGAAGTGCGGCGGCAGGAGGACGGGGAGCGTGCGCGTGGGCAGCGGCGCGAGCTGCGAGCCGAACGTCGCGCTCGGCGACAGCGGGAGCACCAGGTCCTTGCCCTCGCGCCGCGCGAGGCCGCGCGACTTCGCCTTGTACTTCACGACCGCGTTGCCGTTCGGCAGGTCGCCCTTGAAGTCGATGTTCTTCTCGACGTCGATCGTGGGAAACCACGGTCCGACGAGCGCGTCCTCGACGTACTGCGCGCGCGCCTCGGCCTGACCGAGGTTCGTGCGGAGCCAGAACGCGCTGTCGCCCGAGTGCTTCTCGTCGCCCGCGAGGTTGCCCGAGCCGTCGGCGTCGAGCGTGAGCGTCCAGCTCACGTCGGCGCCGTGGTCGTCGGGCGAGCTCGCCGGGAGCTGCACGATCTCCGCCGGCCCGGTGTCCATCCGCAGCGCGACCGCGCGCGCGTCCATCGACGGGATCGGGCCGAGGCGCGACTGCGGGCTCGTCGCGTCGAGGTACGTCCCGCCGTTCGGCCCCGGCAAGAACGCGATGCCGTGATCGAACATCGGCACGGCGACGTTCTTCGCGAGGATGACGGAGGGCTGCCCGGTCAGGCGGGTCTGCACCATGACCTCCTGCGCCTCGATGCCGACCGAGCGGAGCAGCGTGATGAGGAGCATCGCCTTGTCGTCGCAATCGCCCTCGCGCCGCGCGAGCAGCTGCTGCGGGCGGTTCGGGAGCCACCACTCGCCGGAGACGTAGTTCACGTAGCGGATGTCGTCGGCGACGAACTCGAACAGCGCGCGGAGCTTCTCCTCGCGCGTCTTCTTCCCCTTCGTGAGCTCGGCGGCCATGCGGCGCACCTCTTCGTCCGGCTCGGTGAAGCCGCGCACCGCCTCGCCGTACCACTTGCGGAAGTCCGCCCAGCTCTTGAACGTCGATCCGAGGATCACCGGCGCGATCTCCGACAGGTGCGGAGCGAGCGGCTCCTCCGGGACGATCATCGGCTGGTCCCAGATCATCTGCAGCACGTGCATGCCGCGCTCGTCCTTCTCGATGCGCTTGTACGGCACGAGCTTGTCGTGGATGACGTCGACGTAGAGCGGGTGCCCCGGCAACGTCTCGACGATCACCTCGTTGTAGAGGAGCGGATGGCTCGCCGGAGAGCCGGCGTAGTCCATGAAGTAGAAGGGCGCGTCGCCGCGTCCTCCGACCGCCGTGCTCGTCCACTGGCGGATCACGACCTCGACGGTGTCGCCCGCCTCGAGCTCCGGCCAGCGGATGCGCGGGCGCACGCCGTCGTTGTGCTCCTCGACCGGGAAGGCGATGCCGCCGCCCTTCTTGTGGACGCGCGCGCGGAGGATCTCCGTGAGGTCGCCCTCCGGCGGGATGGGCTCGAACAGCTCGCCTTGCGAGCGCGGCGCGATCACGATCTCGCGCGCGTAGTGGATCAGCTGCGAGACGCGGTTGTCCGCGTGCATGCGCACCGCGCGGAGCCAGTGCAGCTCGCGATCGGCGACGTCGGGTGCGCTCTTGCCTGGTGAGCCGGGGACGCCCTTGCGCCGCGCGAGGATCGTCTTCGTGTCGGCGATGTAGCGCTCGTCGTCGTGATCGCCGGGCGCGACCTGGGGACCGCCCGGCTTCACCGGGCCCATGCGCAGCGCGAGCTCGGCGCGGTACTTCGCGTCGCCGGGCGACAGCTCGCGGGCGCGCCGGAGCGCGACCATCACGAGCTGCTTGTCGTTCGGGTCCTTCGCGACCGTGGCGAGCTCGCGCGCGAGCCCGGCCCAGGCCTCGGGGCGGTTCGGCGCCCACTTGCAGGTGACGCGATAGAGGAGCGCCGCCTGCTGGTGATCGCCGGCATCGACGACGTGCCCGGCGACGGAGAGCGCCTCGTCCGCGTCGTCCATCCCGCCGGCGAACGCGTCGGTCGCCGCCGCGGTGACCTCCTTGGCGCCCTTCGCGCCCATCGCGTCGACGAGGATCTCGCCGCGCACGCCGCGGCGCGCGAGCTCCTGCGCCGCGTCGACCCACGCGATCGGATCGTGGACGCGAGCGGCGCGCGAGAGATCGAACAGCATCGCGGTCGGCACCTTCTGCGGCGCCGCGCGGAACGCCGCCGAGAGCGTGCGCATGGCCTCGATCTGCAGCGCGTCGACCCGCAGCGCGCGGAGGACGCGAGCGCCGAGGAGCACGGCCTCGGGATCCTTCTTCGCGTCGAGCTTGCTCCCGCGGAGCTGGGCGATCGCCCAGTCCGGCATGTCTCCGTCGAGGTGCACCTCGACGAGGCGCCGCTCGACGAACGCGGCGGTCGCGGCGTCGCTCGCCTTCTTCGCCGCCTCGCGCGCGCGATAGAGCCGCGCGGAGCGGTTGGCGCCGGACGGCGTCACCCACGCGGCGAGGGCGAGACGATCGGGCGAGAGGTCCTTCGACTGGAGCAGCGCATCGAGCTGACCGGCCGCGCGCGGGCTCTTGAGATCGTCCGCGCCGCCGAGCGTGCGCACGGTCGCGGCCGAGAGGAGCGCGTCGGCCCCGCCCTTGCCGCCGATCGCGCGCGCGAGCGACGTCGGCGCCTTCGTCACCTTGAGCGCCTTGTCGCCCCACTTGATCGTCTCGCCGGGCTTCGCCGACAGATCGGCGCTCGCCGCGACCTTCAGCGGCTCGTGCTTGTCGTCGGTGATGCGCAGGCGCACGCGGCCGGCGTCGTCGAGCGCGCCGGTGCAGACCTTCGCCGCCACCACGTGCGGTCCCTTCGTCGCGTCGATCTGCGCCGCGAGCCGATCGAAGCGCGCGAGCTGGTTCACGTCGTCGCTGTGCGCGACGTCGACGCCGTCGAAGACGAGCCGCGCCTGGCCGGTCGCCGCGAGGCGGACGACGATCTTCTTCGGCGCATCGAGCGTGATCTTCGACGCGACGAAGGAGCAGCTCTCCTTCCGCGGATGGATGAAGACGTCGAGGGGGACGCCGCGCGCCTGCGCGAACGTCGGCGGCACCGGCCGCCACGCGACCTCGACCGAGCCCCACGAGTACGTCGCCTTCGGATCGCCGAACGCCGCGGCCGACTTGCCCGCCTCCGGACCGTCGTGCGCGTCGAGACCGCCGCCGGTGTCGCGGAACGGTCCGAGGATCGCGAGGTCGGTCACGATCCCCGCCGCCTGCGCCTTCGCGATGCCGGCGTTCGTTCCCTCGTCGCTCGCATGCGCGCGCGCGAGCGCCTGGGCCTCGCTCTTCACCTCGCCGCTCGTCCCGCCGGCGATCGCGCCGAGCGCCGACTCGGCGACCCCGTGGCTCGCGCGATCGCCGAGCGTCGCGATCACCGACAGGGCGGCCAGCTGATCGCCCTCGGACGCGCCCTTCGCGACGGCGCGCTCCTTCTGCATCGCGATCGTGTCGTCCGGCGTCTCGGCGACGAGCCTCGACGGGGCCGCTACCGGCTGACCGTGGGACGTCGCGGCGGTCGTGAGCGCGACCGTGGCGAGGAGCGCGATCGCCGGGACAAGCGGGCGGAGAGGAGAGAGGCGCGCCGTCATGGGTCGGCGACTGTAGTCGGTATCTCCAAGCCTTTTTCGTTCTTCCAACGTGACCCTTGCTTCCTCGCCGCGATCGGACACACTCTGGATCGCTCATCGGTCGCACCTTGAACCACACTGGATCCAAGACGCGAGCGCCTGCGACGGCGGCTCGCCCCGGGATGGACGCCGCGCCGCTGCCGCGGTTCCAGCTTCCGGTCGAGCCCGTGGACGATCCGTCGGACGTCGCCGAGACGGTCGAGCGTGCACCCGTGACGATCGATCGCGCGCGGAAGATCGTTCGACGGCGAACGTTCCCGTCGGTCCCGCCTTCCGCCGATTCGACGCAGGACGTCGCGCCCGAGGACATCCTGCTCGAGGCGTACCCGGATCCGGCTCCGCATCCGCCGCGCACGCAGCGCATGCTCCCCGATCTCGTCGCGGAAGCCGCGGACGAGGTCGACGAGCTCCTCCGCGCGACCGATCCGCCGCCGGTCCCGAGCGTCGCGCCGATGGCCGTCGCGATCGGTCCGGCGACGCCGCCGGCGTCGTTCGCTCCTCCGCCCGCGCCCGTCGCGGCGTTCGCGCCCGCGCCTCCCGCCAAGCGCGGCAGCGGTGCGCTCGTCGCGCTCGCGCTCTTCGCGATCGGCGTCGCCGCCACGGCCGCGGTCGTGATGCTCGTCCCCGTCGACACGTTCGCGCGTGCCCGCGCGACCGCGCACGCGCTGGTCGATCGGAGCCCGCAGCCCACGAAGCCGGTCGCGCCCGCCGCGGCGCCTCCTCCGCCCGCGGTGGCTCCGCCGCCCGCGCCGCTCCCTGCGCCTGCGCCGGCTCCTCCCGCTGGCCCCGCCCCGAAGGTCGAGGACACGGCCCCGGTGGTCCCGGTCGATGCGCTGCCGAAGTCGTCGATCGCGCCCGACACGACGCTCGTGACGCTCCCGAAGTACGCCGCGGGTCATCGCGTCTACGTCGACAACGTCGTGCTCTCGGACGGCGCCTCGCCCGTGAAGATGAAGTGCGGCAAGCGCACGATCCGGATCGGCTCGCAGGGCAAGGCCCGCGAGCTCGATCTCCCGTGCGGCCGCGAGCTCACGCTTCGCTGATCCGGCTCGAGGCTGCCCGCGCATCGCTCGGCGCGTCGGCCGACGAACCCGCGCTCGGGATGCGGCGCATCATGGCCGCATCCCACCAAACGCTCTTTCGCCGAAACGCCTCGCCGTGGTACCCCCTTCGCCCCCACAGATTTCCTGGAGGTCCGTCTCATGTCCAATGGCCAGCCGATCACGATGGGCTCGGGCAACAAGCTGAACGTCCCCGACAACCCGATCGTCCCGTTCATCGAAGGCGACGGAACGGGTCGCGACATCTGGCGCGCGAGCGTTCGCGTGTTCGATGCCGCGGTCGAGAAGGCCTACGGCGGCAAGCGCAAGATCGTCTGGCATGAGACGCTCGCCGGCGAGAAGGCGTTCAAGCAGACCGGCAACTGGCTGCCCGACCAGACGATCGAGGACTTCAAGAAGTACCTCGTCGGCATCAAGGGCCCGCTCACCACGCCGATCGGCGGCGGCATCCGCTCGCTCAACGTCGCGCTCCGCCAGCTGCTCGATCTCTACGTGTGCCTCCGTCCGGTGCGCTGGTTCAACGGCGTGCCGAGCCCGGTGAAGCGCCCGCAGGACGTCGACATGGTGATCTTCCGCGAGAACACGGAGGACATCTACGCCGGCCTCGACTGGGAGGCGAAGAGCGCCGAGGCGCAGAAGATCCTCGCGTTCCTCGAGAAGGAGTTCCCCAAGGACTTCAAGAAGATCCGCTTCCCCGGCTCGACGGGCATCGGCATCAAGCCCGTCAGCCAGGAGGGCACCGAGCGCCTCGTGCGCGCGGCGATCGAGTACGCGATCGCGAACAAGCGCAAGAGCGTGACGTTCGTCCACAAGGGCAACATCATGAAGTTCACCGAGGGTGCCTTCATGAAGTGGGGCTACGCGCTCGCCGAGAAGGAGTTCGGCGAGAAGGTCTACACCTGGGGCCAGTGGGAGCGCACCAAGGAGGCCAAGGGCGAGGACGCGGCCAACGCCGAGCAGAAGGCGGAGCTCGCGAAGGGCAAGGTCCTGATCAAGGACGCCATCGCCGACATCACGCTCCAGCAGGTGCTCACGCGCGCGAAGGAGTTCGACGTCATCGCGACGTTGAACCTCAACGGCGACTACCTCTCCGACGCGCTCGCCGCGCAGGTCGGCGGCATCGGCATCGCGCCGGGCGGCAACATCAACTACGTCACCGGCCACGCGATCTTCGAGGCGACCCACGGCACCGCGCCGAAGTACGCCGACCTCGACAAGGTCAACCCGGGCTCGGTCGTCCTCTCGGGCGAGATGATGCTCCGCCACATGGGCTGGGTCGAGGCCGCGGACCTCATCATCAAGGGCATGGACGGCGCGATCGCGTCGAAGAAGGTCACCTACGACTTCGCCCGCCTGATGGAGGGCGCGACCGAGGTGAAGTGCTCCGAGTTCGGCACGAACATCATCGAGCACATGTGATCGGGCGATGCCCCGAGCCATGACGTCCGCGTCATGGCGGGGTGTGCCACGGCGCCGGGGACATTCGCGTGTCCCCGGCGTTCTTGCACTTGCGGGATGGCCTGGGCTTTGCTCGATGCCCGGCATGGTGCTCCGCGCGTCGGTCCTCCTCGCTCTCTCCTCCCTGCTCGCGATCGCCTGCGGGGGAAGCGTCGACCCGGGCGGAGCGACGAGCAGCAGCAGCAGCACCAGCAGCAGCAGCGGCGGCAGCAGCAGCGGCGGATCGCAAGGCTCGTCGGGCGGCGGCGCGTGCTGGACGGCGGAGGTGAAGGGCAACCGCGCGTGCGTGCCCGGGACCGCGCGTGCCGGCCAGCCGATCACCGTCGACGTCGACGCCACCGACGGCTGCCTCGGGTGCTTCACCACGCTCGATGCGTGCAAGGTCTCGGTGAGCGGCGATCGGATCGTCTTTGCCATGTCGGCGACGACGTGCCCGCCGCCGGGCGATCGCGCGTGCCCGGCGGTGTGCATGATCCCGTCGGTGAAGTGCACCATCCCCGCCCTGGCCGCGGGCAGCTACACCGTCGAGGTGGCGGGCGAACCGCAGCGGAACGGGCTGACGCCGCGCACGCTCGTGGTCACCGACGACGCCTCCGCGTCGTCGTGCGCGCTCCTCCAGCCGGGGACGCCGGCGCCGCCGCTCGACGGGAGCAAGTACGCGAC